>NZ_JBQAGB010000003.1:0-328605 GCF_051916145.1 Bacillus cereus group sp. MYBK245-2 | reverse complement strand
CACATTTTATAGTATATGTATCGAAGTTGTTCCTCCCTAATTTATAAGACATTCCCCAGTGTCTTGAACAACTTCCATCCCTAATTAAATTGACATAAATTGTCCCCTTCCCTAGACCATCCTGTGTGATGGTCTATTTTGTTTTCTAAATAGTTTATTTAGCTTTTTCTGCTTACTTTCGTAAAAGCAATCTATATTTAAATAGATACTTTTCATGCAAAATATTCAGAAAATATTGTCGAAATAGGTAGTTTTTCGGTACAATTAATGTAGAAAGTAATTTCACAAAAATAAGGAGGGGGTTTTATTGAAACAAACAAAAGCAATCTTAATTGCATTATTTCTCGGTTTAGTTGTCGGACTCACTTTAAATTTAGCTGCACCATCCATTTTTGAACCATTAAATCAATATGTGTTCAATCCACTTGGTCAATTGTTTATTCGCCTCATTAAAATGCTAGTTGTCCCTGTTGTATTCATTTCTATCGTACTTGGAGCTGCTGGTCTTGGGGACCCGAAGCAACTTGGAAGAATCGGTTTAAAATCAATTTCATTCTTTCTTGTAACTACAGCCGTTGCCATCTCTATTGCAGTTACATTTGCACTGATTATACAACCAGGATCTGGTGGTAATTTTAAAACCGAAGGGCTTAAATATGAAGGTGCAAAAACCGAAACATCTTTCGTCGATACATTGCTAAATATCGTACCAGATAACCCAGCAAAAGCGATGGCTGATGGAAACATGTTACAAATTATTGCCTTTGCCGTATTAATTGGACTTGGTATAGCTATTTTAGGAAAACGTGTCCAAAGTATTCATTCATTACTTGAACAGGGCAACGAATTAATGATGTATCTCGTTAATCTCGTTATGAAATTAGCTCCAATCGGAACATTTGGGTTGCTTGCTTCATCCGTCGGTAAAATGGGTCTTGCAGGCGTCGCTGCGATGTTCAAGTATATGATTGTCGTTATGCTAGTACTTATTATTCACGGCGTCTTCGTATATGGTGGCTTATTAAAAGTATTAGCAAAAGAAAGCATTGTCCGTTTCTTTAAACATTTCGGACCAGTAATGGCGATTGGGTTTAGTACATCTAGCTCTAATGCATCTCTTCCATTTGCAATGAAAACCGCACAAGAGAAGCTTGGTGTTCCAAAAGCAATCAGCTCTTTTGTACAACCACTAGGTGCAACAATTAATATGGATGGTACTGCCATTATGCAAGGTGTAGCAACTGTATTTATCGCTCAAGTATACGGCGTTGAACTTACTATTTCCCAACTAGCTGTAGTCGTATTAACTGCTGTACTAGCTAGTATCGGCACTGCTGGTGTACCAGGTGTTGGCCTTGTAATGCTGACGATGGTTTTAAATCAAGTCAATCTACCGGTAGAAGGTATTGCCTTAATTATCGGTATTGACCGCATTCTAGATATGTCAAGAACAGCTGTAAATATTTCTGGTGATGCAATTTGTGCAATGATTGTCGCAAAATCAGAAGAAAAATATAATACAGATCAATCTGCCGCATCTTAAATCAAAAAAAGGAGTGAAATGATTCACTCCTTTTTTGATTTACTTCCCTTTTTCGAACGATATTCTTTTCCTTTATTATCGTTACCAGTTTCAAATTCTGCACTAAACTCTTGTTGAAATTGCCCTGATTTCGGTGAGCTTTGATTTCCGCTCCCTTTACTACCATTTCGATTTGTCATATTTCTGCCCCCTTCCTTTATTAGTAGTATGTTACATATTTTCTTTTTTATAATCTTTTACATACGAAAAAAGACCTTCCTCATATAAGGAAAGTCTTCTTTTTCGGAGTGTAAGCGTTTTCTTACTTATAATAACTTAAATAAGTTTTTTAGAAATAGATATCATTATATTCATTTCTTCTTCTGAGAGCGTAGAAAATCTTTCTTGCAAATATTGTTTTTTTGCACCTTCCATTTTTGCAACTAAATCTTTTCCTTGTTCAGTAATCTCCAAATATACAACTCGGCGATCTGACGTAGAACGTGAACGAGTTACAAAACCTTTATTAATTAATTTTTCTGTAACAGCTGTAATATGACTATTCGACACATTTAACTCATTCGCCACACGTGATACCATTTCTTTATTCGTACGATTCAATATTCTAAGAACGATGAACTCATTCCACGGTATGTAACCACCAAATATTTTTCCAATATCATTACGCAACGTGCGGAACATAGCAAAAACATTTGTCGATAGTTCTTCCATTAATTGCTCTCGATTTTGAGACAACTTTGACAGCCCCTTTTATTTCATTTGATTAAATAAAAACCTTATTAATAATTTTACATGAAATCTTACTTTTTGTCACCTTATTTTCCCATAATTCGTAGTTTTTTAATAGATATTTCATGATAAAATGAAGTTGAATTTCCAAAAAAAGGAGTTAGGATAATGGGTGAAGAAGACAAATTTTCGAATTTCAATCTAAAAGATAAAACTTTGATTATTGGTTTTGTTATTCTGTTCCTCATTGTAATTTTTGCATTTATATTTTTTGTATATGTAGGAATCTTTCATATTACTGGTGTAGAGTATAGGTCGCGCACTGCCTTACTTCTATTTTTTTTATTAATTACTTTCTTAGACGGTATTACATTTTTCATCTTCGGTTTCTTCAAGGCACTGCTATATCCAATGACACAAAACATGCCAAATTGGCTTTCTATTACTCTTTTCGCAATCATTGAAATTACGCTAGATTGGTTCGTCATTCATACCGCTGACGATTGGATAGAGAGCGTGCAACTATCCAACATAGCTGAATTATGTGTCGTACTATTCTTTTTCCTATTAAGTAAATTATTAAGTGACAAGAAAGAGTAAGAATACAAGCTTTTCTATATAAAAATTGGTACAATGAAAACAAATCATACGAAAGAGGTGTTACTTATGAACTTACAAAAATGGGCTGATAAAGGTATGTCCTTTGATACATATGTGAATGAAATGAAAGTAAATCAATACGAGCTACTGCACATTTACAATAACTTTTTAATTCCAAATGAATTACTTCCTGTATTAGAAGAACGTCAAAATGATGGCTGGCGTGTTATCGTATTAACAGCTGATTGGTGTGGCGATGCTCTTTTATGCGTGCCTGTTATGAAACGAATTTCTGAAGTTGCAAATATTGATATGTCATTATTAATTCGCGATGAAAACTTAGAATTAATGGATCAATATTTAACAAACGGAACAGCACGTGCGATTCCAATCTTTATTTTCATTGATAAAGATGGAAACGAACAAGCCGTTTGGGGACCACGTGCTCCAAAAGTACAAGAGTTAGTAACTTCAATGCGCGCTACATTGCCTGAAAAAGAAGATCCAACATTCGAAGAGAAACAAAAAGAAATGTACGCTAATTTCCGTGCCACATTAGCTGATGACACTTCTCTTTGGGAACATGTAATGGAAAGTATGATTGAGAAAGTAGTAAAATAAAACCTGCCGATTTCGGCAGGTTTTTTATTAAGCAAAATTACAATCCTTTTTCTGAGAATATGCAGCATCTACGCACTCTGCTAACCGTTCCATTTCACCCATATATACTGCACGGGTCATCCATCCAGTCAACTTATACATAATCTTATATAAAAAATTCTTCGGTTCAAATTCTATAATTAAAGTAAGTGATGTACCTTCCTCATCCTCTTCTAACATATAAGTTGCGGCTGTATAGCCTTGCTTCATTTCACATCCAATTGATACGATATAAGGTGCTTCACACTCTAAAATTTCTGCCTCAAGCTCATATATTTTCTTCCCCATCTTTTGCACGGATATATATTTATCACCTTCACGAGGATTATTTACATCTACATGTGGAGGATACCTATTTTCCACCATAAAGGTACTCCATTCCATTATTTTCTCGTCATTATTTACATAATCAAATACAACATCAATTGGTGCTGGAATTACTATTTCTATTGCAAAACTCACTAAACTGCCCCTCTCAAATACACTATCGATTTCCTTAAAATTATTATATCGACATCATTATGTCATATTTCATATGGTGAAATACAAGTATATGAGAGTAAAAATTTTCTCTCACGATAAAAAACACCCTATAGAATAGACTTTTTTCAAATGTCTATTCTATAGGGTGTTACCAAGAATTTATTTCTTACATAATGAAGAAATAGAATACCGCAGCTAAAATGAAACGGTAGTAAGCAAACGGTGTTAGTTTTACACGAGATAATAATTTTAAGAATGAAACAATTGCAAGCATTGCAACAACGAACGCCGTAATAAATCCTGTTGCAAATAGCGGTATATCAGCCGCACTTAATATATCCCAGCTTTTAATTAAATCTAAGCCACTTGCAGCTACCATCATTGGTACTGCTAAAATGAATGTATATTCAGCTGCCGCTGTATGTGACACGCGAGCTAATAAACCACCACTTATTGTAGAACCAGAACGAGAAAATCCTGGCCAAAGCGCTAAACATTGGAACATTCCGATTGTAAATGCTTGCTTATATGTGATTTCATCTAATGTTCTTGCTGTACTTGGTTTTGAAAACTTCTCAGCAACAATCATTAAAATACCACCAGCCACTAAGCTAATGACAACTGGGCCTGGCCCAAATAAAACTTCTTTAATCGCACTATGGAACAATACGCCAAGTACGCCGGCAGGAATCATTCCGATAATAATATGTAATAAATTTAACGATGGTCCGTCTGTTACTTTCCCTATACCTACTAAAGACCATAGACGCTTCCAAAATATAACTACAACTGCTAAAATCGATCCCAATTGAATAACAACTTCGAAAACTTTCGCTCTCTCATCGTCAAATCCAAGTAAATGACCTGTTAAAATCATATGCCCTGTTGATGAAACTGGTAAAAACTCTGTTAAACCTTCAACAGCACCCATGATTATTCCAATTAACCAATCAGCCACGAGTAGTGCCTCCTTAATAACTAATAATATGTAATTTTTTCATACCTTACCATAATACCTTATCCCCTTTCAAAGTGCATCCTTTTTTATAGTCAAACCGTAGTTTTAATAAACTTATTCCTTTTCTATTTTTTGATTAAATTGTATGATAGTAAGAGTTTTCTTTTTTACGTAGAAAGGGGATTTTATGAAAGAAACTAGTACATTCTCACAAAAATTAAAACAATTTGTATTACTATTTTTCCCGATTTTTGTTACGCAAATGTCATTATTTGCAATGAGCTTTTTTGATACAACAATGTCAGGACATGCAAGCCCTATTGATTTAGCAGGGGTTGCTATCGGAACGAGTATATGGATTCCAGTTAGTACGGGATTAACAGGTATTTTGATGGCTACAACTCCAATTGTTGCGCAACTCGTTGGATCCAAGAAAAAAGAAGATGTTCCCCAAGTCGTCATACAAGCAGTCTATTTAGCAATTTGCGCTAGCTTCGTCGTTATACTTATTGGATTTTTCGCTGTTACACCCATTTTAAATGGCATGCGATTAGAAGAACCGGTAGAACGTATTGCAGCACAATTTTTAAGTATTATTGCAATTGGAATTATTCCTTTATTTACTTACACTGTTTTACGTGGATTTATTGATGCATTAGGAAAAACTCGCACAACGATGATTATTACGTTACTATCATTACCTATTAACGTAATATTAAATTATGTATTAATTTTTGGGCATTTCGGTTTTCCAAAACTCGGTGGTGTCGGAGCAGCAATTGCTTCTACAGCAACCTATTGGTGCATTTTAATTATTACCGTTATGATTATTCGTACGAAAGAGCCTTTTGCATCTTTCCATATTTTTAAACAGTTATATCGCCCTTCTCTTTCTAGTTGGAAAGAGTTCTTAAAACTTGGCGTCCCTATCGGATTTGCTATCTTTTTTGAAACGAGTATTTTCGCTGCAGTAACACTTATGATGAGTAATTTTAGTACGACAACAATCGCAGCTCATCAAGCAGCTATGAACTTCGCTTCCTTGCTATATATGACGCCTTTAAGTTTAGCAATGGCAATGACTATCGCTGTTGGATTCGAAGTTGGAGCGAAACGATATAATAACGCAAAACAATATGGGTTTATTGGGATTGGCTTAGCACTTGCATTCGCCCTATTATATTCCATTCTTCTTTACTTCTTTGATGATGAAATTGCTTCTATTTATACGACAGATATACAAGTTCATCATTTAGCAAAAGAATTTCTTATATTTGCGATTTTATTTCAAATTTCAGATGCAATTGCAACTCCTGTACAAGGGGCACTACGTGGCTATAAAGACGTAAATGTTTCCTTAATTATGACATTAATCGCTTATTGGGTAATCGGTCTCCCTCTCGGTTACATATTAGCAAAGTATACGGACTGGGCAGCAAAAGGATATTGGATTGGTCTTATTATCGGTTTAGCATTTGGCGCCACCTTCCTTCTTATCCGTCTCTTTCAAGTTCAAAGAAAATATACAATAGAAAACCGCCGCTCACGATAGAGGGCGGTTTTCTTTATGCATATTTTTTCTTTAAACGTATAACATAATGAAAAAGAAAGGTGGATACATATGGACGAAAAAGAAAAAAAGCAATCATTCGACGAAGAATTCGCCCCTGAAATTTCACCTGGATATCGGCAAGATGTACATAAGCCACCTAAATATAAAAACACTTCGTTTTTAATGGGTATTACCATTTTTGCTGCTGTATTACTCGTGCTTATCATTTTCGTTTATTTTTGATGAAAGGTGGTTTATTATATGAAGAAACAAAATTCCAATCGTTCAAAAAGAATTGTGAAAACAGAAAAAGGGTATGCAGGTGATTCGGTTCTTACTCAGAAACAAGTCGAGCAAGGAAATTTATATATTGCTCAAAAAGAAATTGGTCAACAAAATGAAAACCTTTAGAATCCCTCGAAGAACTGGGGGATTTTTTTATACCGCTATTTATGGTACTGGTTCATATTTCTCTTTATTGTACGTACTGTTTTTGTTCTAACACTTTAAATATATGATTAACCTTTACAATTTTCATTTCATAATTCAATTTCGCTTCTCTTACCATTTTCAGTACCCGCCACGTACGCTACAGTTTGATAGAGAAAATTTTCATCCGTCACTTCACGTATCTCCTCGTTTGTAAATTTATACTCTAAATCCTGAAAACGATTTGGATAATAATTTTTTATTAATTGCTCATACCCTCTATTTACAAATATTTCTTCACCTTTTCGTTTCACATCTTCTTTATTATGAAATTCAAAAACTGATAGTTGTTCTGCCGCAAAATGTTCTCCTACCTTTTTCATTTCATTATGAGTTAAAACTTCTATGCTTTTGTTCTTTAATTCCTTATTTAATCCGTACTGATCAATCGGTTTATAGCTAGCAAAAACTTCTTCTTTATATGACCAAAACAGTCCAAAAACGATACATAGAGAAATGATTACTATTCTTTTCTTCGTAATTCTCCCGCCCTTCTTCATAATGATAGTTATATTTTAACATATAGAAAGAAAATTCTGATATCATGAAGTGGAATAACTTAACTTAGAAACGAGGAACAATTATGGACTCTTACAAACAATATATTAAAGAAGCTCTACCTAATCTTTCTATACATTCCTATAAACAAAATGAGGAAGGATGGGATAATGTAGCGATTATAGTAAATGATGAGCTACTGTTTCGTTTCCCGCGAAAACAGGAATATGCAATGCGAATTCCATTAGAAAAAGAACTATGCACACTTCTCTCTTGTTCACTACATGAAATTGAAGTTCCAAAGTATCACCTATTCTATGAAAAGAATACTGATGCTATTCCGCTTTGTAGCTACTATACTCTCATTCATGGTGAACCTTTAAAAACAGAAATAGTTACTACACTAGAAAAACAAGAACGAAAAGCACTTATTACACAATTAGCAACTTTCCTTGCTGCTCTACATAGTATTCCTTTAAAAAGTGTTACAGCGTTAGGATTCCCTATTGAAAAAACACTTACCTACTGGAAAGAGCTACAAGCTAAATTAAATGAGTATGTTACTAACAGTCTAACTTCGTTCCAGAAATCAACCTTAAACCGTTTATTCGAGAATTTCTTTGCCTGTCTAGCTACATCTAAATTTCAAAATACAATCATTCACGCCGACTTTACACATCATCACATTTTATTTGATAAACAAAATAAAACCATTTCAGGGGTTATCGATTTTGGTGATGCTCAAATTGGAGATCCTGCCTTTGATTTTGCTGGGCTATATTATGATTTCGGACATGAATTTACTACATCAGTATATGAACAATACAGTACACTTACTTCACACCATGATCCATTACTCATTCACCGCATCACAAGTTTTTATCAATACAGTCCTTTACTACATAATATGATTTATAACTTTGAAACAAAGAATGAACTTGAATTTCTAGCAAGTATAGAACAACTGAAAGTAATACTGCAGGGATGAGATTACATTCTCTCCCTATATTCCCTCTCCTCATACATCATTAACTTTTTATCCATTTCAACAATGACTTTATATAGTTGAAATGCTTGTAAAATTTGCAGTTGAATCCCAAAAGGAGCATTCTGTTCTTTTAACCATTGAAATACTTGCGTTTCATCTTTCATTGATTATTCCTCCCTTTATTAAAATCTGCTACAAATATACGGTACATGATGAAAAGCTTTTCATGTCAATAACAAAAAAGAATGCAACATTGCATTCTTTAATGTACGATATTTTTCTTCTGTTTCGCTTCTTTCTTTACTTCTTCCCCTTGGCATTCACTACGAAATGCACAACTTATACACTCAGAACGAAAATGACGCTCTGTATAATGCTCAGGTTGCTGTAACATTTCTTTCATTCTAGATAAATGAGCCATTCCAGTTACAATATCTTCCGGTTTCGGAATGTAGTCATACGTAGTTCCTTCTATTAAATTAATAACTTCAATTTTCCCTGGAAGAATGCCGAAAGCTTTATAACTAAATACTGTCATTAACTTTTGACAAAGAGCAAGCATTTCCTCATCCGCATCGACAACATACTTTTTAATTACAAACGACTCAGTACTCCACTCACCAACTTCTAATGTCAATGACATGTGGACACCTAACTCTTCCATATATGTTTGAAATTTTTCATATAAAAATAACGGCGGTGTCTGACTATCATCTCTTTCAACAAACTGTAATAAGTGATCCGTTAGCTTCGCTAACACAATGTAATACTCCATCTTCGAAGCAAACATATTAATCCTTACTTTTTTCCAATACTTTTCTATTAATATTAAAAGTACAATTTTCGTTTGTTGGCCTGCCGGTAGTGTGTAATATTCGTTAATAATTCGATTCACAATCATTTGTGCGATTTGTTGCCATTCAAACGAAGAAGGTTCTCTTCTTTTTATATGACGAAAATAAAATTTATGCGGACAACGCATAAAATCATACAAATGATAATCTGTCATCGTTTTAATTGCGATTTTCTCATGCACTTGCTCTTCATCTCCCTTCTGCCATTAAGAAAGGTGTTTTACAAATTCAGCTCCAAACTGTAAACATTTCTCTACATCTTCATCTTCTGGCGTTAATTCTACTTTTAATCCTTCTAACACAACTTCTGCCCCGCGTTCTTTTAGCTTTTCTATTAAAATGTCAACTGCCACGCCATATTTTGGATAAGCCGAATCACATGATCCGAATACTGCCGCTTTTTTCCCAGTTAAATCAATAGAATCCATTGCGTCATAAAAATCTAAGAAATCATCAGGAAGGTCACCATCTCCCCAAGTGTATGCACCTAAAATAATTCCATCATACTGTTCTAACATAGAAGCTTCTGGTGAATCCATAATATCAATCACTTCAATTTCATTTTCAGTTTCACGAATCACGCCGGCAATATGATCAGCCATTTCCTCTGTATTTCCACTCATACTTGCAAAAATCATTACTAACTTACTCAACTGAACCTCTCCCTTTACTTTGTATCTCTTGTTCTGTTTGAATGCTCTTCTTCTCATCTACATATTCAGAACGAATTACATTTCGTTGCCATTCCATATGCTGATCAACTTCTTTATTTTTATCTTTTAATCCCCTCCGTAGAAGGTGAAATTTTTTTCTCATTAACATGTCGCATCCATCCTATTGATAATAATTATCAATTTCAACTGCTTTTAGATTAATTGACATTGATTATCACTGTCAACAACTTTTTTAAAAAAAATGATTAAAATGTACAAGCTTGTCCGTTAGCTATTCATATACTATAAATGAGCATAGTTCTTTCTCAGCCCTCTCTGACGGAAAGAAATAAAAGCAACTGCGATAGAGCGCAGTTGCCTTTTTTTATCCCACTTTAATGGGCAGTAAAACCCCCACTGATTAAAGTTTCACTTTATACTTTTCTATGATTTCAATAATCTCATTGTTGTCTCTAAAAATAATTCCACTCCATAAATGAGAGCTGATTCATCTACATCAAATTTTGGATGATGATGCGGGTAGCAAGTATCTATCTTTTTATTACCAGTCCCTAATTTAATAAAACAACCAGGTGCTTTTCTTAAATATGCCGAAAAATCTTCTCCTCCCATAGAAGGTTCAAGCTTCACAACACGCTCATTTCCAAACAAATATAGTGCACTTTCTTCTACTACTTTCGTAATATATTCATCATTAATAACCGGATCATATCCATATCGATACGAATATGTATACGCCCCTCCATGTGCTTCTGTAATTCCTTTCACGATTTTCTCAATTTTCTCTTCGGCTTCTATCCTTAATGCTTGATTAAATGAACGAACAGTTCCCATTAAAGTTGCTGCACTAGGAATAATATTATCAGCCATCCCCCCATGAAACTGCGTAACCGAAACGACTCTTTGCATAAAAGCACTTGTATTTCTTGATACAATATGTTGTAAATTTGTAATAATCTGTGCTCCGATAGCAATAGAATCTATCGTTTCTTCTGGCCTCGCCGCGTGCCCTCCTTTCCCTTGAATTTCAACTGTAAATACGTCTGGTGCAGCCATCATCGGCCCATACGCAATGCCTATCTTCCCGCTCTCAAGTCCTGACATAACATGTAAACCTATTACATAATCAACACCATCCATTACGCCTGCTTCAACCATTTCTTGTCCCCCGCCGGGATACACCTCTTCTGCATGCTGAAAGAATAGACGAATCTCACCTACAAAATTTTCCTTTATATTTGATAGTACTTCTGCTGTACCCAACAAAATAGCCGCGTGAGCATCATGCCCACATGCATGCATTACACCTTTATTCACAGACGTATAAGATTTACTTGTCTCCTCTTGAATTGGCAACGCATCTATATCAGCTCGAATCGCAATCACTTTCCCTTGTTCGGTTCCTCTTTTAATTGCTAGTACACTATACTTCGTCGGTCTCGTTACTTCAAAAGAAGAAAATGAGCATACTGTATCATATATAAATTGCGAAGTTTCTTTTTCATGAAACGATAATTCTGGATACTTATGGAAATACCTTCTCCATTTCACGATATTTTCTTCCGAAATTAGATTCTTCCACACTCTATCCATGATAATTTCCTCCTTTTTAAAAGGGCTAAAAATGTAAAAGTTTACTTCGTCTCGAATGACTCATAAGCACAAATACTATATTTTACGTATTCTTCTAGTCCACTTTTATGTATTCACACAATCCACTTCCTATTTACATATCAAATCCATTACAAATTGATGCTGAATGTAATATAATTGCTAAGTTAGGGATTTTCTTTTTTAGTATTTAGTGCTAATATCAGAAAAGAGCCTTTTGACTTATTTTTACCTAAAATGTGGAATTTTGTTTTTTTCACAATAATGTAGGACATGATACCTACAAAGAGCTATTATTTCATTAAGAGAGGGAAAGACATGGAAAGATTAAAAGAGATATGGTCTCGACCACTCACACAATGGGTTGCAAAGACGGTTTATTACCTTGCAATTTTATTTGCATTACTTTGGTTGTATGGATTCCATGATACAAACACAAGTACATTTATTTACAATGAATTCTAGGGTGGGAACGTTATGAAGTTATTAGAACAAATTGAAAAGTGGGCTATTGAAACGCCTGATCAAACTGCTTTTGTTTGGCGAGATGCGAAAATTACGTACAAACAATTAAAGGAAGATTCTGATGCGTTAGCACATTGGATTTCTTCTGAGTATCCAGATGATCGTTCACCAATTATGGTGTATGGCCATATGCAACCTGAAATGATTATTAACTTTTTAGGATGTGTAAAAGCTGGACATGCTTATATTCCTGTAGATTTATCTATCCCAGCTGATCGTGTACAACGTATCGCTGAAAATTCTGGTGCGAAACTACTTTTATCAGGAACTGAAGTAACTGTAACTGATTTACCAGTTCGCATTGTAAGTGAGGACAACTTAAAAGATATTTTCTTTACTCATAAAGGGAACACTCCAAATCCTGAACATGCGGTAAAAGGTGATGAGAACTTCTACATTATTTACACATCAGGAAGCACAGGTAATCCGAAAGGGGTTCAGATTACTTATAACTGCCTTGTAAGTTTTACAAAATGGGCTGTAGAAGATTTCAACTTACAAACGGGGCAAGTATTCTTAAACCAAGCACCTTTCTCATTCGATTTATCTGTCATGGATATTTACCCATCATTAGTAACAGGTGGTACACTTTGGGCAATCGATAAAGATATGATTGCACGTCCAAAAGACTTGTTTGCTTCTTTAGAGCAATCGGATATACAAGTATGGACTTCCACACCATCTTTCGCAGAAATGTGTTTAATGGAAGCATCTTTCTCTGAGAGTATGCTACCGAACATGAAAACATTCTTATTCTGCGGTGAAGTGTTACCAAATGAAGTAGCTAGAAAATTAATTGAGCGTTTCCCAAAAGCAACAATTATGAATACGTACGGTCCAACAGAAGCTACTGTCGCTGTAACAGGTATTCACGTTACAGAAGAAGTGCTTGATCAATACAAATCACTTCCAGTTGGCTATTGTAAATCAGACTGCCGCCTTCTTATTATGAAAGAAGATGGAACGATTGCACCTGATGGTGAAAAAGGTGAAATCGTAATTGTCGGTCCAAGCGTAAGCGTTGGATATTTAGGAAGCCCTGAATTAACAGAAAAAGCATTTACTATGATTGACGGTGAGCGCGCCTATAAAACAGGCGATGCTGGCTATGTTGAAAATGGTCTTCTATTCTATAATGGTCGTCTTGATTTCCAAATTAAGCTGCATGGTTATCGAATGGAATTAGAAGAAATTGAGCATCATCTTCGTGCGTGTTCTTACGTAGAAGGAGCAGTTATCGTTCCAATTAAAAAAGGTGAGAAATACGATTATTTATTAGCGGTTGTTGTTCCTGGAGAACATTCATTTGAAAAAGAATTCAAATTAACATCTGCAATCAAAAAAGAACTCAATGAGCGATTACCAAACTACATGATTCCACGTAAATTCATGTATCAATCTTCTATTCCAATGACACCAAATGGAAAGGTAGATCGCAAAAAATTATTGAGTGAGGTTACAGCATGACCGCATATGGATCATTTTATTTTTTCGCTATAGTGGGCATTTTATTAATACCTACTATCATAGCTGGATTAAAAGGTAAAATGTTGCGTAAATATAATGCAGTATTAACATTAGTCATGATTGCTATTATCTTCTCAGATAAACCGAAGCAAGCGATTATGTTAGCCGCATTTATTATTTGGCAATATGCCCTAATTAAAGGCTATTTAATTTTAAGAAAACAAAATAATAGTACATTCATGTTTTGTATAGCTGTTATTTTATCGATTTTGCCACTTATTTTGGCGAAAATCGCACCATTTGTACCTGAATTGCATTTTATTGTTTTCGCAGGTATGTCTTATGTAACATTTAGAGCTGTACAAATGGTCTTTGAAGTTCGTGATAATTTAATTAAAGAACTTTCCTTCTTTAATTTCTGGGAATTCGTTTTATTCTTCCCTGCGATTTCAAGTGGACCTATCGATCGTTATCGTAGATTCCAAAAAGATATCCAAAAGCCACCTAGTGCTGAGGAATATCAAAATTTACTATATACAGGGCTTAATCGTATTTTCCAAGGTTTTCTGTATAAGTTTATAATCGCGCACTTGATAACAACATACCTTGTAAAGGCAGTATTCGCCAATCAAGATACACTTTTATCTAATGTGATTTTTATGTACGCTACTAGCATGCAGTTATTCTTTGACTTTGCAGGTTATAGTGCGTTCGTAATTGGTATCAGTTATATGATGGGAATTAAAACTCCTGAAAACTTTAATAAGCCATTCCTTAGTCGTAATATTAAAGACTTCTGGAACCGCTGGCACATGAGTTTATCATTCTGGTTCCGTGATTTTATTTACATGCGTTTCGTCTTTTTTGCAACGAAGAAAAAGTTAATTAAGAACCGTTACACTATTTCGTATATCGGGGCATTTTTAAACTTCTTCATTATGGGAATTTGGCACATCCAAGGAAGCGCTGTTGCGCAGTATGTTATTTATGGTCTATATCATGCCGCACTGTTTATTTTATTCGATATTTTTGAACGAAAAAACAAGAAGCATAAGTTTTGGCCAAACAATAAATTTACACACGTCCTTGCGATTGTAATTACGTTCCACGTTGTATGTTTCGGTTTCCTCATTTTCTCTGGACACCTTAACAGATACTTTTAATGCACCCTTCTTATACCATTAAGAAGTTGCACATATAATATATTTCGGATATAAAGGAGATTTTAAAAATGGCAGAATTCAAAGAGCAAGTATTAGATATTTTAGAAGAAGTATGTGAAAACGATATTGTGAAAGAAAACTTAGATGTTCAATTATTTGAAGAAGGTATTCTTGATTCTTTCGCTGTAGTATCTTTATTAGTTGAATTCCAAGAGCGTTTAGATATTGAAGTTTCTATTTCTGATTTTGACCGTGACGAGTGGGCTACTCCAAACATGGTTATTAAGAAGTTGGAAGAAATCCGATGAACAAAGCAAAATTTGGTCCGATGCTTTTAGCATTGGCCCTTTTTGCTGTATTCTTACTTATTCCAACGCGCTTCCTACTTCCACTTTTAAGTGATGAAAAAGTAGAACAAGCTGCCACTTCTTTAAAAGAAGAAAAGATTCAAAGTATGATTTTACAGCAAAAGATGTTAGCAGACTCGAAATACCTTCCGATGTATGGTTCATCGGAATTCGCACGTATGGATGCTTACCATCCATCAAATTATTTCAAAGTAAAGCCTGAAGGATTCACACCATTCCTACTTGGACGTGGCGGAACACAAGACCTTGTACATGTATTAAACTTTGCATCTACGATGGATCAATTGAAGGATAAGAAAATGGTATTCGTTCTTTCTCCGCAATGGTTTGTGCCACAAGGTATTGATGAAACACACTTTGCACCTAACTTTTCAAAGCAACAAGGTTACCACTTCATTTTCAACGATGATGTAAAACCTGAAATGAAAAAGCAAATTGCAAAGCGTTTATTAAACTTTGAGATCGTTAAGAAAGAAACTTTACTTAAAATTTCGCTTGAAGGTATCGTTTACGATGATACAAAGCATAAAATAAAAGCACTTGCTGCTAAACCTTTCGCTTATATTTATCGTAACATTTTAGATCGTAAAGATTTATTTACAGCTATGTTTAATATTAAACCGCATAAAGAAAAACTTGACCCGTCATTAAAACAAATGAGCTGGGAAGAGGCTCGTAAACATGCAGATCAAACAGGTGCAGCAGAATCTGGATCTAACAATTACGGTATTGAAGATGGTTACTTCAACAGCAAAATCAAGAAGAAATTAAAGCAACGTGAAGGTTACTTAAAAAATGATGCTTATGATCAATCGCCAGAATATGAAGATTTACAAATTGCACTTGATTTATTAAAACAATCTGGTGCAAAACCACTCTTCATTTCTGTTCCTGTAAAAGGTCCTTGGTACGATTACGCTGGCTTCCCGAAAGAACGCCGAGAATTGTACTATAAGAAAGTTCATGAGCAAATTGAGAAAGCTGGCTATCCAATTGCCGACTTCTCAAATCATGAGTATGATAAATACTTCTTAAAAGATCACATGCACTTAGGTTGGAAAGGCTGGGTTTATATTGATGAAGCCATCCAACAATTTTATAAAGCAAACTAAAGAAAAGACCGCTTGAATTATTCAAGTGGTCTTTTTCTATATACATTTTGCAATTGTTCAATTACGTTATCTGCTTCTTTCATCACTCGCTCCACTACATGCTGAGCTGATTCTATTCTTGCTAATGATGACGCTTGTCCTGCCCAAAGTGACATATATTCTCCATTATTTTGCTTTGCTGCTTGTTGGCGTATTTTAGAGGTTAATACATTTTGCACCGGATACATCGGAAGGTCTTCTTCTTTCCCTTCATGCTTCTCTATAAATTCATTACGAATACCTCGTGCATATTTCCCGGAAAACGCACGAGTCACAGTTGTACTCGTATCTGTACTACGTAAAACCGCTTTTTTATACACGTCATGCGTAATACTCTCTTCACTCGTTAAAAAGGCTGATCCCATTTGAACAGCTTCTGCTCCCAGTGTAAATGCCGCAACAAGCCCTTGCCCGTTCATTACACCACCTGCTGCAACAATCGGGATATGCGGAACTGCTGCTACTAACTGCGGAATTAATGCGAACGTCCCAATCATAGCGTCCTGTTCTTTCCCGATAAACGTTCCTCTATGGCCCCCTGCCTCACTACCTTGACCGACAATAATATCTACTCCTAATTCAGCAAGTACTTTCGCCTCTGCCACATGAGTAGCTGTTCCGATGACTTTTATTCCGCTTCTTTTCAAGTCATTTATTTCTTCTTTTTCTAACGTTTGAAATGCAAAGCTAACGACTGGCACGTTTTCTTCTACTAACACTTGTAATTGTTCTTTATAACTTTTTGGAAGCTTTAACTGTTCTTCTTCCTCTATACCGAATTCTCTATTCACTCCGCTAAGTAATCCCTTGGCCAAGTTTATCTTCTCTTCTTCTATTTGTATCTCTTTCGTTAATAGTAAATTAACACCGAAAGGCTTATCTGTTCGTTCCCGTATCTTATAAATCGCTTCACGAATTTGTTCTGGGCTCATATAGCCTGCTCCAAGCGTTCCTAATCCTCCGCTATTACTCACAGCTGCAACGAGTTCTGGCGTCGTAATCGCACCCGCCATACCGGCTTGAATGATGGGATACTTAATTTGTAATGTATCTATAACTCGACTTGTAAACATCATTTTCCCTCCTATTCCCCTTATATCTTCTTTATTTGACAAACTTTCCCCTTCTTTTACAAGGATTGAACTTCCTATGAAGCGAATATATTGAAAGTGAAGGAGGCTGAAAACAATGATATATCCAAATGCATTACAACAAGGTGATACAGTAATGATTATTGCACCGTCCGGCCCACCAACAATTGAAAATGTATTAAAAGGTGTAAAGGTATTACAAGAAATGGGTTTATCTGTAGTAATCGGGATGAGTGTTTATGAGAAATATGGATATTTAGCTGGAAGGGATCAAGTCCGGCTCGATGATATACATGAAGCATTTTCAAATCCTGAAGTAAAGGCTGTTTTCTGTGCACGAGGTGGTTACGGTAGCGCTCGTCTCCTCCCTCACATTCAATATGAAATCATTCGGCAAAATCCAAAAATCTTTTGGGGATATAGCGATATTACAGCTTTACATACTGCTTTTTCACGTTATGCAAAGCTTGTGACATTTCATGGCCCAATGGTTGAAGAATTAGGGAAAGGTGTAGATTCTCTTTCTTTATCTTCTTTCAATCAACTCTTTCATCCGTATTCAACCATTTTATCTTCATCAGAATGTATCGTACCTAGCCCTTCCCGTACAGTTACAGGTCAGTTAGTTGGAGGCAATTTAGCGGTGTTAACGAGTATCATTGGCTCCTCCTACGAGATAAATACAGCCAATAAACTTTTATTGCTTGAAGACATTGGGGAAGAACCATATCGCATTGACCGTATGTTAAATCAGCTACTTTTATCTGGAAAGTTTCATGAATGTAGTGGTGTTATTTTTACAAGTTGTCATGACTGCACTCCTTCTAAACCATCTCAATCATTGCAAACAATACTATATGAATATTTCACTTCATATGCTATACCTGTCCTATTCGGTTTACCGATTGGACATATAAGCCCAAACATTGGGATTCCTCTTGGAGCTACAGCGACAATAAATACAAATAATAAAACACTCTCTATTTCTTCTGGCATAGCCACTCCGTGTTCAAATTAAAAAGGAAAAGCGATTATGCTTTTCCTTTTATCCCGCTTTAATGGGCAGTAAGACCCCCACCTCAAAATGCAGCGAAAGCAAAGAAGTTAGGTGGGGGTCGGGCTGCCCATTAAAGCCCGATTGGTTCAACTAATAATCAGTGGGGGATGAAGAAAACCCCCACTGATTAAAGTTTCACTTTATTTATAATAGTTAAAAATTCGTCCAGATGCGATATCTGCAATTTCTTCTGGAATAAATGTTTTACTTATATCAGTACCGACATTTAATACTGCTGTAGCATCTTTCTCAATGCTACTAAATAATTCTTTCCCACGTATCGTAATAAGGGGTGTTCCTTCTGGCAACACGTCTTTTACAAATTCCATTTGTGTAAAGAACGGAACGATCCATCTACCCTCTCCTTGGAAATGACGCAAGCGAAGTATTCCTTCTGTTGCCCCTTCCTCTGCTTCTAGTGAGCCAGCAACATAAAACTCAGTAGATAAGAGCAATTCATAAAATTCCTTTTGCTTTTGTTTGTCATCCCCTGCTACAACAAGTACTTCTTCTATTCTCTTTACCGGAATTTGCTCCATATGATGCCACCCCTATTTTCAAAATGATTGTACTTAAATTATACGAAATATTCTTATTTTTTTCTACATAATTCGCAATTATTTTCTTAAAATAATTTTAATGCTTCGTTTGGCTGTAATTGAAATAGAAAACCAAGTTGTTGCGATGCAGTAATAAAACAAATATAAGCGCAAAGCTCTACAATTTCTTTTTCCGTCCAATATTGTTTCAATACATGAAACATATTATCATCTATCGCCTTTTTGTCATGAATAAATGTATGCGCAAAAGTTACTGCTACACCAATTTCTTCTACCTTTTGCATATCATCAGGCCTTCCCTTTGCCATACAGTACGGGCATTCATTCCCGTACGCTAATGTTCTCCTCACTTGTTCCTTCAGCTCTGCTGAAAGAGTTCCTTTATTGTACAGTGTATTTTCTAATGTACTCCACGAATGTAATATTTCCGGATTATGACCTAATAACTTTTGAAACTTTGTATCTCCTACATTTGATAATGAAATTCTCTCCATTATTTTCCCTCCTATTCCCTTCAGTTTTATTGTAA
This sequence comes from Bacillus cereus group sp. MYBK245-2, assembly GCF_051916145.1. Lineage (NCBI taxonomy): Bacteria > Bacillati > Bacillota > Bacilli > Caryophanales > Bacillaceae > Bacillus > Bacillus cereus group sp. MYBK245-2. Next base: position 309,055 of record NZ_JBQAGB010000003.1, on the reverse strand, counting down.
AATAAATAAAGTTCTCTTTACATTTCATATGAATCTTAATTTATATTTTTCCTTTACAAAAATTATCATTTTACTGGAGGTATATTTACAAATGCAACTAGACCGTGTTGATCGAAAAATTTTAAATGAATTATATAATGATAGTCGCCTTTCCATGCGTGAATTGGCGAAACGAGTAAACTTATCTGCTCCGTCTACTGCAGAGCGTGTTCGTAAACTCGAAAGTGAAGGCGTGATCCAAAAATACACAATCGATATCGATTATAAAAAAGCAGGACTTGTTTTAGACTGTATTTTAGAAATCACTTTAAAAAACGGGGATACAACACGTATGCAACAGTTTATTCAGTCCTATCCATCTGCAAGTTTTTGTTACCGCGTAACAGGAAGCTTATGCTACATTGTAAAAATTTCTGTTCCTTCACTCGTTGAACTTGAAGAATTTATTAATGATGTCTCTTCATATGCAACGACTGTTTCTCATATCGTATTATCAGAAATATCTCTTACCCCTGATATTGAACATATCTTCCCAGAAGATTAATTAATTTTTATTCATAAAATATATAAAAACCCCTTACAATAAGAATAAAAATGATATATTATGTATTAAAATACATAAAGTTCGAGAAAGGGGCTTTACATTGAAAATCTGGTTTTATGAAAAAACGGGACAATTAGATGACTTGCTTGGCATTTGGGATAATGTTCCGACTATCCCTCGAATTGGTGAAAAAGTTGAGATTTTAAAAGCAGTTCGGACTGTTACAGATATTAAATATGTAAAGAACGGCAATAATTTTCGTGTGGAAATTATTACAAAGTAAAAAGTAGCTCACAAAGAGCTACTTTTTACTTATCTATTATGTGCTTTCTTTATAACGATTTTATCGTCTTCTACAGATACTGTTACATAATCATTTTCTTCTAATTGGAGCTTATTTACAGCCTCATCTGGTAGCTCTACAGCCATCAATCTATCTGTTACAATCACTTGACTATACACTTCATTTCCTTCTGATGCACTCACTACTTTTTCCTTATTTATGAAGCGCACTGGTGGCACACCCACTTCTTTTACCATACGCCATTGTTTCCAAACGTAAGGAATTAACCAAAGTAATCCAACGACTGTAAGACCGATACCGATCCATAAATTACTTTGCGCTTGTAATTCAGGAATTGAAATGGCGCTGCTCTCTTCTCCGCCGACAAATTGCATACTTGTTGCAATGAAATTATTTAGAGCGTGTACAGCAATATTCGTCCATATATTTTTCGTCTTTATGTATAAAAGACACATTACAATACCAAACATGAACGCACCAATAACATCAAAATGCCCTAAGCCAAAAATAACGGAAGATATAATGACAGCTTTTTTAATACCCCATTTATAAGCCATTCGCTGTAAAAAGAAGCCTCTAAAAATAACCTCTTCCATAATAGGTGCTAACACACATGCTGAAATGAAAGTAAATATCGTCATATATATGTTACTCGTATTAATAACATTTCCATCTTCTAACATAGTAACTAAGAAATTCGGTAACGTATGTGCTAATATGTAAAATTGAATATGAGATATACCAACTGAAAAAATCATTCCCATTATCGTTGCTAATACAATTAACCCCCACGGTAAACGTCCTGGTTTATCAAAAAAACTGTTAAATATAACATTATTTTTATTGGTTTTTACGTATAACCAAAATAACGGAAATACAAAAAACACAGTTATTTGTGAAATAACCTCCGTCGTATTCTCAGAAACATTTGATAGACCTAATGGGATCATCGTAAGGAAGAGTCCTATAATCATCCATCCAAAAAAACTGCGTAGTCTTATGCGTGAAAATGCATCGTGCATATCGAACACCTCCAAAGATAGTAAAAGTACATGTTCAGATAACTAAATTATAATATGAATATAGTTGAAATTCTTCCTATTTTTCTCAAATACTTTTGAACACCCTATATAGTAATCATTCTTTTCTTTCGGTTGAAATATACGAGAAAGTTATGTAATAAAAATCCCCGTTTTTACAAGCGGGGATTTCTTTTATTATAATACGTCACGTTTTTGGAATAATGCACTTGATGCTACAAGTAATACAACAAAGTATGCAGCTACAAGTAATAATGAAGTTGTAAATGTAAACTCTGTAAATGTTGGTTCTATTCCGCCACTTACTAGCTTATTGCTATCGTACACACTTAAATTTAAATGGAAGAACACTACAAACTTCGCTACACCTTTTGCAAACATCATCAGTACCATATTAATTGGTCCTTGTAAAAAGAAGAGGAACATCGTAATAATTAATGGTAAGACAGACTTTCTAAATACGTTTGCTAAGAAAAATGCAAGCGTCGCAAAGAAGAACGGTGAAAGTACTTGATATAAAGTAGATTTCATTACGATTCCTATCGTTAATTCTGTTTTACTACCATCCATTGCAATTCCGCCAATAATCATTGAAATAATCGTGTTAGCAAATATGATAAATACTATAGTAAGTAACACTGTAATATATTTAGAGAATAAAACTGTCATTCGTTTTCTTGGACGAATTAATAACTGCTTAATTGTACCTTTTTGGAATTCATCCGTAATTATACGAGAAGCAATCGTAATGCCAAAAATCGTTGCAAACAAAGTAATTAAACCAATCTCTGAACTTGCAAAATCTAAATATGATCCTTTAAATTCAGTTCCATCTCCCCATTTCAGCATCGCTAAAACTCCCAAAATTTCCAATACTGCAATAACACCAATTAAAATATACATACCTTTTTTCGCATGCAACTTTAAAAATTCATTTTGAATTAATTTAAACATTACGCTTTCACTCCCCCTGTAATCGCTAAGAACTCATCCTCTAACGTTTTATTTTGAACGGTAACTCCGTATACAAGCACATCTTCATTCACAAGTTTCTTTACAAGTTGTGGAATTTCTTCTTTCTTTACAGATACTACAATGACATTTCCTTGCGCCTTACCTGTAATGATTTCATTTGCTTTCTGAACTTTATCTACTTCAAACGCTACAACTACTGTCTCATCATGTTTTGCTTGTTCATGTAAGTTGTATTCTTGTACAAACTCACCTTGCTTAATAATAACGACGCGATCACACATAAGTTCAATTTCACTTAATAAGTGACTTGATACGATTACAGCAATATTCTCTTCTTTCGCTAAACGTTGTAAATAATCACGAATTTGGCGAATACCAGCTGGATCTAATCCATTTGTCGGCTCATCTAAAATTAAAACTTTCGGCTGATGCAGTAATGCCTGTGCAATTCCTAAACGTTGTTTCATACCAAGTGAATATGTTTTCACCTTTTTATGAATTGCATGCTCTAATTCAACCAGTTTTACAATTTCAGCAATGCGCTCTTTACTAATTGGTGTAATTGCCATGTTCGCAAAATGCTTCAAGTTTTGCATTCCTGTCATATAATCATATAGTTCAGGATTTTCTACAATCGCTCCAATTTGCTCTAGCGCCTTTTCACGCTCCGTACGAATACTATGACCACAAATTGTAATATCGCCCTCTGTCATTGAAATAAGACCTGTCATCATACGAATCGTTGTTGTCTTACCGCTACCGTTCGGTCCAAGGAACCCGTATACTTCCCCTTCACGAACTTCAAATGATAAACCACGAATAATTTCCGTTCCACCAATCCTTTTTCGAACATTCTCTAACTTTACTACTACGTTTCCCAATGCTGATTCCTCCTTTAGACTTCTAGTTTTTTATCGATAATGCGACCTGTTATATAAACAAGTAAAACAAATATACCGATTGAAAAAGCAATACTATATAAATTTATAAAATTTTCTGGATATAGTATAAGATTCATATCCACCGTTTCATCTATATAAACGATTTTTTTAATAATATTAGGTATAGGCGCAAGTCGACCCAGCATTTCATATATCAGATTGATTACTTTCGTTACTAGTAAAAATAAGAAGAAAATAATTACATACTCCATTTTTTTCTTTTTCAAAGAAAATACTTTCACACCAGCTACTGTAAAAAGTAAAACTAACAATATACTTGATAAATTAAATACATATAACACGCTACTAAATAACTGCTTTACCATATCTAGTGTAAGTGTACTTTCGGTGAATAACAATTCATGGAGTTCTGTACCTTTTATTACTTTCATCGAAATACCATAGAAAAACATAGCACCTATTAATTCAAAACACATTAAGCTAATTGCTGCATATGACAATATTGCTAAAACAATTTTTTTACCAGATATCGGTGTTAACCGAAATAATGTACTTTCAGTCATTTTCCCAAACGCAGACATCGCCTGCAGAAATACTAATACCGCAAAAATTAAATAAACTAAGAATACTAAAGCAATTGTAATCATTTGCCTTACTTCTCCTGATTCTTGTTTAATATAATTCCCCATACTTACAAAAGCGACAGCCGCAATAAATATGAATGACAATAACGAAATGAAAATTTGTTTTTTATTCGCATTGTACATATATATTAAACTGGCCTTCATCTACTAAACACCTCCTTAAACAAATCCGTAACAGCTTTCCCTCGTTGGAAACGTAATTCCTCTACATTTTCATGCAGTACACTTTCACCATCTTTTAAAAAGATTACTTCGTCAAAAATATTTTCCACTTCTCCAATTAAATGTGTTGCAATTAAAATGGTACAATCTTCGCGATAAAACTGTAAAATAAGTTCTAATATGTGTTCTCTAGAAACGAGATCAATTCCGCCCAGCGGTTCATCTAGTACGTATAACTTCGCTTTCCGAGAAAACGTTAAAATAATTTGTAGCTTTTCAACCATCCCTTTTGATAAAGCTGTAATTTTTTCTTCTAACGGTATTTTAAATTCCGCAACCGTATCTACCGCTTTTTGAATGTCGAAATCTTTATAAAAATCTCGATAGAAAAATAAAGAATCTTTTACCGTCATCCAATCATCAAATACTGGTTTATCCGACATAAAAGAAACAATTTCTTTCGTTTCTAATCCTACTTTTTTACCAGCGATTGTAATACTCCCTTCGGAAGGATGCTGCAAACCAGCAATCATTTTCAATAACGTCGTTTTCCCGCTCCCGTTATCTCCAACGAGTCCAACAATTTTCCCTTCCGTAATCTCAATGCTTAATTCACGGATTACTGCTTTTAACCCGTATCTCTTCCATAAGTTTTCTATTTTTAATAGCTCTGTCATTCGCTCTCCTCCCTTTTCTCATGTAATGAAGAACGAAGGATTGTAAGAATTTCTTCTTCTGAAAACCCTAAATTGTCCATTCCATCTATAAAAGAATGAAGTAATTCTTTCGCCATCTCTTTTCGCAGCTCCATAATTTTCTCCCCTTCATTCGTTACATATCTTCCCATTCCTCTACGTGTTACAACAACCCCATCTCGTTCGAGCTCTTGAAATGTACGCTGGATCGTATTTGGATTTACTTGTAATTCACTCGCTAATTCACGCACAGAGGGAATTTTATCACCAGGCAACAAATGTCCTGTTACAATTTCTTTTTTTATGTATTCCATTACCTGAATGTAAATTGGTATATTTGGAGAAAACTCTATTTTCATTTCTTCCCTCCTTTTGTATTGGTGTACTAGTTAAATAATACACTGATACAAAAGGGTTGTAAATACCCATTTACTTACAAAAAAATTCTATCCAGCTAACGGATAGAATTTTTCAACAGAAATCGTTATACGAAAATAATAGTGTTATGTAAACAAAATTATAAAGAAAAGCTGTCTTATTCATTGATAAGACAGCTTTTCTTTATAATCATATATTAAAAATTAAACACGAAGTCATCATCAGATAACTTTTCAACGTTCGTCGCTTTTACGTAACCATTTCCTTTTACAGAGAAGAAATCATGGTTTTTCGTATCTGTACGTAAACCATTTAAAACGATCGGGTTAATTTCTTCTTCTTCAAACTTCGGCTCAAGTCCTAAGTTCATAAGTCCTTTATTCGCATTGTAACGAACGAAACGATTTACATCCTCTACAAGACCGATAGAAGTGTAAATTTCTTCTGTGTATGCCATTTCGATTTCATATAGTTCCATTAATAACTCTTGTGTTTCTTTTTGCACTTCTTGTTGATCTTCTGCAGAAAGTTCCGCGAAGATTTGTTGTGCTAAAATACCAACGAATACGCCGTGAATTGACTCATCCTTTACCTTCACATAGATTCGCTACTCCTATGCCGTTTACACAGCTTACAGTTTCCTGCAAGAAGAGACTATATCATCTACCTTCTCAGGTAGCCCTCCATTTCGATTTAAGGGATTCTCACCCACCGCTTGGCCCTACTCCTATTGCGGAATTTCACCGCCATTGGGATAGTCGTTGAACGTTCCTTTATCTACGTATCGCACCCACCACTGTTTATACAGTTTTCGGTGTCTAATACTTCCGTACATGTTATCGCTAGATAAAGGCTTCGCTGCTGATTGCCCTATCAGCTATTCTCCTTTCCATCTATTGATAGTTAGAGAATAACCTGAATGTATATATTCATCAATAATAAAACAGATAAATTTACAATAGGGGTTCCCAGCAATTAAAAGGGTTTTTCAATTGGTATCTCTACCAAAAGCCGCTATTAGTTAACGGATAATAAGGTTAATAATCTCACCACTTGCTGTTAGTTTTCCTTGACCAGCTAAGTAAAGTGGATAAAAGAATCCACTATAGAATAGGTAACTTTCTAAGAACACACTTGCTACCATTGCCATATATAACTCTTTTTTCGTTACTTCAGGCTTTAATAAACGACGATAGTAACTTGTAATAATACCAGCCTTTTTCTCAAGTAACGGATGGTTGTCTACCCATTCGAAAATATCATCGATTTCTTCTTCAGTAGCTAACGTTGTGAAAATATGACTGTAACTCTTCGCATGTACTTCTTCCATAGCACCCATGAAAGCTAATACACTTTTTGCTTGTAAATTTTCAAGATGAACAAGTACAAGAGGCATACCTTCGCCACCTTGTTTCGTATCTAAAAGTGTTAAACCACCTAATACACGCTTATAAGCAATTTGCTCTTCTTTCGATAATTGCACCCAAGTATTTTTGTCAGACGAAACCGCAATTTCTTCTTCTGTCCAAAACTGAGCGATGTTTTGCTTCCAAAACATTAAACTGAAATCGTCTTCTTTTTTATTCCAGTTAACAGCGCGCATTGAATCACCCCTATATCTATTATTGTTCTACTGAACGGTTAAATTTCCATCTAATAATGAAAAGCTAACCGTTTAGTAGAACAAACCAAGTATGAGCAGGGTTCATAACCCTGCTCATACTGTTGGGTTATTCATTTAGTATGGCAATATGCCATTAAACGGTACAAGCCACGCACTCTTCCACGCTTAATTTACGCGTTCTCGTATAATACAGACTCTTTAAGCCTTTTTTATGTGCATAGATGTAGTAACGCGCTAATTCACGTGTTGAAATATCACTATTAACGTAAAGAATTGTACTAATTCCTTGGTCAATATGTTCTTGAATTTCTGCGATTAAATCAATTAATTTAAACTGATTCATATCGTAAGAAGATTTATAGTACCAGAACGTATCTTTTGATAAATATGGCATTGGATAATATGTTGTCGCATTCGCATACGTTCTTGATTCGATTTGACTTACAATCGGCATTACGCTTGAAGTTGCATTTTGAACGTAACTGATCGATTGCGTAGGAGCGATGGCAAGACGATATGAGTTGTATAAACCATTCTTCTGCACTTGCTCTTTTAAACTTGTCCAATCTTCTTTTGTTGGAATATGAATTCCTTCAAATAATTGCTGAACTTTTTCAGTTACTGGGCTGTAATCTGTCGTTTCATACTTTTCAAAGTATGTGCCATTCGCATAATCAGATTTATCGAAGTCTTTAAATGTTTCGCCTTTTTCTTTAGCGATTTCCATACTTTTCTCAATAGAGTAGTAATTTAACATCATAAAGAATGTACGAGCGAACTCTTTCGCTTCTGCACTTTCATAAGCGATTTTATTTTTTGCTAAATATCCGTGTAAGTTCATTGCGCCAAGCCCTACTGAATGAAGCTCATCATTTGCTTTTTTCACAGTTGGTGCATTCGGAATAATCGTCATATCAGAAACAGCTGTTAAAGCTTCCATTCCCGCATGAACTGCTTCACGAATTTCTTTATTTTCCATTACATTTACAATATTTAACGATCCTAAGTTACAGTTAATATCACGACGGATAATATCATCTGTACCATAATCGTTAATTTCAGAAGTTTCTTGAAGCTGGAAGATTTCTGTCTCGAATGTTCAACCGAGTTCGCTATTCCTCAGTCCGTTGCTCATGCAACTGCTGTATGTCACCATACAGGACAGACTATATCATCACCTACAGCATTACCTGATTAGGTGCTCCGCTTTTCGAACGCCAATCGCTTGCGCTCTACTCCCATAAGGGATAGTCGTTAGGCTTTTACTTATCTTAATATCTTTCAGAAAGTCTCTTATTACTTTATGTTGTCCCATAACTCTGCTATACAAAATAATAAGATACATTCTGAACTTTTATATTTTCATTCTAAGATAAGATTTAGCACGGTAGGTTACCTCAAATTTGAGGCTTTCCCCGTTTAACGGAGTTTTCGACTAGCATTTCTACTAGAAGGTGCTACATATTTAACACAAGTTCGACATCTTCACAGTTCCAATATCCTTCAATGGATGTTGGTTATTTGCATTTGATTTAAACATTAAGTACGGATAACCAGACTCAAGCTGAATCATAGCAATTTTAATCAGCATATCACGCGCACTAATATCTAGCGGCTTCTTCTTCACTTTCGGATTACTCATTAATTCATCGTACATTTCATCGATATCAATGTCATCTAAATGCTTTCCATATTCTTTATACACCGTATAAGGCGCGAAAACATGGAAAGGCTCGTTTTTCTCAGCAAGCTCAAAGAACTTACTTGGAACGATAATTCCGATTGATAGAGACTGAATACGGCTCTTCTCATCGGCATTTATTTTTTTGGTCAACTCGTCTTCATATTTCTATGAAGGTTGGACTATATCATCAACCTGCAACTGGTTGCCTTGCACTTCGACTGGTACCTATTTCCAGCCTACTCTACTAGCTTTCGTCTAATGACGTGCGTTCGATAGTCTCTACACCTTCTTGAAAGTATTGATAATTAGGAAAGTTATTAGAACTACCAATATAAAACTTCCTATTTTCCTTATTAATTATCAAATAAATTCCACAATTCATGGAATCTCGCCTCCGGTGAATATAAGATTCCACTTCACCCAAATAGCATTTCTTCCAAGCTTGGCACGGTATTACCTGCTATCCACGTACATGGACCGTAGGCTCTCTTAGTCAGCTTCTTCGCGGGTTCTTTTTCTTTTACCCCTTATTCAACTGATACCGTTAGCCGCTAATGCGACACCCTATTGGTTAGGTTCACAAGGTTTTCTCATACACATTACTGTATAGAGGGACTACCAATTAATCCAAGAATTCAATAATATCCCAATGGAAAATGTTTAAATATACAGCTCCGGCACCTTTTCGTTGGCCAAGCTGATTCGCATATGAAAACGAATCTTCAAGTAACTTCATAACAGGTACTACACCACTTGCAGCGTTGTCGATACCTTTAATTTGCTCACCGCGTGCGCGTAGCTTAGATAAGTTTAAAGCTACTCCACCGCCGATTTTTGATAATTGCATTGCAGTATTAATGTTAAAGCCAATTGAATTTAAGCTATCATCCATCTCTAACAAGAAACAAGACACCATTTCTCCTCTTCTGCTTCTTCCCGCATTTAAAAAGGTTGGTGTCGCTGGTTGGTAGTTTTGTTTGACAATCATGCTTGCGAATTGTTTTGCCTTCGCAACATCACCGCGTCCTAAGTATAATGACACAATTGCTACACGATCTTCATAGCTTTCTAAGTATTGTTTTTGATCATTTGTTTTTAACGCATAATCTTTGTAGAACTTAGATGCTGCCATATAAGATTGGAACTCGAAGTTTTCACCATAAGCGATGTTATATACCTCTTCTACTTCCTCCAAGTTATACTCGTCCAGAACGTTGTAATAGTAATCATGTTCTTTCATATACTCCATTCGCTCTGCCACGCTATTAAAATGAACGGTATTCTCTCTAGCTTCTTCCATAAAGACTTCTAATGCCTCTTTATCTTTATGAAGCTGATAAAAACCGTCCTGCATTTGCGTGATTTCATTATTCAGTTCAATGTGTCGCAATCTCCCGCACCCTTTCCTTAAAATATTCTACATCGTTATTTGTTCCTGATAACTCAAATTTTGATACAATAGGCACTTCATATTTAGCAGAAATTTTGTCAGCACTTGCACCGAACATGTCTCCCCAGTTACGATTGCCGCTTGCAGATACGCCTTTTAATTTTTCATTATTGCGCTCTAAAAATTCTAAAACACGTTCTGGTACATTGCCAAAACCTGTTGTATACGTAATTAAAATAAAGTCTTCATCTATTACTAGATCTTCACCAATTTGAACGGCCGGCATATTTAATTTGTGGATGAAACGCTTCACGTTTCCTGTCATAGAATCATATGCAACTAACATTTCCGACCCTCCCTTTTCAATCTATACTCTCTGTATGTTGTTTCTTGATTTCTCTATATATTGTATTACGTTTCAAAATAAGACACAAGATATATGTATAAATTCTTTCTTTTTTTAACTTTTACTTTTCGACAAGACCGTCGATTTTTTTCAATACAATGACTATGAAACAACATTCTAAAACTCATGTCAATAAAGTGCTTTTCAAAAAAGTTGTCAACGAATTTAACCTTATTTTTAAAAAAGTTACCAATATATTTTGTCATAAAACGGCAAATGCTGGAGGAATATATTTCTCCAGCATCACGCAAAAAAGAACAGACATGAAACGATAATCTGTTCTAAAAAACGATTACATTTATCAATTTTACTTTATTAAATATTATACATATACTTTCGGTTCGCGTTACATACTAAAAGATAACTATTATAGAAAAAGATTATTATTATGGAAATTCAGCTTATTTATGAAAAGATTATGCAGAGTGCTCAATACGCAAAATATCTTTTACAAATATATGATGTGGATTTTCATCTTTATCAATCATTGTACATACAGGAGCTTCTTCATCAAAGTATACAATCATTCCTTCTATGTACTGATACGTACGTTGAACTTGTACAGTTATTTTAATTTCTACAGCCTCTTCATATGCTCTTTTTATTTTCTGAAGCATTTTGGCCGAACACTTTCTTTTCTCTGGATATATGACCATTCCCATAAATCGGTTGCCGGCTCTATCTTTCCACATATAATCCCAATGCGGTAATATGCCTTGTTTAAAATCGCCCATAAGTCTCCTCCCCTATATTCTTCTAGTTACGAACGTGGCGTTTCTGAGTATGTATAAATGACCTGTCCGCCGCGCTGTGCGTTACCAATGAAATGTTTAAAGTCTTCTCGATTTACTAAAACTTCTCTGAACGTATAAAATACATCTTTCGTAACAACATACTCCTTTATTTCACCATTTTTCAGCTGATCCAAAATTGTATTTGCTAATTCTTTATCCATGTATTTCACCTCTATGCAATATTTTATTTTAACTTATATTCTATAGGTCAACAACTGTAAAATTATCCAGATGCTATACCTTCATTTCATTTTCATTATTTTTCAAAAGATATCTCTTAATTATATGTCCACTAAATATCATATACTAACATAGCTACTTCTCTATATCAAACATTTCGACATTCAATTATGCAAAGTTCCATACCACTATGCTACAATATATAAATAGAACTAGGAGGGATACTATGATTCGGAAAGCAAAAAAGACAGATGCGAAACTGGTAGCACCTTTATTGTATAACGCTCTGCACGAAATTGCTGAAAAAATCACAGGTAGCACAGTTGAGACAGAAGTATTACTAGGACTTGAAACATGGTTCTCAAAAGAGAGAAATCGACTGAGCTATGAAAACTGTTTTGTATATGAGCAAGACGGGGATGCAGTTGGAGTTATTGTCGCTTATCACGGTAGTGAAGCAGCAATGCTTGATGCACCAATTGTACATCACTTAAGAGAATTACATAAAGATGAATCGATTACGTTAGAAAAAGAAGCTGAACTTGATGAATATTACATTGATACATTATCCGTTTCAAGTGCATATGGCGGAAAAGGAATTGGTTCTAAATTAATTGAAGCTGCTGAAATTTATGCAACTGAAAAGAAGCATGAAAAAATCGCATTACTTGTTAATTTAGAAAACAAACGTGCCTATTCATTATACGAAAAACTAGGTTACAAAAAAGATCAAATCGTTATGCTTGTAGGCGAACCTTATGCGCATCTCGTAAAACCATTGAACATCAAAATTTCTATATCTTAAAAAGAAAGCACACGATTTATATAAATCGTGTGCTTTTATGTTAAATTCGTATTTAATACAGTTCCATTCATCGCCTCATGAAACGTATATGTTGTACATCCCCATGGCTCTCTGTGCAAAATAGGAGAACCAGACCATCCCATCGCTCTCAGTTCGGCACCAATCATTACATTCACATAATTATGACCTACAAGAGCAATACTTCCATGTACGAGAGCGTAACGATGTAATAAGTAAGCCGCTTGTCTTGCCCTCTCTCTTACTTCCTTATAAGACTCAACATCTTTATGGTAACCAAGTATCCATAATGTTCGTCCGATAAACATCCATACGTTAGGTTTACACTTCAACCATTTTGGAGCATAAAAGCTCGTCGGAACTGTAGCTTCTCTAAAGAGAGGATTTTGTATAAACGATAAAGAATCCATTAATTCAGCTGCTGACTGTACAGCACACTTTTGATCACTCGTTACAATCAATTTTGCCGCTTCAACCGCTTCCCTTGTTTCCGTTGGTATAGGTGCTTTTTTTGCTATAGTATGTAAGTCATACCCTTTCATCCATTCACGAAAGGATGTAACCGTCATTGGTTCTATAGTACGATCTAAGCGACCATGACGAATAAAAGAAATCTTCATTCTTTCCACTCTCCATTCATCACTTACGAACTCTATTATGTACTATTTTTACATATCATACCACGCAAAAAAAGAAAGTTATACACCTTTACATATCCCCGCCACTCTCATGTGTGCCCCCAGCATGTATACCATCCATCCCATCAAAATATGTAGTCGTTTCATGATGACGAATCTTTTTTAAATGTGTATAAGAAAATACAAATAAAATTAATGCTATAACACTCCCCATAAATTCAAATATCATTTTGCCGCCTCTAATTTCTCCCACTTTAGTAGGTTATTGTATATTTTTATTATACCCCTATATAAAGATGCACGCATTTAAACCTTTCTTTTTTTCAAAAAACATGGGATTCTTTCATATTTTCTTACAAAAAGTGAATATTTTTCGAATTTTTACTTTGAAAACATTTACAAAACAGGAAACATAGTTCAAAATAAAGGAAAATAAAAAATCCCAAATTATTCTTTTTTGGAAAAACTGTAACAAGGAGAGTTGCTTATGCAGATCGCAGAAACTGGAGATATCATTGAATTTAAAGGTGGAATGCAAGGCCGTGTTCAAAAAGTAAATCAAAACTCTGTTATTGTGGATATAACAATTATGGAGAATTTTAGAGAACTAGATATGGAACCTCTTACAGTTGTTAGTCATAAAAACTATACTGTCATTAATCAAAATGCATAATATAATAGAAAGAAAGGATCTGTATGTTATACAGATCCTTTCTTTCTATTATATATTAACGATTATCAATTGTTTCTGGATATAAATCATGGTTCATCATGCGGTAGTCAGCCATTTGTTCATACTTCGTTCCTGGGCGACCGTAGTTACAGTAAGGATCAATTGAAATCCCTCCACGTGGTGTGAATTTACCCCATACCTCGATGTAACGTGGATCCATTAATTTAATTAAGTCATTCATAATAACGTTCATACAATCTTCGTGGAAGTCACCATGATTGCGGAAACTAAATAAATATAGTTTTAAAGATTTACTCTCTACCATTCTTTGTTCTGGAATGTAGCTAATATAAATTGTCGCAAAATCTGGTTGGCCTGTTTTCGGACATAAGCTTGTAAATTCAGGACAATTGAATTTTACAAAATAATCACGGTTTGGATGATTATTATCAAAAACCTCTAAAATTTCTGGGCTATATTCAAATAAATATTTTGTATTTTGATTTCCTAATAATGTTACATCTTTTAAATCTTCATCTAATCTTCCTGCCATTTTAAACATCCCTTCTCATTATACTCCGCGTTTATTTCCCCATACTAACGCATGAAGCTGCGGCAATACTTTTGCATTATTCATTTCTTTACGGTTAACCGCTTTTTCAATAAGCCACTCATACTTATCTAATAACTTTTTAATCAACATCGTATCATCCACAGTTTTTGTATCATCATTCCCTACTTGTAAGAAAAATGGCACATCTGGATAACGTTCGTGCATCTTAACTGCATACTCGAAATCATAATCGTCAAATACTACTACCTTTAAACTAATATCTTTTCCTGATAGTTTCTGAATCATAGCATCTAACTTCTGAAAATCAGTTTTCATTGTCGAACTTGGTGGTTTTGGAGAAATCGTTATCTCATCAATTTGAAGTAACCAATCTTGCCATTTACTCCCTTGCGTTTCGATTGCCGTTCGCATTCCATTCTCTTTTAATATAGAAAGAAGAAACTCAATATTTTTCAGCAATGCCGGATTTCCACCTGAAATCGTAACATGAGAAAAATTTTCGCCGCCAACTTCTACAAGCTCATTCCAAACGTCTTCTGCTGTCATCTGTCTAATTTGATCTTTAGCAGATCCATCCCACGTAAAAGCAGAATCACACCAAGCGCAGCTATAATCACAGCCAGCTGTACGGATAAACATCGTCTTTTGTCCTACAACCATTCCTTCACCTTGAATAGTCGGACCAAATATTTCTAAGACCGGAATTTTACTCATCGAGCATCCACTCCCGTCTGACTTCCGCATAACTAGTTGGCGTCTCAAATAGACGAACAAATTCAACACGAGCTCCTTTATATTCGTTCGCACGATTATCTTTTGTTAACGCCTCTGCCATCTTTTCATAAATCCAAACGACCATATTTTCAGCAGTTGTATTCATCGCTGGTAACGTTTCGTTTAAATAACGATGATCTAAATAAATTTCTATTTCATTCTTCCAAATTTCTTTTATATCTCCAAAGTCAATTGCAAGACCGATTTCATTTACATATCCACTAATCCCAAATACAACTTTATATGTGTGACCATGTAAGTTTTTACATTTCCCTTCATAACAGTGTAAATGGTGTGCTGCATCAAATGTAAATTCCTTGCTGACCATTACTCTTTTATTATGATATTTGAGCTGTTTACGCTGAATATCCTTGTCCATTTTTTGCAAATTTTCTACGATGCGAAATCCAAAGAAATTATCCATTAGTTGCTCGCTCCTTCGCGTTCTTGTAGGTACGTATCTAATCCTGCTTTACGAAGTTGACATGCTGGACATTCACCGCAACCATCACCAATGATTCCGTTATAACATGTTAATGTTTTTTCTCGAACAAACTCGAATGCTCCAAGTTCATCTGATAATTTCCATGTTTCCGCTTTATCAATCCACATAAGTGGTGTATGAATCACAAACGGATAATCCATGGATAAATTTAAAGTAACGTTTAACGATTTC
Source organism: Bacillus cereus group sp. MYBK245-2 (assembly GCF_051916145.1). NCBI lineage: Bacteria > Bacillati > Bacillota > Bacilli > Caryophanales > Bacillaceae > Bacillus > Bacillus cereus group sp. MYBK245-2. The sequence continues at coordinate 293,175 of NZ_JBQAGB010000003.1, read as the reverse complement.
ACAAACACGTCACGGCAATCTGGATAACCACTAAAATCAGTTTCACATACACCCGTTACAATATGACGTGCTCCAACTTGTTTTGCTAATACAGCAGCAAATGATAAGAATAGTAAATTTCGTCCATCTACAAACGTCGATGGTAATTCCCCTTCTTCATGTGTAATCTCCATATCCGTTCTCGTTAACGCATTTGGAGCAAGTTGATTTAATAGACTCATATCTAGTACTGTATGTTTAATTCCTAGCTCTTTTGCAATTTCCGCTGCACAATCAATTTCTAACTTATGACGTTGATTGTAATTAAACGTTACAGCCTCTACTTCTGCAAACTGCTCTATTGCCCAAAATAAACATGTCGTACTATCTTGTCCTCCACTAAAAACAACAACTGCCTTTTCTTTTTTCATTTCACTCATTCTCCTTCTCTACTACGAATAAGAAGAAAGAACGTTCTTGAACTGTCACAATAAAAAAACAAAACAATACCTAAAGATATTGTTGTTTCCATAGTTTTTTATAGAGGGAGTTCGCGAACCTCTCCCGTGCATTGCACGGAATTCCTTCTTTCATTGACAAAGCTTATTGTAACATATTGTATACTACCAGAAAAAATTTCTGATTTTTCCGCTATTTCTCATTTCATTTCTTTCATTTTATAGTATGATTAATTTACTATAAGAAGAGAGGAGGCATCCCACTGAAATCCTTTATTATTTATCTCTTTCTAAATATATTATTCATCCTTGTTACAATGCTCGTATACCATTTATTTTGGAATCAAAAAGGGAAACGCTCTCCTAAATTAAATTCAGCTATATTTATTGTATTATGCTGCCTCGTTACTATACTATGTATCACTTTCGCAGCAAAAACAAATTATGGATTTCAATTTGATATGCGTCATATCGTATTAGTTGTCGGTACATTAACCGGAGGTCCTATTGCTGGTGGATCAATATTAGTTGTATTAAATATATATCGCTTCTTATTAGGAGGAATAGGTGTTTTCCCATCGCTTATCGGTTCTATCCTTCTATTTATTGTTCTACTATTTACATATAAATTTTTCAATCGAACTTCTAATCGTATAAAAATAATACTCGCTATTATATACAGTCTCACATACGGATTGAGTTGGATACCTTTCTTCCTTTCAAAGGTTACAAATAAGACTGATTATATACCACATATTATTGTGTATGAATTATGTACGATACTTGGTACGATTCTTATTTTATATTTACTACACATATTACAAACTCAAGTTCGTCTCCAAAACGAACTTATGAATGCTGAAAAATTTCATTTAATTGGTGAAATGGCAGCGTCCATCTCTCATGAGATTCGCAATCCGTTAACTTCAACAAAAGGATTTTTACAACTTTTGCAGTCAGGTACATGCACTGAGCAAGAGCGAAAATTATATATCGACATAGCCATCAACGGAATCGAACAAGCAAATCACGTTCTTACAGATTATTTAACCTTTGCAAAACCAAGTATTGAAAAAGAACAAACATTACAGTTAGAAGAAGAACTACTGCATGCATTATCGTTAATTACACCGCTTGCTAATTTAACAAATGTGCGTACACATTATATAAAGCAAAGTACTTCTTTTTTTATCGCGGGAGAAAAACAAAAACTAAATCAATGTTTGTTAAATATTTTAAAAAACTGCATTGAAGCCATGCCCAAAGGCGGTGATCTTTATTTCACATTAGTTCCTGATCATAAGCATATTCAATTATATATAAAAGATACAGGAGTTGGTATGGATCAAGAACAAGTAAAACGTCTTGGATCCCCTTTCTATTCAACAAAAGAAAAAGGTACTGGTCTTGGAATGATGGTCGTATTCAGTGTTGTGCAAGCTATGAACGGAAAAATTGATATTATAAGTGAAAAAGGTACAGGTACAACTTTCTTATTAACTTTTCCACTCATACAAAAAACGTGATGAAATACTCATCACGTTTTTTCTGTTCCTTCAACTAATTCAGCAAAAGCTTTCACTTTTCCATGTGGTTTTTGATTTTCTTTACGTGCTTTCCAAGCGCGCTCTTCTTCTTTCTTTTTATTGGACATACTTTTCAACTCCTTCTTTTCTTTCTCTCTGTAGTATTCCAAAATAAGAAGTAAAACTATGCACATATGAAAAAGAAGTGGTCTCCCACTTCTTCCTAATTATCGCTGTAAAATTGCGTGTTTCGCTTCTTTTAACTGCGTAAGATGTCTTTGTTCATGCAAATCAAGAAATTGAACCCACTGATATAAATTCAGATCATTAAAAACAGGATGCTTTAACCCATTTTCAAATAGGTCTTTTTCATCTATAACGCTATGAAGTGCATGTAATAGTTCTTGTCGTGAATGTTCTAGTAATTGGATTCCTTGCTGTTTTTTCATTAGCGTTTCTGTTGGTTTCATCTGCTGAGGAGCTTCTCGTTTATGTGTGCGATCCAGCGTAAGTTGGAGGTCTTTAAATGGAGTCGTGTTTCTTTCATTTTTTTGTAAGGCATATACAAGGGCAGACGTGACAGATTGTTCAACTAAATGCAAGTGATGCAAAATTTGAATAATACTCCATTTATCACGACGTGGCTTTACATTCACTTCTGTATCATTTAACATTTCAATTTCTGACAATAGCGTGCTTCGGGTAGACTGTAATGAGTTCACCAAACTTTCTAAACTCACATCCATATTAGATTGAAGCATACTTCTTTCCCCCCTTTTGTTGGTGAAAAGAGGCGCTCCTTATTAGAAACACCTCTTAAGTATTCTGAATTTTCTTTTATTATCTCATCATTTTCTCGTTATGTCGATGTTAAACATGTGAAAAAAAGCGCATGTTTTTTACAATTTTGTGTCGTCAATTGCTTGTAGCCATGCTTCAATTTCTGTAATAACACTTTTCACACAGCCTTCAGCAAATGGTGATGTCAAATTGGCAACTTCTACTAATTCCAAGAATGATTTGCTTCCACCTTGTTGGCACAGATTCACATAATCTTCCCACGCCTCTTGTCTATTATCTCTTGCACGTTTCCAAAATTGCAGTGCACAAATTTGTGCTAACGTGTAGTCAATATAGTAGAACGGCGAGCTATAAATATGTCCTTGACGTTGCCAGAATCCACCGCGCTCTAAATAATCATTATCTTCATAATCACGATGCGGTAAATACTTTTTCTCTATATTACGCCATGCTGTCTTACGATCTTCTGGTGATGCTTCAGGATTTTCATATACATAATGTTGATATTCATCAACAGATACACCATACGGTAAAAACAGGAGTGCTGAACTTAAGTGAGAGAAGTAATATTTATCTGCATCTTCTTCAAAGAATAACTTCATCCATGGCCATGTGAAGAATTCCATACTCATAGAGTGAATTTCACACGCTTCATATGTTGGCCAATTATATTCTGGAATTTCAAATTTACGACTTTCGTATACTTGGAAAGCATGGCCTGCTTCATGTGTTAATACGTCAATATCACCAGACGTTCCGTTAAAATTCGAGAAGATAAACGGCGCTTTATAATTCTCAATATATGTACAATATCCACCGCCAGCTTTTCCTTTTTTCGCAACTAAATCTAATAAATCATTATCTAACATGAAATTGAAAAATTCATCTGTTTCAGCCGATAACTCTTTATACATCGTTTTTCCATGATTAACAATCCAATCCGCATCTCCTTTTGGAGTTGGGTTACCTGTTGGAAATTCAAAGTTTTCGTCGTAATATGCTAACTTCTCTACACCGATACGTGCTTGTTGACGTTTTCTTAATTCCGTTGTAACGGGAACGATATAATCTAGCACTTGCTGACGATAATTTGCTACCATTTCCGCATTATAATCTGTACGGTACATTCTTGCATATCCAAGTTCAACAAAGTTTTTGAAACCTAAAGATTTGGCGATTTTCGTTCTCACTTTAACAAGCTCGTCATAAATACGATCTAACTCTTCTTCATTCTCAGCTAAAAATCCGTAATACGCCTCACTTGCTGCTTTACGTTCACTTCTCTCTTTCCCTTGCATAAATGGAATAAGCTGTGATAACGTTCTTTCTTCTCCTGCAAAATTAATTTTTGCAGATGCTAATAATTGTGTATATTGTGAAGACAATTTATTCTCTAATTGTAAATCCTTCACGACTTCATCAGAATATGTTTTTAAATCACACTCCGCAAGAGCAAATAATTGCTTCCCATAATACGCTTCTAATTCTTCACGGAATGGAGAATGAATTAACGCATTATAATATTTTGTACCATATCCTTGTACAACTGGAGAGAATTCATCAAAGAAATTTTGCTCTTTCTTATAAAAAGCATCTGTTGTATCAACAGAATGACGAATGTAACAAAGATTCCCCATTGTACCAAAATCGTTACGAATTTCGTTAATTGAATGAATGACTTGTTTTTGTTCTTCTACAGTTTTTGCGTTATCAAACCTCTCTAAAGCAGCTGTAAACTTCTCTTTTAATTCTTCAATATTTGGCCTTTTATATTCATAGTCTTTAAATGACATGAACGAGCCTCCTCTCCATTAAATGCATCCTTTACTATAATTCAATACTTACTTCCAAATCTCCTCTTATTCTTCAACAAAATACGGCATATACTGCCATCATTACATGTAAACAAAAAAGCTTTGGATTTCTTTATCCAAAGCTCCTTTGGAACATATTATTACTTTTCATACTTTCCAATCTTTTTTAATAGATCCAGTAATTCTTCCTTTTCCTCTTTCGTTAACATTTCAAAAGACTGATGAATAACTTGCTCATGCCCTGGAAAAATAGAAGAAATAAAGTTCTCTCCAGATTCAGTTAATTGTGCATAAATAACACGTCGGTCATTCGGGCATGGAATTCTCTTTACTAGTCCCTTTTTCTCTAACTTATCTACAACATATGTAATGCTGCCACTAGCTATTAAAATACGCTCACCAATTTGCTGAAGTGGTTGACCGCCTTTATGATATAGCAGTTCTAATACAGCAAACTCAGTTGGATTTAAACCGTTACTTTGTATAGACTTATTTGTCGTATCCATAACAGAACGATGCACACGAGATAATGCAATAAATACTTTTAAAGATTGAGAAATATCTTCTCGTTCATTATTTGATGTCATACAACTTTCAACCCTTCACTTAAATTCTCAATAATAAAAAGAACAAAATAGTACTTCATATAAATTCCGAATGAGTATTCACTCATTCATTATCTCTCCCCAAATATATTATGAATGATTCTTGAATAAAAACATGACAATTTTAACATAGTTTATATATAATGATAATAAAAAAGAAGGAGTACCAAATTTGAAATTCAAATTCCACAGCATAGTTTTATATATATTGCTTGTTATCCTACCAACAACAGGGATTGGTGCTACATTTTATTCATATCATTCGTATAAAATGAAACAAGAAAATAAACAAGTTGCCCATACGGTTCTCTTTTTATATAGAGACTATTTAGATCACCACCTTGGCGAAGCAATTTCTGCCCTAGAAATGCTCGCAAAGGTCGTAGGAACCGAGACTGGAAATATTAATGGGATGAAAGAAATTGTACATGATACAGATGGAAACGATGCACGTTTTTCTGGTCTATATTACGCTACACCAGAAGGTATCATTACAATCGCATCGGAAGGTGACCGACCACCTGTTGATGTCTCAGATCGTAAATATATTCAAAACGCATTACAAACTAAGAAAACAACTGTATCATCCGTCATTACAGATCGTGTTCTTGGCCATCAAGCTATTATGATTGCTTCCCCCATTTTTAATAAACAGAAGGAGCTCTCAGGCTTATTGTTAGCAAGTTTACGCTTTGACTACATTTCATCATCTTTAAATGCCATTAAGCCACAATACCATTTTGAAGTAACTGATAAGTATAATGTAGTTTTTCTAAACGATGATAATAACGAAACAAGTGATGCTCATTCTAATATGCTTACTACTCCACTCCAAAGATTAGATTGGAAGGTCTCTGTTTCTCCGTTACCTATTCATCAAAAAACTTTAAACCAGTGGGTTGCCATAGAATGTATAGCTACTTTATTTTTAATGTCAATTTTATTTTTACTCGCTCAATATATGTTGTTAAAACGACAAACAAAACTGGAAAGACAACAAAATGAACTACAAAAAATTGAATTAGTTGGAACTTTTGCAGCTAGTACAGCCCACGAAATCCGTAATCCACTTACCGGAATTAAAGGGCTCGTCGCTCTATTAAAAGAGAAATATAAAGATGAACAAGATCAGTTCTATTTTTCCATCATCGAACAAGAAATAGAACGAATTAATGAAATTGTAAGTGAATTTCTTATTCTTGGAAAGCCAACTGCAATCATCGAACAAACATATGATGTGAGAACCATTCTAAATGAGGTAGCATTAATTATTCAATCTGAGGCAAATCTACATAATATTGTATTCCATTTACATTTGCCAGACCGTCCTGTTCATATCCGGTGCTCAAAAGACCATATGAAACAAGTGGTTTTAAACATTACAAAAAATGCAATTGAAGCTATGACTTCTGGCGATACACTAACTATTTTCGTAACAAACAATGAAACACACGCACAATTGCAAATTATAGATACTGGAAAAGGGATTCCAAAACATATTCAAAAACACCTCTTTCATCCGTTCTTTACTAATAAAGATACTGGAACAGGTCTTGGACTTGTCATATGTAAACGAATTATAGAGATGTACAACGGGCATATTTTTATTAACAGTATAGAAAACGAAGGAACGACAGTTCATATCGAAATTCCGTTACACATAGTATAATTATCCTTATCCCTAAAGGGTAATTATACTTATTTCATAAAACCAGCCACAAGCATTCGCCAAAAATTACTTGATTTCCCTTCATACCCAATTTGAAAAATAGGTACCTTTATAATTGATAACCATTTTGGTGTTTGTTTTTCTTTATAACACTGGTACTGTAAAATAAGCTTGTCCAATTCTTGACTCACTTGAATCGTCTCCGTACTATTTAACCCACTCGTTAAACCTAATTGAATCATCTCTTCACGTTTCATATGAATATCACGTGAAAGCTTTTCTAATGTGTACTTCCTTTTTACAGTAAACATTCATATCCCCCTTATTATACTTCCATGCTCTCTACTTCACTTCTCCATTGAACTTTTAACTGCTTATCATATTTGAATTTGAAGAATCAGAAAATTCAACATTTTCTCCCTGTAATTTACAAATCTTTACCCTCACTTTGAGAATTATTACAAATTATTCTATCTTTGTAAATACATTCGCAATAATAGACAATTTTTTCATCTTCTTTTTTTACAAACACCAATTAAATAGCGGATTCCCTATTTTCCATATACTTTTCTTCGACATTTTTTGTTTAATTTATATAAAAACGCAAACCATAATGGTGATTGATAATATAGAAAGGAAATAGTTATATGCGCAAATATACGATTGCATTGCTTATTTTGACTATGTTTTTACCATCTTTCTTGTTTCCTGTTGAGGCCAAGGCTCATACAAATAAAGTAGCTATTGTCATTGATGACTTCGGCAATAATATGAAAGGAACTGATAAAATGTTATCACTTCCTATTCCACTAACTGTTGCTGTTATGCCTTTTCTTCCTTCCACAAAGGAAGATGCGATAGCGGCTCATAAGAAAGGACACGAAGTTATTATACATATGCCAATGGAACCGATTAAAGGTAAAAAAGAATGGCTTGGACCAAAAGCAATTACAACTGATTTAAGCGACGAAGAAATAAATAATCGACTCGAACAAGCGATTCAAGAAGTGCCACATGCAATTGGGATGAATAATCATATGGGATCAAAAGTGACTGCAGACGAAAGAATTGTACGACTTATACTTGCAGCTTGTAAAAAACACGGTTTATTTTATTTAGATAGCAAAACAAATCCTAAGAGTGTCGTCCCAAAAATCGGGAAAGAATTAGGAGTGCCAATTATTGAAAATCAATTATTTTTTGATGACGTGTACACAGCGGCACATATTTCAAAACAAGCCCAATTACTCATTAAAAAACTTCAAGAAAAACCGATTATGGTAGCTATCGGACATGTTGGGCCTCCAGGTGAAATTACATCACGTGTTATAGAAACCTCTATTCCTAAAATTCGTGAACATGCAGATTTTATTTTTTTATCCGATTTAGCATTATCTCCGCCTCCTGTTTCAAAATAAGATTCATGACTCAAACTAAAAAAGAGAGCAATCTGCATATAGCAAATTGCTCCCTTTCCTTTTCATCTTAAATATAATCTACATGACTCACCCTGAATCCTTTTTTCTCTATTTTTTCGATTAATTGCTTTAATCTTTTTTCATTTAACTCATCTGTTATATTGACAATAACGCGGCGAATATATTGATCGCCGTTATCTAGCGTAAATAGTCCACCGATATGAAATGCTTTCAACAATGTCCCAAGTTCTTTAATCGTTCCCTTACAATCTTGTGTTGCAATCGTTAATATATAACCACCCGTCCGCATACCAAATGAATCCTCAATAACATCAAATATATTGGAATGAGTTAAGATGCCAACAAATTCATTATAATCATTTAGTACCGCTAAAAACGGCAAACGACGAATAACATAAAATGCTCTGAAAAAAGAGTCCTTTTCAAAAATAAATGCAGCGGAATCTTCTAGCATATGTTCCGTACTTAATTCCTCTAATCCACCATTACACTTCTTTTCTAAAAGATCCACTTTATAAATAATCCCCATGAATTTCTTTTCATCTTCTGCTAATACAGGGATTGCTCGAAATCCCGTTTCATTCATAATTTGCAGAGCCTTCTTACCTGAATCGTTCATTTTGCAAAATGTTACTTGCTGTTTTGGCAGAAAATGATATTTAACTCGCAAAATATGTTCCTCCTTACATGTCAACATGTAATCTATATATAATAAGGAGACCTATATTTTATGAGTAAAATTATTTTTTAAAACGCTTTCATTCATTTGTGGATTTGTAACGAAATCACAAACATTTCATATAACAGAACTCTTTGCGCCTTTTATCATTAACAATTTTACATGGTAGTTCATTAAATATTCTATACCCTCCAACCATTTTTTCGCGTATTCTGGAGTTTTTCCCCACACAATCATGCCATAATTATGAACGAGAACTACTCCTCCACCTTCACTAAAATTCGGCACATTATTTTCTAATAAATCAGCGAATTTTTTCTCATCTTCTACAATGGGAATTGTCATTTCTGTTATACCTTCTTTTCCAAAAACACGTTCCACGCTACGTTTATCGAATGTTACTTCCCCTTTTTCTCCATACAACTCTGATATTAAATGACTATCTACAGTCTGTACTTGTAAAATACATTCTGCACTACTTTTTTTATAAATATCTGCATGCATAAATGATTCCGCAGCTGGTTTTTCTTCATTTTCAAATACTGGTTCACACATACAGTTTACAACAATAAAATCTTCTTCTGAAAATAACCCTTTATCTCTTCCTTCAACGTTTACTAAAAAAGTTAACGGCTCTTTTGACGTACAAAGTGATAAGCTAATTTTTGTACCATAAAACCAATCACGAAGTGCTAGTTCAGATTTCACATCTTTTAATTCATTCCATTTCTTTAGAAAAAATAACATTTCGTCACCCCCGGCGTAATATTCATATAATGTTCGAATCCTTTCTATGTAAAAGGAGTATTTTTTGATTATTCTAAAAATTTAATTGAATTATCACATGAGAACGCCTTTTTGTCAATATAGTTTCACGTCTCTTCTTTAAAAAGGGCTATTCATATGTCTATACTCCTGTATATTGACTATTTCATTTTATACATAAAAAATACGTTATTCTTTTTCAATCAAAGAATAACGTATTTTCTCATCTTTTATTTCGTCATTGCGTTATATAAGAACTGTGCATATTGTTCACGTGTTACAAAATCATCACCTAAAAAGTTTCCTTTTCCATCACCTTTTGATATGTTATTGTCCGCTAACGCTTTCACATATTCTTCTGCCCAATGACCAGTTGGTACATCATTAAAGTTCACTTTATTATTTTCATCTTCTTTTAGCTGAAATACTTTATATAATACTACAGACATTTCGTATCGAGTTAATACTCCATCTGGACGAAACTCCCCAGTACCATCTCCTTGCATAATTCCAGCTTGCGCAACTGTAGCAATATCTTGCTCAAACATATGTCCTTTCGTATCTGTAAATCTCTCTTTCTGCTCTACTTTATTTTCTAATTTCAAATACCTTTGTACTAAAGACGCAACTTGTCCACGAGTAATACGATCCCCAAATCCAAATTGTCCATTTCCATATCCCTTGAAAATATTTTCTTTCGCTAAATAATGAATTGCTTCCTCTGACCAATGTCCTTTTGGTACATCTTTAAATTCTACTACTTCTACTTTTTCATCTTCTTTAGAATTATTGTCTTCTTTACTTTCTACCACATTTTGAATCACAGATCCTGTGAAGAAGATTCCTGTATCCGCAAATGGATCTTTTACACCAAATTCATATACTTTCTCACCTGGTGTACTCCACTTAACTGCATCATTACTATACGTACCACCTTCGCTCTTTAAACGAATTTTTGTAGAGATTTTACCATCTTTCTCGTATATAGGTACTTTTACTTCTTTATTTACTTCTGTTTCCTCTAAAAATACTTTTTGATTTTGAACATTGATATAGGCTGTTTTACTTAGTTCTATAACTGGTCGAACATCACGAATTTCATTTGCAACAAAACTTAAGAATACTAACTTTTTCAAATTGCTAGCTGGTGTTAAGTCTGAAATATAATTCGCTTCTAAATCAAGCTTTTGTAAGTTTACTAGACTTGATAATGGAGTAATATCCTTTAACTCATTGTTAGGTAAGTGTAATTGTTTTAACTGTGTCATCTTACTTAGAGGAGTAACATCTTTTATTTCATTTTTCCCGATCCACAATTCTTCTAATTGCTTCATTTGCTCAATACCGGATAAGTCTTTTACTTTATTACGTGTTAATACTAAGTCTTTTAAAGGTAATGAATATAACGGTTTAATATCTTCAATTTGATTACCTGCTAAAGTTAAGTATGTTACATTTTTCAACGCGCTTAATGGCGCAACATTCGTAATTTTATTATTTGCTAAATTCAAGTAATCTAGTTGTTCCATTTTCGCTAATGCTGTTACATCTTCTATTTGGTTGCCTGATAAATATAAACTTTTTACATTTTTCATTTCAATTAGTGGTGCAACGTTCGTAATTTTATTATTACTTAAATCAAGAGAATCTAAATTATCCATCTTAACAATTGGTGTTACATCTGAAAATTCATTACCACGTAAAGCTAAATGTTTCAATTGTTTTAAGCTCGTAAAGAATGATGGATCTTTTATCTTCGCATTCGCAACTGTTAAAGATTTTAAATTTGGCATATATTTTAATGCACTATAATCCAGTATCTCATTCGTATTTAAAAACAAATCCTTTACTTGTAATAACTCTTCTTTCGTGATTGGTGTATTTAAATCTTTTCTATTAAATACCTTTTTATTAACAAGTTCTCTTAATTTATTATCTGTTATCATATTTTGATTATCAACTGGATGATCCGTCTCCGTATTGCCGGAATTAGATTTATCATCTGGTTTCTCTGTTTCTTTGTCACCTACAGTTGGATCTTTAATTTCAAATTGAACTTGATATTTGTGATCATATCCAATAGCCGGAATAAGTATATGCATTTGCATATTGTGCTTCTTCTCAAACTCGCCAATTTCAAATTGAACTACTTTCGTTCCATTCTTCCTCTTATCTTCTGACAAAACTTTTACATCATGAAATACGCCAGGTTGGTTTTTATCCTCTATTCTAAGGTATTGAAAATAATCGCTATCTTGCATTGTTATAGTTACAATTTTTTTCCCGTCCGCAATCGTTACTTTAGGATCTTTTATATATTGAGAAACCATAGATGGCTCATCTTTTTGATCCTTATATATTTTAATCTCAGTATCGTATGTACGTTCACTAGCTGCCGCTACCGATTGGTTTGCTTCAATTTTTATTGCTGCTAACGCTGGAGTAGAGTATGCAGCAAATGGAATTGCTAATGTTGTCGCTACTACTAGCGCCTTCATATAATTTTTTTTCAAAATAATATCCCCTATCATATATAATCTTTATAATTGATAAACATTATCAATTACTCATAAATAAATGATAATGAATATCATTATCGATGTCAACGAGAATATTACATTAAATTTATATTTTTAAAGGTAAAAAATATAAAAGCCCTTTATTCAAAGAGCTTTTTTACCTATCGTATGAAGAATTTCATTTTTTTCCTTCTCATTGATGACACCAATTTTTTGCAAAATATTTGCATACAAGACAAGTTTATTATATATCCGTTCTGACATACTTCCCCTTCTTTCCTTCGACCAACTTTTTTTGTATTGGTAAATTATATGAAAGAGATGGGAAAATGTGTCCACTTTTTTTGCATAAATACAAAACTTTTATCCCGCTATTTGCAGGCAGTAGAACTCCCACCTCACAATCAGGTGGGAGTTCTACGTATTTAACAAATTGTCCATTGAATATTATGCCTTTTAACTTCCTCTTCAAAACTATAGGGCATTTTCTTATCACAAATTACATGTTGAATGCGCGAAAACGCTGCTATTCGGTAATTTCCTTTTACGCCTACCTTTGTATGATCACATAAAATATATGTTTTCTCTGCTAATTTCATCATCGCTTCTGACAGTTTCGCCTTTTCTAATTCAAAACTAGAAACTCCAAAACCAGGTAATAATCCATCAATCGAAACAAATGCTTTATGAAAATGAAATTGCTGGATAACTTGCTGCGAAATAGATCCTGATACGCGTGAATGTTTTGGAGAAACTTTTCCACCAATAAATAAAACTTCACCGTGAAACATCTTTTTATTAATAGAAGAAATTAATTGTGTCGCTACTGGAAATGAACTTGTTACAATCGTTAAATTTTTGCGATGTACAAGATATGGTACCATTTGAAGTGGTGTACTTCCGTCATCAATCGCAATAACATCTCCATCTTCTACAAATGTTGCTGCTTTATACCCAATTCGCTTCTTCTCTTCTATATGTAGCATCTCTCGTTCTAACATTGGTGCCTCTATTCCAGCTCCCGGAAGTTGGACGGCTCCACCATACACTTTCTTCAACTTCTTTTCACGATCCAATTCTTCTAAATAACGACGAATCGTCTCTGTTGATACAGCAAACTCTCTCGCTAATTCTGAAACTTTTACCTTCCCTTTAAACTCTACCTTCTCAAGAATGGTTCGCTTTCTTTCTTCACCTACTACAGACATAACCTCACCCCATTGATTTCTACCTCATACACTGCCTTACTTATACAAAGTTATAACTTTCCTTTTCAACGAAAACTTCCTCGTGAATATGAATACCACGCTTTTTTAGTTCATCAAAAATAATTTGTGGTTTGACAAAAGCTTCCTCGGGTGTCACAACACCAACTTTATTTACATTCCCTTTTGCGATTAGCTCTGTAGCAATCCCAAATGGAATACCGACGTTTCTCGTATAAGCTCTTAATTTTTCCCATCCTACAACAGATCCATCAGATAACGGGTGTGTATGATATAATACACGTCTTTGTTTCTCATTATTTTTCATACCTATTACTTCTACATGAAGTGCATAACCGTAAATCTCTGTTTCTTGTCCTTCTTTCGATTGCAATAAATACTTCGCAATACAATCCATTATGCCGATTTCTTTTCCATTTATTTCAACTGGATCATTACGCAATATACCGTAATCATACAATGCACGTACGAGCTGCATATTTTGCTTTGGCCAAGTTCCTCTCGTCTCTATTAGTTTAACGCCTTTATTTTCTAATGCTTTTGCTAACGTAATCGTTTCAGAATGCGGTATGATATACTGCGTTGTCTTACCATAAGGCGCCGGTAATTCAATTTCTCTTGGACGCGCAAACGGAGGCACTTGCTTAAACTCACCATCTTCATACACTGTACGCGATGGCAAATGTGGATCATATTCATATGTCGTTGTTTCTGTAATGGATGCAGAAAAAGCAATGGAACGATACGAACCATGACTTACACGAACTGACTCTACAGTATGTAACTGATTTGCCGCATACATCGCCATCATTTGCGTTACACCTGGCGTCATACCAAACCCAGGTAAACATGTTTTTCCGTTTTGAACAAATATAGAATGCGAATCATTTTCTTCACCAAATCCATTTAAATTCACACCGTGACAACCTGCTTCTGCAATACATCGAGTAGATAATCCATTTAACTTAATTGTTGTACCATCCATTACAATGTCATAGCCCTTCATTTTTGCAACCGTATCCTCATGATTCGTTACATCTACTTTCACAAAATCAACGCGAGGATCGTTGAGCCATTCTACTACTTTAAGCCCCTCTTCTTCGTTAAAATCTGCTACTGTAATCGTCTCAAAAGATGAAAATTGCACTAAATCTAAAATTGCTTCACGACAAATTTTACCTGCTCCACCTAAGCAAAATACTTTCAACCTATAACAACTCCTTTAGCGATACTATCAACTAAGCGATGAATATCTGCCTCATGTACATCACCGATATTTCCAATGCGGAATGTATCTACCTTTGAAATTTTACCTGGATATATAACAAATCCATCACGCTTTAATTCATTGTATAATTGCTCAAAATCAAACCATTCTTCTGGATAAATGAAAGATGTAATAATAGGTGATTGATATTTTTCATCTACTAGTGGCTTAAATCCGATTTCTCTCATTCGATTCACTAATACTTTTTGATTGTTATCATATCGATTGTAACGTGCTTTTACTCCGCCCTCTTTTTCTAATTCAAGTAGTGCTTGATAAAAAGCGTGTACAACATGTGTAGGTGATGTAAAACGCCATTTTCCATTTTGATTTTCCATCGTTTCCCATTGATCGTATAAATCTAAAGATAATGAACGTGCCTGCCCTTTACATTTCAACAATTCATCGCGCTTTGCAATAACAAATCCGAACCCTGGAACCCCTTGAATACATTTATTCGCACTACTAATTAGAAAGTCAATTTGCAACTCAGCGATATCTATTTCAATACCACCAAAACTACTCATTGCATCAACTAGTGTTACTTTTCCGTATTGCTTCCCTAATTTACATACGTCTACAATTGGATTAATAATACCTGTCGTTGTTTCACAATGGACAATTGCAATATGTGTAATCTCTTTATCTTGTTGTAATATCTTTTCTACTTCTACAACATTAGTAGGCTCCCACTCTTCTGTTTGACTTACCACCACATCTATATGTAACATCTCTGCCATTTGTACAATTCGCTTACCGTACGCACCATTTGTACAAACAAGCACCTTTCCATTTTTAGGAATAACAGAACCAATTACTGCTTCAACTGAAAACGTACCGCTTCCTTGCATAAGAACAGTCGTATATTTCTCTTCTTCCTTCGTTGCTAACGATACAAGTTTAGCTCTTACATCTTGCACCATCGTGTTATATTCAACATCCCACGTACACCAATCGTATAGCATAACTTCTTTTACTGTTTTTGTTGTCGTTAATGGTCCTGGCGTTAATAATAAGTAGTGATTTTCAGTCATGATCCTCTTCCCCTTTTATGAAATAATAAGTTGTTGTTTCTCAATATGTTCCATTACGGTTTCAAGTTCTTGCATCGTTTCAATCGTAAAGTGCGCTCCATTTTCAACAAAGCGATTACGAACTACTTCTATTTTTTCACGAAGCTCTACTGGATCCATATTCTCCACTTCCTCTTCACTTAAGCCGAGTTCGCTACTACCAAGAATTACACCAACTGTCCACATACCAGCATTTCTTCCCTCTTTCATATCTGATACCGTGTCTCCAATTTTTATCATATGATTCATCGGGTATACACCAAGTTCCATCGCATTTTTATAGCACATCCACGGATATGGACGCCCACCAGGAACATCATCTGGTGTTACAAGAAAATCAGGTTTATATCCTTGTAGCGCTGCTTCTTTTGCTACAATGTCCATCATCTCTCTCGTATAACCAGTCGTTGAACCAATTTTAATTCCTCTTTCACGCAAAGAAGCAATCACTTCCTTTACTCCATGAATTGGCGACGCATAGCGCGGTAAAATAGTGAAGAGAATCTCTTCAAATTCTTCATACATCTCCTGAATGTCTGTTTCTGTTGGTAATTGTCCAAAAACGCGATTCCACTCACTCGCAATACGAGGCATTTCTGTTAGCGCCCTTACATGATCAATTTTTAATAATCCCATTGGTTTACGGGCTTCTTCTGCTGTAATTACCACACCGCGTTTATGGAAAATCTCCATAAATACTTCCAGTGGTGCAAAACATCCGTAATCAACTGTCGTACCTGCCCAATCAAAAATAACTGCTTCTATTTTCATACAATCCATCACCCTTCTTATTTATCCCGCGTTAACGGGCAGTAAGATTTCCCCCTCAAAATTCGGCTGGAGCAAAAAAGTTAAGTGGGAGATCAACTGCCCGTAAACGCCCGATTGGTTCAACTAATAATCAGTGGGGGAGGAACCCCCCCCACTGATTAAAGTTTCACTTTATCTTTTTTGCCATTGTGAAGTTCGGTTACGAAGTGCTTTCGTTCCCCATTCATATACAACTCTTACTACAATATTTGTAACAACAATAAGTACACTCATTGCAGCTGCTGGCGCTACATTTCCTGCATCATCCATATTTACGATTGATACGGCCGCTAGTTTAAAATCAGCTGCGTATAAGAATACAACCGCTGACACAGTTACCATCGAATTTACGAAATAGTACATGACCATTTCTAAAATTGCTGGTAAGCACATTGGTACCGTTACTCTAAAGAATGTTTTATAAAACGGAATGCCCATCGACTGCGAAACAAGCTCAAACTCTCGGTCTAATTTCTTTAAAGCAGTCGTTGCCGTAACGAATGTTACAGAATAAAAATGAATGATATTGACTAGTACTAACACAGCGATTGTTCCGTATAAAGAATGAAACGGATTCGTTACTGATAATCCAAGTATTTGAATCGTTGGTTGACTAAAGAAAAAGACGTATCCCAATCCAAGTACTAGACCTGGGATTGCTAAAGGTACAATTGAGAAAAAATAGCCTGTTTTTCGGAAAAACTTTAGCTGATTTATTTTTTCAATCGCATATGCGAACATAAATGTTAAAATTGCCCCAATAACTGCTGTTACCGCTGATACAACTACACTATTTTTAAATGCTTCAAGTCCATCTCCTGTTAAACTCGAAAAATTAAAATGTTCAAATGTAAAACTCATATTATATGGCCATACTTTCACACTTGCCGCAATACCAACTGCCACAAATAAAAGAATAATCATAAATGTAATCACACTACAATATATGAACGAGGCTACATCTCTTTTCTTATTAGCCGTTATTCTATATGGCACTGCTTTTGAAGATAAGAAATTTGCCTGCTTTCTTTGCGTAATACGATCAACTGCAAACGCAAATATAGCTGGGATTAATAAAATCATTCCGACAGTTGCACCCATCGGCATATTTTGTTGTCCAATTACTTGTTTGTATACATCAGTAGCAAGTACATTATATTGCCCACCAACAATTTTTGGTGCACCAAAATCAGTAAAACTAAGTGTAAACACAACAAACATCGCACTAATTAATCCATACTTTACACTAGGTAAAGTAACAGTGAGAAATTGCTTTGTTTTACTCGCTCCCAACATATTAGAAGCTTCGTATAAACGATAATCAGAACCTTGGAAAGCAATTAATAATATAAGAAATGCTTGCGGAAATGTATACATGACTTCAGCCATTACAATTCCTACTGGTCCATATAAAGGGATTTGTATGCCTTCAAATAAACCAAACATCCCTTTCGTTACTAATCCTTGATTACCAAATAAATATGTAAGTGCGATACCATGCATCATCGTTGGTGCGAATAACGGTAACAATGCGACATATTGAAATACACGCTTTCCAAATACATTCGTACGAGCGATCGCATAGGCGTAAGCGAAAGCAAGTGTCACTGCAATAATTGTTGTCGCGCCCGAAATCCATATCGTATTTTGTAATGATTGAACTAATGTTGGGGTTGTGAAATATTTACTGAAATTCGCAACACCAATGAAAGCTCCATCTTTATCATAAAACGCTTGTGTAAACAATTGTAATAGTGGCAATACAAGCATAATCAAAAAGGCAAGAATCATACCAATAATTAATAGTCTTTGTATCCATTCTTCTTTACCGATACGTCTCTTAATCTTTTTTTTCGTACTTTCTACCTTTAAATTTTCTAACATCTCCATCTATACAACAACCTTCTTTCCATATGACAACATATGATTTTCTGAGAAAGAGATTTGAATCGGCTTTCCTTTCCTAATAGCTGTTTTTTCTACTTCTGATGCCAATATATCTACAACGATTTTCTCATTATATAGATGCGTTTCCTCATCTATAACGCGCACTTCTGTCCGGTATACAGATCCGCGAAACTCCATGCTTTCTACAATTGTTTTCATACCATTATTTTGTACGACTGTTACATGTTCCGGACGAATTGCATGTTCTTCGTTATTTTTCGAAAAGAAATTAATAGAACCAATAAAATCTGCCACAAATGGATTGGCTGGCCTTTGGTAAATCTCCTCTGGTGTGCCAATCTGCATAATTTCCGCATGATTCATTACAACAATTTTATCAGCCATCGTTAATGCCTCTTCTTGATCATGCGTGACCATAATAGTTGTCACTCCTACTTTTTCTTGCAAATCACGCATTTCTCTACGTAACTTTTCACGTACTTTTGCATCTAAAGCAGATAACGGCTCATCGAGTAACAAAATATCCGGAGACAGAGCGAGTGCACGTGCAAGTGCTACTCGCTGCTGTTGTCCACCAGACATTTGAGCAGGATATTTATCTTTTACATTCAGTAAATCAACTAGTTCTAACGCCGATAGCGCCTTCTCTTTTACTTCTGCTTTTCCATACTTTTTTGTCTTTAAGCCGTATTCAATGTTTTCAAGTGCTGTTAAATTCGGAAATAACGCATAGGATTGAAACACCATTCCGAAATTCCTCTTTCCAGGAGGTAATGCTGTAATATCTTTTCCATTCACAGCTATACTACCTGTTGTCGCCTCTTCTAGCCCTGCTAAAATTCGAAGCAATGTTGTTTTCCCACAACCACTTGGGCCTAATAAACATACAAACTCATTTTTTTTCACAGTAAAAGAAATATCTTTTAACGCTGTAAATGCATCAAACTGTTTTTGAATGTGTTGAATTGATAAATATTCGCTCATTTTTTCTCTCTCCCACTCACTTACTTTTTCGGTTCTGCTTTTTGGCCAAACTCTTTTTCCCATTTTTCTAAAATTTTGTCGCGATTTTCTGCTGCCCACTTAAAGTCGTTCTTTTTGTATAACTTTTCCGTCACATCTTTAGGGAATCCGTCTGGAAGTTTATAATCATTTTTAATTGTCGCAAATCCATTTTTCTCGAAGTATAACTTCATTACATCATCAGTAATTGCCCAATCTAAAAATGCTTGCGCTAATTTTTCATTTTTTGCATTATCTTTTTTAATAAGTGCGTTCGCTTCTACTTCCCAACCTAATCCTTCTTTTGGCAATACAACTTCAACTGGTGCACCTTTTTGTTTCTCTTTCAAAGCACTATAAACCATCGATACACCAACTGGATATTCACCCGCACCCGCTAATTTCGCTGGTTTTGAACCTGAATGAGTATAAGTTGCCATATTATCATGAAGTTTCTTCATGTAATCCCAGCCTTTATCTTCACCCATAATTTGTAACCATGCAGAAACTGTTAAAAATCCTGTTCCAGAAGATGCTGGATGTGGCATAACAAGCGTTCCTTTATACTCTGGTTTCGTTAAGTCTTCGTATGATTCTGGCATCGGTAAATTTTTCTTCTTTAATTCTTCTTTATTTATAGCAATCCCCGTCATAAATGCAGTATTTCCTACCCATTTTTCTGGTTGTTTATCATCTTTAAATTGCGGTAAAACGCGATCCGCTCCTTTTGGAGAGTATCCTTTTAACATATCTTTTTTATCTAAAGCTAATAGACTTGAAGCTGCAGTTCCCCATACAACATCTGCTTGTGTATTTTTTCCTTCAGCTAGCAATTTCGCTGTAATAACTCCAGTTGAATCACGAACAATATTCAGCTTCACATCTGGATATTTCTTTTTAAAAGAATCAAGATAAATTGGTACAAGTTCTTCTTCAATTGCTGTGTAAACAGTTAATGATCCAGATAATTTATCATCTTTTACTTTTGCCCCAGCACTTTCTTCTTTCTTTGCACCACACCCCATTAATAACGAAAATACCATTCCAGTTGCTACAGCTTTAAAGATTGTTTTTTTCACTGTCTCTCTCTCCTTTTACAAATCTTATGTACAACTCAAATATAAACAACTAGTGTAAAAGCAGTATTAAACCAACATTAATCTTTTGTTTGTTGTTTGTTTTTGTGTAATACGTTGCTACTTCTATGTTTTTTCGCATTTTTCTGCTAATAATGAACACTAAATTTACAAATAATTAAAAAAACCTTTATAATCCCACAAAAAAGTGAGGCGTTTGTAAAAAACGCCTCACTTTTGTTTACCTTTTTTTGAATTACGATTTGCATACTTCGCGCTATTTTCTCCTTCATACTCTAATGCAAATTCTGCATCTGGTAAGCTTTCTTTCGGAGTTTTATTATTGTTGATTGCCGCATTTTGTTTCACTTTTCTTTTTACCAATACATTCACCTGCTCTCAAAAATTCACTTTCTACTCTAGTTTGAAGCAAGCTAAAATAATTATTACTGGCAAGTGTTAACAAGTACATAAGAACTGCTAGATGGAAATACTACATATGAAGAAATCATAATAAAAAGGAGCTCTTATTTTGAAGAAGAAAGATAAAATCCAGTCACCCATTTTAGATGAAACGCTCCCGCATCAAATGAATTTCCCATCTTTTAAAGGAACAGGAAAGAAGATGCAACAACCTTTCATAAATCAATATGACGTCGTAATCGGAGATAGTAAATATGATTCCGAGAACAGTCCACTTCACAATTGGAGTGATGATGTAGACCCTGCCATTATGGCTGGAGAAGAATGGATCCATCCTACAAATGATATTGGGTGGATTTCAGAAGAAAATCAAGAGTTACTAAAAAAAGAAGGAGATAATAAGAAGGATACTTTTATGCATCCGCAATTTGGCATTAACGACTAAAAAACCATTCTACCTAACATAGGTAGAATGGTTTCATACTATCCAATAATAATTCTCTCTTTCGGGTATTTATAGCGAGGTGGCTGTTCTCTTCCACCACTAGCTAGTATAAATGTTAAAATACCTACACGCCCGATAAACATAAGTACAATGAGTACAAGTTTACCAACAGTTGTTAAATCTGGCGTAATACCTGTCGATAGTCCTGTCGTCCCGAAAGCAGAACAGACTTCAACAATTAAACTCATAAGCGGTACATTTTCCGTAATAGATAAAATAAATAGTGCTGTGGCACATAATAAAATCCCCATTGTCATAACGACAGATGCTTTCAGCACGTCCTCTTCATGTAGCTGACGTTTGAAGACTCTAACCGTTCTCCCGCCTCTTGCAAAAGTGTATAGTGACAATATACTAACAGCAAATGTTGTTGTACGTATCCCGCCCCCAACCGAACTTGGAGATGCTCCTATAAACATTAATATACTCATAAATAAAAGCGTCGGTTGTGACAATTCAAGTATATCCATTGTAGCAAGTCCCCCACTTCGCGTCGTCACAGATTGGAATAGTGTATAGAAAACTGTTTCATGCCATGACTTTCCTGCTAAAAAATGATTTCGTTCTAGTAAAAAAATCATAATCGTTCCAACGACCACGAGCGCAAAAAATGTTGTTGTCGTCAATTTTGTAAATAACGAAAAACGAAATAGTTGCTGTCTCCTTTTACTAAGGAATTGTTTCACTTCCATTAATACAGGGAAGCCGATTGCTCCTAAAATAATAAGTAACATATGAATCATTTGAACAATGTAATCTTTTTTATACGGAATTAGCGATTGTCCTGTTAAATCAAATCCGCCGTTCGTAGTTGCACTAACAGCTGCAAAAAAACCGTGAAAATAAGCTTCTTGCCAAGTTGGAAAGTAAAGTAAGAATCTTGTACCTAATAATATTGCTCCAATAAGCTCTATTGAAATAATTACAATTAAAATAGAACGCATCAATTCTACAAGACCTGATAAATTCCCTTGGTTATGGTCTGCCATAATCAGTCTTCTTCTCTGCAAACCAATCTTTTTTCCTGTTATAATCCAAACGAATGTACCTAGCGCCATAATTCCTAAGCCGCCCAATTGTAAAATAAGGGCTAAAATAATAATTCCTGCCGTAGTAAATGTATCTGAAATCGTAACAACAGACAGTCCCGTAACACTTACCGCACTAACAGATGTAAAGAGGGCATCGATAAATGTCCATTTCACATCAGCCTTTGTAACAAACGGTAAACTAAGTAATATTACCGATACAACTACTGCTAATAAATAAAACAAAACAATGAGTTGTACAGGACGCAATTTTTGTAAAAACTTTTTTATATCTCTCATTCCATCACTTCGCTACCTTTTTTTCTATCGATTAAATAAAGAAAAATCTTCACTTTCTTTATTTGTAAATAACTGCTCAAATATTTTAGCAAATACCATTCCATACACAGTTCCGTTACCTCCATATGGCAATGCATAAAATAAATTATGTATCTTATTATCTTCTTTTAAAATAGGGAGACCATCGTGACTACCGCCAAATGCCGCCGCCCAATAATACTCCGCCTGTATATCTTTATACTGCGGGAACATCTCTTTTATAATGTTAATAAGGACGTCACGCTTATGCAATAATTTCGTATCACCGATTGTTTGAATTTTCATTACTTCATCCAATCCACCTACAATAATACGATTTTCATACGTCCTAAAATATAAATAAGGCCTTGCTGTTTCCCAAATTAATGATTGCTCATACCAGCCTTCAAATGAATCTACCTTATTTGTCACAACTGCATATGATGTTTCCACTGTTGTATTTTTTTCTTTCTTTCCGAAAAGTGCTTCATAACCCGTCGCTATAATAATATTCTTTGCTACAATTTGATTTCCTGTTTTCGTATAACAAATTAAATCATTTTGACGTTTTTTTATATGTATGGCCTCTGTATGTTCATATATAGTAGCACCCATTTGATTTGCTTTATGCAAAAGGCTATGCGCTAATAAATACGGATTTACCTCAGCATCACCATGTGTATATAATGCCGCTTGTCTTGTAAAAGGATACCGTTCCTTAA
Source organism: Bacillus cereus group sp. MYBK245-2 (assembly GCF_051916145.1). Taxonomy (NCBI): domain Bacteria; kingdom Bacillati; phylum Bacillota; class Bacilli; order Caryophanales; family Bacillaceae; genus Bacillus; species Bacillus cereus group sp. MYBK245-2. The sequence goes on along the minus strand of NZ_JBQAGB010000003.1, from coordinate 269,563 downwards.
TATCAGATGCTGTAAAATACTCAACTGGAAACTCATAATTCTGTAACGTTTTGTATTCTTCTTGTAAAAATGAGACATCTTCACTTTTACTTGCATAATATAAACTACTTCGCGGAATAAACTGGGGATCAATATCGAGAGTCGGTACAACTTTCTCCATTGTTCGTAACGCTTCGTAACAAAGCTTATATGCTCGCACCCCTTTTTCTTCGCCAAATGTATGGATAAGTGAGGTTAACGATTTATCATGAAGAAATTGTAATAACCCTGTATTAGCAGCTGTGCTACCACATGAAATCATATTTTTTTCAATAAGTGTAACGCGCATTCCCATTTTCGCTAACGAATACGCTATTTGAGCACCTGCTTCGCCACTTCCAACTACAAGCACATCACATATCATATCATTTTCTAACGATGGATAACAAGGCATAGAAGCTCTTGTATCCCAAAACAACTTACCAATCATAAGCTTCATAATTATACTCCTAAAATATAAATTTCTCCTTCCTATGTTTTGTTATTTTACATAAAAAAATCCAACTAACATATGCTAGTTGGATCTTTTTATTTTTACTTAGAGCGCTCGTCAAGCCAATCTCCAATCGTCGGATACGTTTGTTTTACCGCTGTTCCACCGTAAACAATCGACATATGTCCCGTTGGTAAACATACATATTGTTTATCTGTGCTAGAAATATGATCTAGCAACGCTTCTACTTGGCATGGCAGGGCGATATGATCACGTTTCCCTGAAATATTTAAGACATTCGCCTTAATATTTGCAAGGTCTACCTTTTGTCCGCGAATAACGAGTTCACCCTTAACCAATTTATTGTTTTGATAAAAATCACGAATCCACTGTCTGTATGATTCACCTGGGAACGGAATGCCATCGCCAACCCACTTTTGAACTAACCTCCAGCTTTCAACGAAGCGCTCATTCTCTGAACGATCTACTAAAGCAACATATGGACCAACAAAGTTCGTAATTGGTTTTAACATTTTGTTTCCGAAATCAATCATTTCTGGCGGAATATTTCCAAATGTATCAACCGCTTTATCTAGATTGAAGTATTTCTCATCTAATAAAGGACCATATAATCCTGTTTCAGAGAAATCAAAAGGACTTGTCATAAAGATTAGGTTACGAATTGGCATATGTGGATGAAGTGCCGCATAAATAGAAGTTAGCGTTCCCCCCATGCAATAACCAAGTAAAGAAATCTCGTCCGATTTTGCAGTTCGCATTACTTTTTTCACTGCTTTTGCAATATAATCAAACACAAAATCATCAAATTTCAAATGACTATCTTCTAAACCAAATGTGCCCCAATCAAGCATATACACATCAAAACCACGGTCCACTAGATATTCCACTAAACTATTTCCAGGAGTTAAATCCATAATATATGGTTTATTAATAAGAGCATATATTAATAGAATTGGAACTCTTTGTGTTTTTTCTTGTTTTGGAATGTAGCGATAAAGCTTCGTCTTATTCTTCGTCCAAATAACCTCTTTCGGCGTTAATCCTACTTGTGGCTCTGGTTCACGTAATAAAATTTCACTCGCCCTTTTCACTCGGCGATATGCTTTTCGGTACTCTTCTGGGTATAGCTCTAATTGCTTTTCCCATTCTGTTGCGAATGTAGTCATTTTTCTATCTCCTTTTTGGTCAATTTCCTTCTAAAAAAAAGAAGTGCATTCCTGCTATGGATATGCACTTTTTTCTTACTTCATTACATATATAATCCGCCGTTAATGTTTAATTGCTGACCTGTGATATAAGCACCGTCACGGCATAGGTATACTACACCTTTTGCAATTTCATCAGCTTGACCAAAACGTTTTTTCGGGATTTTAGCGACGATTTTTTGACGTACTTCTTCTGGCACTTCTGCTACCATTTCAGTATCAATAAATCCTGGGCAAATAGCGTTTACAGTTACATTTGTTTTTGCAAGCTCTAATGCTAATGATTTTGTAAATCCTAGCATACCTGCTTTCGCTGCTGAGTAGTTTGTTTGTCCAAATCCACCCGCTTGACCAATAATAGAAGAAATGCTAATAATTCTACCTTCTTCCGCTTCCGTTATGTATGGAAGTACCGCGCTTGTCGTATTAAACACACTGCTTAAGTTCACGTCAATTACGCGTTCCCAATCTTCACGATTTAACTTTTTGAATGTACGATCTCTTGTAATACCAGCATTATTAACAAGAATATCAACTTTACCAAAATGATTCACTGCTTCTTCCACAAGTCGGTTTGCGTCTTCTACTTTAGAAACATCTGCTTGAACTGCATAAACGTCATGTCCTTCTTTTCCTAGTTCATTTACTAAGTTTTCAGCTGCCTCTTTACTGCTGTTATAGTTAATAACAACTTTTGCGCCCTCTTGTGCTAACGCTACTGTGATCGCTTTTCCAATTCCTTTTGCCCCACCTGTTACGATTGCTACTTTGCCATTTAATTGAACCATTTCTTTTCCCCCTTAAATGAATTTGTGAACGACTATTATGAATCATTTTGGTACTCATACTATGGAGTCCCTATATAATTATGTTTCGCTGTTTATACATAGAAAAGAGATTCTCCCTTTCTCTTTCATATGTTATAAACAAGCGCTATTATCACTTTTTATTTTCTGGCTTATTCGTAGGTTTTACTTCTTCTTTTACAGGTTCTTGTAGTTTTGCTAGTACTGCGTTTTGCTTTTCTAGCAATTCTAAAATTTGATCAACTTTCGTTTCTAATGTGCGAATATCTTGTTTTACTTTCGTAACATCGCGCTTTAATGTAGGAGCTTGTCCTACTGACTCTACCTTATCTTCTAGAAACTCCTCAATGTTATCCACTTTATTTTCTAAGTTAATAACAAGCGTAGCCACTCTAGCGATATCCTCTTTCGTAGGCATATTCACCTGCTCTAAATAATTTTTTGTCGTATCATTTAATGCTTTTTGATAAAACAAATTCAAATCTAGAACGCTGCCCATCCAAGCAGAATATTCTTCTGTTTTAATTGTTTCATTGAGCGCTTTTCCCCAAAATGTTTCGGTTTGTTCATAAGCATTTTTCCATGCTTGTAGTGGATCGAATTTTTGATCAATCACTTTACCTACACTCCCTTTTTCGTTTTTGAAACAATTCAACCTATTCATTATTTTCTAATATTCTGAATAAAACTTCAAGTCTATATTTTATTTTTTTCTATTTTCTAACAAATGTATTGACTTTAAAAACAGATAGGTGTAAATTGCACTTATAAGCAAAAAATTCCATCTAACTGATTCATGAGGTGATGCACAATCATGCTACATAATGAACCAGAACAACGCGAAAGTTTGGAGAACAACCAAGCAAAACAACCAAACTCCATGCCAAAAAACTTCTTAGTTCCCTTCTTACTTCTATGTCTAAAAGACTGGAGTCTTCATGGTTACAAACTTATTCAAATGCTAATGGATATCGGCTTTTCTTCTGTTGACCAAGGTAATGTCTATAGAACACTACGCAAATTAGAAAAAGAAAACCTCATTTCTTCTACTTGGGATACAAGCGAAGGAGGGCCAGCAAAAAGAATTTATTCTTTAACTGAATATGGAGAGAAATATTTAGCAACATGTGCAACTTCTTTTGAGCATTACCAAAATATGCTGCGAACGTTTTTCACGTTATATACGAACGCATTCTTTCCATTTGCCACTTCTCCAGAAAAGGATGAAAAGGATTCTTCATCTTCACCTGGTGGTACAGCAGAGTAATCTGCGTTCACAATATGCAAAAAAACATTTGGGGGTCAAACAATGGAAACTAAACCATACGAATTGGTCGATGCATTTTGGAAAAACTGGTCTCAATCTCTTTCCCTTTTCTCTTCAGCTGGGAAACAATTAGAGCAACTTACTTTAGAAACATTAAAACAACAACAAGACGCTTTGCATAAATTAACATCAGGAGTAGATGAACTGGAAAAAGAACTGCAACAATTTACTACTCAATTCAATAATCAATATACAGATTATGTGAAGCAATTGACTGGAAACTCCTTAAATGATCAAATTAACGAGTGGCAAGACAAGTGGAAAGAACTTTCTGCTCATATGCAACAGCTAACTGTTTCTCCTACAAAAACATCTTTGTCTATCCTTACTCAAACAAGCGGTCAATTTGAAGAAACAACGAAGCAATTTATTGAACAGCAGCAATTACAACGTGAAGAGGCTCAAAAACAGTTAGAAGGTTTTTTGGAAGATTTCAAGACAAAACAGTTGGAACTCGCAAAAAAGTTCGAGGAAAACTCAAAAAATCTATTTACTTCCATCAAGTAAGAAAAATGTGGGAGCTAACTGCAGCACAAACAAAACTCTTTCTTCCTCCTACTACATCAAGATGGCTAGCATTTTTCGATATGGAAAAGAAGGAGGACAAAATGAATCCATTTCAAGAAGCACAAACCGTCCCGGAGCTTCGTTATGATGAGATTCAAGTCGGTGATCAAGCATCACTTACAAAAACGATTACGGATGAGGACGTTATCAATTTTGCAAAATTGACTGGAGATGTGAATCCTATTCATATTTTAGACTCTTTTGCAAAAACGACAATGTTTAAAGAACGTATTGCTCATGGTATGCTCGTTTCAAGTTTTATTTCTACCATCCTTGGAACGAAACTCCCGGGTAAAAATACGATTTATTTATCTCAAAACGTTTCATTCCGCGCTCCTGTCAAAATCGGCGATACACTTCGCGTTGTGGCAGAGGTCATCAAAAAACGTGACGATAAAAAAATCATTACGTTGCAAACAAATATATATAATCAATCGGATGATATTGTCGTGGAAGGTACAGCGACAATACTAAAAAAAGAGTAGCAATTTTTGCTACTCTTTTTTCTATCCAATAACTTCTAATCACACCGATTACTTCCGCGTATGAGCACGCCGGTTCCACATAAAATAACGGTACCAGTTCAGATACATACTTAGCTGAACTGGATTACTCATAAGGATGTGTATCATCATGGCAAAAACAAACAAATTACTAGTTCCAGGTGCTGAACAAGCACTTGATCAATTTAAATATGAAATTGCACAAGAATTCGGCGTAAGCTTAGGGTCTAATACAGCATCTCGTTCTAACGGATCAGTTGGCGGTGAAGTAACAAAACGTCTTGTTTCTTTAGCTCAACAACAATTACGTGGATAACAATATAACATATGGCTTAGAGGCAGATATTCTCTGCCTCTTTCTATTTTTAACATACATAATGGTGCTTTTTCACATACTAGTAAAAGCAAACTGAAAGGAACGATATGTAACATGAAACGGATTAACATTCACATGAGTCCTCCCCGTGTTCTTACTTTGTCTTTTATTATGTTATCAATTATCGGTACATGCTTATTAAAATTGCCAATTGCTACAACGACGTCTATTTCATGGCTCGATGCTTTATTTACAACCGTTTCTGCTTGTACGGTTACAGGGCTTGGTGTTGTGGACACAGGGAAAGTATTTACCTTATTTGGCCAATGTGTCATTTTAACACTTATACAAGTGGGCGGACTTGGCATTATGAGCTTTGCCGTTTTAATTGCGATTATGCTCGGCAGAAAAATTGGCCTTCAAAACCGAATTTTACTGCAACAAGCATTAAATCAAACGAATATAGGCGGGGTCATTCGTCTGGCCAAAGCATTATTTTTATTCTCTTTTACAGTCGAATGTATCGCTACTTTCATTCTCTCTTTTGAATGGGTTCCGAAATATGGGATTGCTAAGGGGATCTATTATAGCTTTTTTCATTCCATCTCTGCTTTTAACAATGCAGGTTTTTCTGTTTGGAGCGATAATTTAATGTCCCACTCTCACAGCATTCTTGTCAATCTCGTCATTTCCTCCCTCATTATTTTAGGTGGGATTGGTTTTACAGTAATCGTAGATATAAAAAGAAAGAAAAATTTTAAAAACCTTACATTACACTCAAAACTTATGCTCTCTTCTACTCTAATCGTCAATATTATTGCGACTGTTTTTATTTTTATATTCGAGTTTCACAATTCTCTTTCTATGAGAGGCTTTACCCCATTTGAAGAAGGCATGGCCGCTTATTTTCAAGCAGTTTCAACGCGTACTGCCGGTTTCAATACAGTTGATATTTCTGCTTTATCGAAGCCTTCCCTACTATTAATGATGCTCCTTATGTTTATTGGCGCTGGTAGTGCTTCAACTGGTGGCGGGATTAAGTTGACAACATTTTTAATCATGTTTTTTGGGGTATTTAAATTTTTACAAGAACAAGATGATATTGTCGTGTTTAAAAAATCCATTAAAGATACCCTCATTGTCAAATCATTGACCATCGCTATTATTTCTATTTCATTTATTTTTTTTGCTATTTTAATTTTAAGCATTACTGAGCGAGTTCCTCTATTGATGAGTGCTTTCGAAGTATTTTCAGCATTTGGGACTGTCGGTCTCAGTATGAATTTTACACCACACTTAACGATGATTGGAAAAGCTATTATTATCTTTATGATGTTTTTTGGGAAGATGGGACCTTTAACATTAGCTTTTTCATTTGCACGTAAAAAGAACCGGAAAATAAAATATCCGAATGAAGACATTTTAACAGGTTGACAACCGTATAAATTATCCATATAATGAGAGTACAATAGCATATCTCCAAAGGGGAGTAGCGTCCAAGAATATTTCTTGGAAACAAAGTCGTCATTACGTAGAACTTAGTTCTTCCGGCTTTGTTGGCATTTTTATTACATATGTCTAGCAAGACCTTTGCCTATTAACGGCAGAGGTCTTTTTTGCATCCATTTCCAAATTCTTCCAAAGTTAATAGGCAGGAGTATGGGGAAACTAAATAGTGGGGATTTCTTCACTTATTTAGTACTTATAGAAATGAGAGGAGAATGTACATGGATGTATCATTATTATTGGAGTATGGTTGGGTATTACTCATTCTAATTGCACTAGAGGGGATTTTAGCGGCTGACAACGCTCTTGTTCTTGCAATTATGGTAAAACATTTACCAGAAGAAAAAAGAAAGAAAGCACTATTTTATGGATTAGCAGGGGCATTTGTTTTCCGTTTTGGATCGTTATTTATGATTTCGTTCCTAGTCGACGTATGGCAAGTGCAAGCAATCGGTGCCATTTACCTTATGTTTATCGCTGGTAATCACTTATTTAAAACGTATGTTAAAAAGAATACAGATGAAGAAACAGAAGAAAAAGAAGCAAAGAAAAAACAAGAGAACTTTTGGTGGACTGTATTTAAAGTTGAAGTTGCAGATATCGCCTTCGCAGTTGATTCTATTTTAGCTGCTGTTGCATTAGCAATGACTTTACCAAAAACAGGATTAGGTACAATTGGTAGTCTTGATACTGGGCAATTCGTTGTTATCTTTGTAGGTGGACTTATCGGATTAATCATTATGCGATTTGCAGCAACTGCTTTCGTACAAATTTTAAAACGTAAACCAGGACTTGAAACTGCGGCATTCTTAATTGTAGGTTGGGTTGGTGTGAAACTAGCAGTTTATACGTTAGCACATCCTGCATTAAATGTAATTCCGCATTCATTCCCAGAATCTACACCATGGAAGCTTACATTCTGGATTGTATTAGTTGGAATCGCAGCTGGTGGTTGGTTCTTCTCAAAAGAAGTAGAAACAAAAGTAGAAAAGAATTTAGACGAAAAAGCGCTGTAATTACAGCGCTTTTTCTTTTTACCCTTCCCCCACTCAATGTCCAGAAAAAATTCTATTATACTATTTTTTGTAAACGTTTTCTTAATATATGTATGTCCTTTTTGTGAAATATTGCACAAACTTATTGAAACTAAGACAGAATCGATGTACTTTATTCATATAAGGAGTATTTATCCCGCTTTAATGGGCAGTAAGACCCCCACCTCAAAATTCAGCGAAAACAAAGAAGTTAGGTGGGGATCAACTGCCCATAAAAGCCCGATTGGTTCAACTAATAATCAGTGGGAGATGAAGAACCCCCCCACTGATTAAAGTTTCACTTTATAGATGATGTACTAAAGGAGCGTATTACTCATGCTAGAACAAGGATTAGATTATGTTGTCAAACTGGCTAAGAGCAAAAAACAAATGCTAGATACAAACCCGATGCAATATTTCATACGTGCCACACTTGCGGGTATTTATATCGGTTTTATTATTGTACTATGTTTTAAATTAGGTAACTTTTTTCACATTGCAGATTCACCAGCAACTTATTTAGCTGCTTCTATGTTTTTCGGAATTGCCCTTGTACTTATTATATATGGTGGTGCTGAGTTGTTTACTGGAAACACAATGTACTTCACTGTAGCAACTTTAAGAAAAGAAACAACAATTGCTGATACACTTCGTAATTGGATCGCTTGTTATGCAGGGAATTTAGCTGGTGCTTTATTCTTTGCCTTACTATTTTATGCAACTGGCATTTTTGAAGCAATTGATCACGGTCATTTCATGAATAAAGTAGTAGAAGGAAAAATGAATACACCTACAATGCAACTATTCTTTAAAGCAATTTTATGTAACTGGCTTGTATGTCTTGCTTGTTTCTTACCTTCTCAAGTTAAAGGTGATACAGCAAAAATTATGATGATGATGATGCTCGTTTTCACATTCTTCTTATCTGGTTACGAACATAGCATCGCAAACTTATCGCTGTTTGCTTTATCTTTAGTTTCACCGCATCCGGAGACAATTTCTTTTGCAGGTGCTATTCATAACTTAATTCCAGTTACAATTGGTAACATTATTGGCGGGTCTATATTTGTCGGTATGGTATACCATTACTTAACAAAGAAAGTACCTGACGTGAAACAAGAAGAAACTGAATTAGGAGCAGCTCAACAAGAAGAAATCATTCCGTTGCAAGCGCATATGAAACATTAAAAACTCCAAAGTTTTACTTTGGAGTTTTTAGCTCCCCACATATTTAACAACAAGATTAGGGTTAATCTCTCCTTCTTCCTTTCCCTTATTCATTCTCTGTTTCATCTTATGCATACCGATGACATCATTCGTATGAAAATGTATTTCATTCACATATAGACCCTCTTTACAAAAAGCCTCTACAAAATCTAATCCACTTTTTTCTCCCCATCCCATATTGAAATCAAGGGAAAGAACATTCACCTCATAATCTCGTACCATTTGCAAAGCACATTCTACTGTAGTTGCGAGCACGTAACCGTACGGACAACTTCTTTGATCATCCATATATACATTCATTTTCTATCCCCTCTCTATTTTGCATACGTGACCAACATGTAACATATTGCTCCAAGACTAATAAAAGGACCAAACGGTATTTGAGTCCTCATTTTCATACGTTTTAATACGAGACCAGCTCCAAAGAAACAAAGACTAAAGCAAGATGCTAAAAATAAAACGATAAAAATCCCTTTCAGTCCCACTATAAATCCAAGTAACGAAAGTAATTTTATATCACCTCCCCCAAGCCCTCCTGGATATATCTTTTGCATGCAGTATAACAAAATGAATATAACGCAACTACCAACTATACTATCTATCCAAGTGACTAACGGTACAAAAACACATTCTAAAATGAGTAAACAAGCAAACCAAGCTAAAATACGATTTGGAATTAACATATATATGTAATCTGTAACTGAAATAATAAGAAGTAACGAAAAAAGTGATAAAACGATAATAAGCTCTCGTTCCACCCCAATCATATATACAGTAAGAAGACATATCATTCCAGTTATAAGTTCAAATACTACGTACAAAGTTGAAATTTTCCTCTTACAATTCGTACAACGTCCTCTTTGTATACAAAAAGAAATGATTGGAATCAATTCTTTTGGCTTTAGCACATACTTACAATAATGACAATATGAACGCGGGGTTATGATAGACTCCCCTAGCGGAACTCTCATCGCAATTACCATAAAAAAAGAACCAAACACCATCCCCGCTAACAATGCATATACATAAGTGAACATCCCTTCCTCTCCTTTCCAGAAGAACATAGCAAAAAAAGGAGAGAACTTCTACTTCATATTATCTCTATTCTATTAAAAAAGCAGGCCATTTTCTGGCCTGCTTTCCCCTATTTTATACGATGAAATATACTGCTTTTAATGGTCCATGTACTCCGACAACAAGATTCATTTCTATATCTGCCGAGTTACTAGGTCCTGTAATAAAGTTAATACAAGATGCCACTGTCTCGCCATTTTCTACACGCTTGTTCATATCCTCAACTGCTTGTGTAATACGAGGCACAAGTGTTTCACGTGGAATAATAGCAAAGTATACAGTCGGTAAAAAGTGTAAAGAACGACCTTGGCCTTTATGACTTTGTACAACGATCGTACCAGATTCAGCTAAAGTATAATCACTAAATACAATTCCAATATTCGCTCTTTCCGCGATACGCATATTCTCTTCTTTTTTCTCAGAATCCCATACGTTCACTTCAACATTTTGCTTTGGAAGTTCTTCTTTAAATAAAGAAGTCAACCCATAAGAATCAAAACGTTCATCTGCCGATAACATAATAGGTCCCCCGCCGTTTTCAACGATTACTTTTTGAATATCTTCACGTAAACGGTCGTTTGTCGTTTCCACAACAGTTGTATGAATGTTTGTACATTGATTTTTAAATACTTCTAACAATTCTTCTTGTGAATAATTTTTTAACGTTTCTTTATTCACATTATTTTTCCATACTGGACGTTTTACACCATCCGTTTTACGCGCGCGTCCAAGTTCTTTTGCAATATTCTCTAGAAAGGAATCACGGTTTTGAATTAATCCTGTCATTATTTGTCCCCGCCTTTCTTATGATCTTTATACCAATCACGGAATCGTTCTTTACTTGGAGCCGGGAATTCACGAATATCTGTCCAGTTTTTAAGTGGCCCAACACCTTTTGATACACGGTTACCAGATGTAAATGGACTCATTGCTGCTGGCGCCATCTTTGATCCCATTTTATATAAAGCTGCTGAAGATGCACCCATACTAAACATTTTCATTGCTAATTTTTCTGCAAGTGGAGCACGCCCTTCTTGCTCAACGATAACTTGACGATGTTTTAATAATAAATCATGCAATGGAATTTTTACTGGACAAGCTTCTGTACACGCTCCGCATAAACTAGAAGCATAAGGAAGCTCTTTGTAATCATCATATCCACCTAAAAGTGGTGTTAATACCGCCCCAATTGGTCCTGAGTATATAGAGCCATATGAATGTCCACCAACATGTCGATATACAGGGCATACGTTCACACAAGCAGCACAACGAATACATTGCAACACTTGACGGAATTCAGATCCAAGAATTTGAGAACGACCATTATCAACCACAACTAAGTGGAATTCTTCTGGGCCATCTACTTCCTCTTCTTGAGTTGGTCCCGCTACCGTTACATAACTTGTTAACTTTTGACCTACTGCACTACGACATAGTAAACCAACTAAAACATCTAATTCTTCCATTGTCGGAACCATACGTTCCATACCCATAACCGCAATTTGTGTTTTTGGAATCGACATAACAAGGTCAGCATTACCTTCATTTGTTACTAAACAAAGAGAGCCAGTATTTGCAACAGCGAAGTTACAACCTGTCACACCAATTTCTGCATCCATAAATTTTTCACGAAGTTGTTTACGAACAAACTTTGTCATTTCGTATGGATCATCAGAATTTTCATAGCCAAGCTTTTCTTTAAATACATCACGAATTTGCGTTCTATTTTTATGAAGAGCAGGCGCAATAATATGTGAAGGTGGATCGTTATCTACTTGCAAAATATACTCTCCTAGATCACTTTCTAACACTTCACAACCGATTTCTTCAAGCGCATGGTTCATACTAATTTCTTCTGTTACCATTGACTTTGATTTTACTACCTTTTTTGCCTGCTTCTTTTTTGCAACGTCTTGAATATACTTTGCTGCTTCCTCCTTCGTTTTCGCAAAGTACACATGTCCGCCTCTTTTTGATACATTTTCACTTAACTGCATTAAATAATAATCAAGATTTTCTAACGTATGTTGACGAATTTCTTCACCGAGTTCACGCCATTCTTCCCAGTTTCCTAATTCATCCGCTGCTTTTAAGCGATTCGTATATAAGCGTGTTTGTGCAGAAGATACTGCTCCGCGCATAAACGAATCTTGAATTCCATCGCCAACGCGATCATTAAATTTTTTCTCACTGATTTTCATAGACATAGCTTATGTTCCCCCTTCATGAGCGACTATTCAGTACCTCAGCAATATGCATGACTTTTATTTCTTTTCCTAAACGCTCAATACGTCCGCCAATGTTTAACAAACACCCACAATCTGCACCGATTAAATAATCAGCGCCTGTTTCCATTGCACTATCTACCTTTTCATCTACCATTTGCTCAGAAATTGGAGTCATCTTCACTGAAAACGTTCCCCCAAACCCGCAACAATTTTGTACATTTGGTAACTCTCTCACTGTTAACCCTTTTACATTAGATAATAAAATTCCTGGTGCCTCTGTTACTCCAAGCATACGTGTCATATGACATGATTTATGAATAGTAGCAATCCCTGGTAAACTTGCACCAACATCAGTAACCTTTAAAACGTCTACAATAAATTGTGTAAATTCATATGTTTTATCAGCAACTTTTTGTGCACGTTTAGCCCACTTCGGATCATCTTTAAAAACATGCGGATACTCATGAAACATTGTCGCACAAGAACCAGATGGCGTAACGATATATTCTGCATCTTCAAAAGTTTCAATCATATGTTTCATCGCTTCTTTTGCCGCTTCTACATGGCCGCTATTATAAGCAGGCTGGCCGCAACAAACTTGTGCTTCTGGAAATTCAATTTCACAACCTAAACGCTCCAACACCTCAACTGTTGCTTTGCCGACATTTGTTTCAAACATATCGACTAAACAAGTAACAAATAAAGTAACTTTCATAATTATTACTCCCCCTTTTTACAACTCCACCAACAAAACATATGGTCATCAGATGACTAAGGAGAGAAGAAATAGGCTCAACCATGGCCTATCCTCTCCCTCTTCTAAAGAAAACGCTTACTTAATCTCTCTCTATTTTATCAGAAAATTAGATTTTTAAAAGATTAAATTAAGAATTTATATCGTTTCTACCTGTGACAATATGTTCTACATTTGTTAAATGATCTAGCATTGCTTGCTGCGCTAATTCTACATCTTGCTTTAACACTGCATCATATATAACTTGATGCTCTTCTATAAGTCGTTCTGATGTTGTTTGTTCACCATATAAAATAATGCGTCTTGATTCACCAATCGTTTCAGCAATCATCTCTGAAACATGATTCATAAGTTCAAGCAAAATGTTGTTATGCGAAGACTCCGCAATTCCCATATGGAACTGAAAATCTGCTTTTTCACCAGCTTTTTCATCTCCAACGCTCTTTGCCATTTCATCTAACCAATGCTTCATATTTTGCAAATTATCTTCCGTACGTTTTGCCGCAGCTGCTCGAACTGCCCCCACTTCAAGCACCTTTCGTACTTCTAATAAATTCAAAATATCTTCTTTCTTCATCAATAATCTATTGTTTAATGATTTTGTTAATGAAGAAGAATCGAAGTTCTTCACATATGTACCTTCTCCTTGTTTCATCTCAATTAAGCCCATTGCTCTTAGCGCACTTAGCGCTTCACGAACAGCAGATCTACCAACTTGAAACTGCTCAGCTAATTGATGTACAGGAAGTAGTTTGTCACCAGGTTTTAACGTACCATTTTTAATCATTGTTAAAATAGCTTCAGATACTTCTTCGTAAATCTTTTTCGGTTTAATAGATTTGTACTCCAGTTAAATCACCTCAGTATCTTCCAAACAACAATTGAAACGATTTATAAGAACTTTGCATCATAACTATTTTAGAACGAATTAGTAAGAAGTACAAATGTTTTGTTCATAAAATCGTCAAAATTCCGATATTTATTACATATTAATTTATATCTTACGTATAATTATTGTCTTCCATATAAAGAGCATGCCCTAAAAATTAGAACATGCTCTCCTCATCCTGTACTTTCAATTTAATACTAACCGTCGTACCGTTCCCTTTTTCACTTTCAATCCGCCACTGTCCGTCATGTATATGAACAATTTGTCTTACAATTGCCAGGCCTAAACCTGTTCCACCATGTTGACGACTTCTCGCTTTATCAACTCGGTAAAAACGCTCGCCAAGGTTTTCCAAATGCTCTGTATCAATACCGATCCCCGTATCTTTTATGTTCAATTCACAATAATCATCTATCTGTCTGAGCGTTACCATAATATCCCCGTTTTGATTCGTATACCGTATCGCATTATCTAACACGTTATGAAGCACTTGTTGCATACGATCCTCATCAATCATTACAATGATTTCTGGATTTAAATTTGTTGAAATACGAATTTTCTTTTCTATAAACTTAATCTCATACGTATCTAACACATCTTCAATTAGTTGTGAAAAAACGATAGGTTGTTTCTTTAACGGAAAATGTTCCCCTTCTAATTGTGCCAAATCTAATAAATCATGAACGAGACGCTGCATACGATCTGCTTCTTTATGAATAAGCTGTGTTACTTTTTCCTGCTGTGGTCCCTTCGCTACACCATCTAAAATAGCCTCGCTATATCCTTTTATATAACTAAGCGGTGTTCTTAGTTCATGCGAAACGTTAGCTAAAAACTCCTTACGCTTTACGTCTTCTGTCTCCAAAGAATTTGCCATTTTATTAAATGCTTTTCCTAATCGCCCAATTTCATCTTCAGAAGAAATTGTAATTCGTTCTGAGAAATCCCCCGTAGCCAAATGATTGGCAACTCGTTCCATTTGCGAAAGTGGTTTCGTAATAGCAATAATAATTTTTCTACCAATCCATATTGTCAGTAAAGTTATAGCAAGTGCTAACGGTGCTAAAATAAGACCCATATCATATATTAAGTCTTTTATACTTTTTAAAGGAATATAAGAATATACAATACCAACTAATTTTTTATTTTCTAAAACAGGGATGACAACCCCCATAATATTACGGTCAAAATGTTCCTCGTATCCTATCTTTGTCACAGTTTTTCCATCTAATAATGTTTGCCTGTCCCCTTCACTTATAAGAGAATGATGGTGCACATCAAATGGTAAACATGCGCTTAAATCACGTGGGTTTGATACGAAAAGAACGTCTGAACTAGATATTTGATTAAATGCTCTTACTTTCTCTTCAAAAATTGATATTCCTTCGCGCTTATCATATTGCGCAGAAAGACGCTTCCCTTCCATTACTAATGAATCTTTTAAATTATCAACGTATAGTTTTTCATACGAGTATAAAGATACGAAATAAAGAAAAGAAACTGTTACAAATACTGCACATACTACTGTCAGCCAAAGCTTCTGTACCATCGTAAACATACATTACACCTCAAATTTATAGCCTACACCCCAAACAGTTTGAATGTAGTTTCCACTTTCTCCAAGCTTCAAACGCATCGTTTTCACGTGCGTATCTACGGTTCTTGTACTTCCGGCATAATCATATCCCCATACCTTTTCTAGCAATTGTTCTCGGCTAAATACTTGTCCCGTATGTTGGCAAAGAAAATAGAGTAAATCAAACTCTTTTACTGTAAGAGAAATTGGCTCACCATCCACCTCAATTTTCCTACTTTTTTCATTAATACGGATCGGTCCAAACTGAAATTCCTCTTGTTGCTCTTGCTTTGTATAACGCCTTAATACAGCTTCCATACGAGCAATTAATTCACCAGGACTAAATGGCTTTACAATATAATCATCTGCTCCCATACGTAAGCCGTTCACCCTATTCCACTCTTCACCTTTTGCTGTTAAAAATATTATTGGTACATCTAACGTTTTTCTAATTTCTTTACAAACTGAAAGTCCATCCATCTCTGGCATCATAATATCTAATACAACGAAATCATAATGATTTGTCTCTAATTTTTTTAGAGCTTCTTTTCCATTTTCAGCTTCTCCCCACTCGTATCCGAAATTATCTAAGTACATTCCAACAAGTTGCCTCATATCACTTTCATCATCTACAACTAGCACCCTATATTTACTCATTGTCCTTCCCTTCTCTCTCTATGAGTTGAAACGGTCCTTTTCCGACTTTAATTGTTTGTTTTATTTTCAAATTCTTCATATCCATGACGCACACTTCATCACTATCATAGCTTGCTACGTATCCTTCTGCTCCGCTCTTCAAAAATGCAAATGGGTTTGATCCTACTTCTACAGAAGCCACCTCTTTATACGTGCTAACATCAAACTTTCTAAGCGTATTCGAACCGTGACTTAATGCATATACATACTTATTATCCTTCGTAATATTCACAGGCATAAACGGAGCGTGTAAAGAACGTACCATTTCTCCGCTCTGCAAAGAATACACTAATACTTTCTCATTTACCTGATTTCCATCACCATGTCCGCCAATCCATATTTCTTTCCCATCTGGACTAATTGTTGCTCCCGTTGACGCTGGTGGAATCATAAAGGATTGTATTACTTCTTTTTTCTTTGTATCAATTGTCGTTAGCTTCGTATCATAAAAGTTTAATACAGATAACTGGTTATGGTACTCTACCATCGTTATTGGTCCTTTTCCTGTCGAAACATTCCCTGTTTCTTTTCCATTAATCGTAAAGAACCTTATCTTTTGGGCATTTTGATCGGCAGCAAATAATTGCTTTTTATCTTCTGATACGACTACATTTACAATGCCTTTTCCTGTTTTATATTTTCCCACTTGCCTTCCTTCTGCTAGTGAATATACATACATGTACTCTAACTGCTTACCATATACAAGTATGTCCTCACCATTTGGAAGTAGTGCAATCCCTGCCATTGGTTCGTTAAGTTCCCATGTCGTAATTAACTTTTTAGTATGTTTATCTACAAAACTAATACTACCTTCTTTTATATTCGTTGTTATAATAACACTTTTATCTTTAGCAATCGATGTATAGGAACTTCCTTGACACCCTACTAATAGAAATAAAAAACAGAGAAGAAAAACATACTTTCTCAAAAGATCCCCTCCATCTTCGGATGATTTCGTTATAATTGTAAAATAACAAATAAATGTGTGGAAAGTGTGAAATTTCCCTTTCCTACTTCATTTACATATATAATGTACAACAAATAGAATTTGAGGTGTGCCAATTATGCTTTTTCCTGATTTAGCGAATAAAATTGTACGAGAAGTACGCAGGCTAATTAAAGAAAATATTATTATCATTAATATACAAGGCGTTATTATCGCAAGTACAGATATAGAAAGAATCGGCCAATTTCATGAGGGCGCACTCCGCTGCGCAAAACAAAAGAAAACTGTCATTATTACAAAAGAGGATGAACGACGTTTGCAAGGCGTAAAGGCAGGTATGAATCTCCCTTTACTATTCCATGACGAAGTAATTGGTGTCATTGGAATCACAGGCGAACCTGAAAATATTTCACAATACGGAGAAATATTACGTAAAATGACCGAACTACTCATCCATGAAAACTACTTTTTAGAACAACTAGAACTTGAACACCGTTCTTATGAGGCATTTGTCTTTGATTGGCTTCAAAACACAGACTGGTCTCCAAGCTTTCTCGATCGTGCCAAAACACTTGGTATTGATTTATATAAGAAAAAACAACTTATTTTGTTCTCTATCGATCAAAATGACACGATGCTTCAGCGTAAGATTTGGCAACATGTACGCAATCTATTAACAAAGGAGCATCTATTTATTCGCTGGGGAAATGATCGATTCATTTTATTTACAGCCACGAACTCCAAAGAGCAAACGTATCAATTTTTAAAACGATTAAAACAAGACTGTGAAACTTTGTTTTCTGTTCCTTTATATATCGGGATTGGACAATCCGTTACGCCAAGCAATATGAACTTATCATACGAACAAGCATTACAAGCTCTTTCCGTATCACTTGAAACGAAAAACATTGTATTTAATGAAGATTTACGTTTAGAAATGTGCTTACAAGATATTTCTGCTGAAACGCGGGAACAGTTTCTAAAGCGCACCATCGAAAACTTACTATCATCGCCTGAACTTATGCACACTTTACGTTTATTTATTGATTATAACCAATCCTATAAACAAACAGCGGAGCAATTACATATCCACATTAACACATTGCATTACAGACTAAAAAAAATTGAGGAGTATACAGGACTTGATCCGAAACAATTCAAAGACTTAAACATTTTATACTTCTCGCTCCTCTTATTAGATAATCATACAAAAAAGAATGATAAAATAGATTAATCTTTAGATGATTATACATAGAAAGAATCCTCCAACTTTTTTATCATTATAACGAAAGCACTGTGACAACGTTTTTTATGATGACTAATTACGTTAACAGTTTGAGGGGGATTTCCAATGTTAGAAAAACAAATTATTGATTCATTCGTATCCATTGTTGGCGAAGATAATGTGGATACATCCAATATGGGGCGTTTAACGTATAGTTATGATGCCACTCCAAACTTCCAAGCAATGCCTGATGCAGTCATTGCTCCTCGTAATACAAATGAAGTAGCTGAAGTGTTAAAAGTATGTAACACTCATCATATTCCTGTATATGTTCGTGGTTCTGGAACAAACCTTTGTGCAGGGACATGTCCACTTGAAGGCGGTATCGTCCTTATCTTCCGCCATATGAATAACATTTTAGAAATTGATGAAGAAAATTTAACAATTACTGTACAAGCTGGTGTTATTACCCTTGATATTATTAAAGCGGTGGAAGAAAAAGGTTTATTTTATCCACCAGATCCAAGCTCAATGAAAATTTCTACAATTGGCGGTAACATTAATGAAAACTCAGGTGGATTACGTGGATTAAAATATGGCGTAACACGTGATTATGTGATGGGTCTTGAACTTGTCTTACCAAATGGTGATATGATTCGTACTGGTGGTAAATTGGCAAAAGATGTAGCTGGTTACGATTTAACTCGTTTATTTATCGGTTCTGAAGGAACACTTGGCGTCGTGACTGAAGCGATATTAAAACTTGTTCCTATGCCTGAAACGAAGAAAACGATGCTAGCACTATATGAAGATATTAATGAAGCTGCACGTGCTGTTTCTTCTATTATTGCAAATAAAATCATTCCAGCGACACTTGAGTTTTTAGATCAGCCGACCATTGAAGTAGTAGAAGAGTTTGCACAAATCGGTTTACCAACTGATGTAAAAGCAATTTTATTAATTGAACAAGACGGCCCGCCTGAAGTTGTGAATCGAGATATTGAAAAAATGGCTAACGTTTGTCGTTCTATGAATGCAGTTGATGTTCGCGTTGCAAAAGATGAAGCGGAAGCCGATGCGCTTCGTACAGCTCGCCGTAGTGCACTGTCAGCACTGGCAAGATTAAAGCCTACTACAATATTAGAAGATGCAACGGTACCACGATCACAGATTGCTCCGATGGTTGAAGCCATTAATGCCATTGCTAAAAAATATAATATTCCTATTTGTACGTTTGGACATGCTGGCGATGGTAACCTACACCCCACTTGTATGACAGATGCTCGCAACGAAGAAGAAATGCACCGAGCTGAACAAGCTTTCGCTGAAATATTTGCAAAAGCAATCGAACTTGGTGGCACGATTACTGGTGAACATGGTGTTGGTGCAATGAAAGCTCCGTATTTAGAAATGAAATTAGGTAAAGAAGGTATTGCTGCTATGCAAGGAATTAAACACGCCTTCGATCCAAATAACATTATGAATCCAGGAAAGATGTTCGCGAAGGACACTCGCAAAAGAGTGGTGGTTGAGCGATGACAACATTAAATAAAGAAAACATTCAAAAAGAATTTAAAGAACGATTAAGTGAAGATGAACTACTAAACTGTATGCGATGTGGTTTCTGCTTACCAACTTGCCCTACTTACATTCAATCTGGATATAAAGAATCACATTCACCAAGAGGACGTATCGCATTAATGAAAGCGGTCGTTGATGGTTTAATTGAGCCAGATGAAGATGTTGAAAACACATTAAATGTTTGCCTCGGCTGCCGTGCTTGTGAACCTGTTTGTCCATCTGGTGTAAATTATGGACATTTATTAGAAGAAGCCCGTGATATTATAAATCAAAACAAAAAATTCTCAGTGCCAGTGAAAGCTGTTCGAAAAGTCGTTTTTGAAGGATTATTCCCGCATCAAAATCGAATGAGAACATTAACCGGACTAATTGGTTTTTATCAGCGTTCTGGTTTACAAACGCTAACACATAAAACAGGGATTATGAAGTTATTCCCTGAAACACTTGCAACAATGGATCTCGTTTTGCCTAAGGTTCCTAAAATGAAAGCAATGAAAGATCGTCCTGAATTTTTACATGCTGAAAGTACGAAGAAGAAACAAGTTGCATTCTTCACAGGTTGTTTAATGGATACAATGTTTTTAGAAACAAATAACGCAACGATGAAACTGCTTCAGTTAGCTGGTTGTGATATCGTTATTCCGAAAACACAAAGTTGCTGCGGGGCATTACATGGGCATGCTGGTGAGAAAAATGGAGCAAAAGAATTAGCAAAACGCAATATAAAAGCATTCGAAGATTTAAACATCGACTATATTATTACGAATGCTGGTGGTTGCGGAGCTTACCTCGTAGACTACGATTACCTGTTAAAAGATGATCCACAGTGGGCTGAACGGGCAAAGCAGTTTGTTTCTAAAATTAAAGATATTACTGCTATTCTAGTAGAACTAGATTTCCATAAACGTAATGACTTACGACTCACACCACAAGTTATTACGTATCAAGACTCATGTCACTTACGCAATGTTATGCGAACATCTTCAGAACCTCGTATGTTACTAGAAGCAATTCAAGGCGCAACATACCGTGAAATGAAAGATGCGGATCGCTGCTGTGGTTCTGCTGGTATTTACAATATTGTTCATTCAGAGTTATCCATGGAATTTCTAGATTATAAAATGGATCGTGTGCATGAAACAGAAGCCGCAACCATTGTTACTGCAAATCCAGGTTGTTTATTACAAATGAAATTAGGCATTGAGCGAGAAGGTATTTCTCATAAAATGAGAGGAATTCACATTGTTGATTTATTATTAGAAGCAATTGAAACCAACTCGTAATAACTCGTAACATACGTAATAATAGGAAAACGGCTATCTCCTTCGTCTATGTAAAGAGATAGCCGCTTTTTTGTCCGCTACAACATTAAAAATATGTTACTTTATTATAAAAAAGAACAACAGAAACATTACAGTTTTGTAAAAAACAATCCAGTATATTCCTCAAAAAAACGCTCAAACCATTGATACAATAGGATTCTTCATTTTCAATATAGGTACATTTATCCAAAAACCCCCTCTTATAACCACGTATAAAAATGCTGAAAATTCCTTTTATACTCTATGTTTCTCTTATTTTTCCCCTTTTCCCCTCTTAGGATAAATTAGGTAAATTTTAAGTCTATGAATTTTTTTCCATCTTTTTTCTCACAAAATCTATGCTACGATGAATTTGTCAGTCAGACAGGCTGTCAAAAACAAATCGTGTGAAAACAAATTAAAACTTTATATAGGGGGACACACATCATGAAAAAGCGTGTTTTATTATCTGTAGCTGCTGCAACGGCTCTTACTTTAGGAGTATCTTCTCTAGATGCACAAGCTGCAACAGTACAACCATCTAACATAAAGGTTCAAAATATTCAGCATTCAAAAGTGATGATGAAGCAAATGAGCCAACAAGAATTACAAGCATTCTTACAATCTATGGGTGTTGAGTCATTAGCACAATGGCAACAAGGAAACTTCCAACCAAATTGCATTATTCCTGGTCAACAAGCTACTGAAAATGTTGTAACTGAGCAACCAACAGCTAAGCCAGAAACTCAAAAGCCTGCTGAGCAAAAACCTGCCGAGCAAAAGCCTGCTGAAGAAGCTCAAAAACCAGAAGCTCAAAAGCCTGCTGAAAACAACAATACGCAAAAACCGGCTGAACAAAAACCAGCTGAGCAAAAGCCTGCTGAAGAAGCAAAATCTTTAAGTGAGTTCGAACAACGTGTTGTTGAATTAACAAACGCTGAGCGTGCAAAACAAGGTTTACCAGCTTTAAAAATTGACACTGAATTAAGCAAAGTAGCACGCATTAAATCTGAAGATATGCAAAAAAATAACTACTTTGACCATAACAGCCCTACATACGGGTCTCCGTTTGACATGATGAAGAAGTTTGGCATTTCTTATACATCTGCAGGTGAAAACATCGCCCAAGGCCAACGTACACCTGAAGAAGTAGTACAAGCTTGGATGAACAGTGCTGGACACCGTGCAAACATCTTAAATAACGGCTTCACTCACATCGGTGTTGGCTATGTAGAAAGCGGCAACTACTGGACACAACAATTTATTACGAAGTAAATAGATTAAAAGAGTCTTCTCATAATGAGAAGACTCTTTTTTACGTTTCATAACTTTCTATTATGTATGAGTATAAAGCATAGAACATAAACAAAATAGATCCACCACTTATTACACTAAGTAACACATAAAATCCCCATTTCAAGTTCAAAAACAATGAAAACAATATACTACATGCCATCACTTGAAAAATCCGTCTACTCACTAAACGGATCTTTGTTAATTTGATTGAGTCTTTTTCCATACTCTGAACTTTTTTAAACGCCTTACTAAGCATAAAAAGAAACATACTAATCCCTATTGTTAGTCCTGTTTGAAAGGATATCACGCTTCCAAAATTAATAAAGAGAATGAGCATATGGATAAACAACATAAATAAAGTAATCGTCTTTAGAAATCCACTTATAATGACATGCTCGTCTTCATTAAACTTATATATATTATGTGAAATAATATACATCAATCCATGTAAGAAAATAATAAGACAAGGAATAAGTGCTATAACAACTTGTTTACTCATAAACTCGTTTGGCCGACCATTTACATCCCAATGTACCGCCAAATGCTCTGGTAAATATGGATAGAGACATAGAGTCACTAAAAGACAAGCAAAAAATATTCCTAGTATATATTTATATTTGATCAAGTGATTCTCACCTCTCTTTTCTCTTAACGGCTTCGCTTCTTTTAGAGAAATTCCTGCAAAAATCTACTTTTCTCAAATTTAAACTTACACTTTACGCATTCACTCTTTGAAATTCTTTCATTGTGTCATTTAATTTTGTAGGAAATGGTACATCAACTTCAATCTCTTCTTTCGTAATGGGGTGTAAAAAGTTTATCTTCATCGCATGTAACGCTTGCCTAGACATATATTTCGTTCCTCCACCATATAAAATATCCCCAACTAACGGATTACCATTATAGCTCATATGAACACGAATTTGATGGGTTCTACCAGTTTCTAATTGTAACGTTACGAGCGTAACATTTTGTTTTTTAAAATACTTCTCTACTTTATAATATGTGATTGCTTGATCCCCCTTTGGAGAAACACGTCGTCTCGTCGCATGATGGCGATCTCTTCCGATAGCCGCGTCAATTGTTCCTTGCTTCTTTTTCACTTTCCCTTCTACAAGAGCCGCATATGTTCTTTTAATTTTTCGTTCCATTAATAAACGATCCATAATTGCACCAGCAATTCTATGTTTAGCAAACACGACACCACCTGTCGTATCTTTATCTAACCGATGAATATGACGAACCTTCGTCTCTAAACCTTGCATTTGAAAATGAAAGGCAACAAGATTTGCAAGTGTTCCCATCCCGCCTTTTTCAGCAGGGTGCGTATCCATCTTCTCAGGCTTATTGACAATGAGTACATGATCGTCTTCATATACTACATGTAATTCACCATATTCAGGCTCTACACCGTATTCTTCCTCCATAAACATATGAACTTGTAACTTTTCGTCCTCTTTTAAAAGCTCATTCCATCTTCTCTGTTCTCCGTTAACAGTAACACCTTTTTCCATACGAAGCTGATGTAACAACTTTTTCGGTATTTCCCATTCTATTTTTAATAGCGACTCAATGCTTATACCATTCCATTTCGCTGGCACAGTAATTTCGCACCATTCGCCCTTCTTCTTCGTTTCCATACTGTATCACCTTATTTCTATTGATTCTCTCATTGTAACGGAAAATACACTTTGATGCACCGTCAAAAATAGAGGACAGTCTTATAATAGACTGCCCCTCACGCTCTACGCCTTCTCATTTCCTGCAACACTTCTTCCGCTTTTTGTTCATACGATAAATCTTTAAAGAAATCCGCCAATCTCTTATAATCGTTATACGTATCTAATAAGTCATCCATCTTTTCTGTTTTCATCACTTGTTGTTTTTGCTTCATTTTTACCGGATAACGATATCCCGATACTTCTTGTATTTTGTAATACTCATCCTCTACTTGAATGACCTTTACAAGTTCCTCTTCTTCCGCATCCATCGTATACCCATCAAAATCTCTAAGCAATTCATAAATGATATGAGTCCACTCATCTTTTGGATAAAACCCTTTTTCTAACCGATAACCGACAATGCGATACATATGCCCATCATTTTCTGCAAACTGTACTGTATCATTTAGCTTAAATTTAAAATAACGAAACATTGTCTTCACCTACTTATATGTAATGTTCTTATCACATACTATTTGCAAAATGTAGGTCTTGCTATTCATAAAAAAATACTCATCTTATAGATGAGTATTTTTTACGATGATTTTTCTCTTTTCTTTCGAAATGGTAACCACCAGTTCCAGTCTCCAAACAATTTCATTAAACTTGGTACGAGCATAAGACGAATAATTGTTGCATCAAGAAATATCGCTAATGCAACGCCAAGCCCCATTTGCTGTACTGGTAAAATATCAGTAAAGGCGAAAGCACCAGTTACAACAATCATAATTAATGCAGCTGATGTAATAATTCTACTTGTTGAAACAAGTCCTTCTAACGTCGCTTGATCGTTATCCCCTGTTTCTTCATACAGTTCATGGATACGCGAAATAAGAAATACTTCATAATCCATGCTAAGCCCAAAGACGAGGCCGAAAATGAAGATTGGTAAAACAAATAGAACTGGACTTGCTTCTAAACCAAAATGACCACCTTCGAATAGCCAAACAACAATTCCAATTGTTGCGCTTAAACTAAGTATATTCATAATAATCGCCTTAATTGGAATGAGTATAGATCGAAATGCAAATAATAATATAACAAACGTCGATCCAAATATAACAGACATACCAATTGCAACTTTATCTTTAATTTCATCTTCTAACTCTTGTTGGAACGTCGTCATTCCGCCTAGATAATATGTAACGTTCGTTTCTTTATAATTTTGTTTAAAATCACGAACCCACTGTTTCCCAATTTCTGTACGTGGTTTTGTATCTAAAAAGACTTCGATTGTTGTCTTATTTCCTTTCGTATACGCTTCAAATACCGGAGCTATTTTAACAGCTTCTGGCGACTGTAACATCCCAGCAACTTGATCTGATTTCATTCCATTTAAACTGTCGTATAAACTTCTTACTTCATATACTTTCTTATCATCTTTTAACTTTTGAACGACTTCTTCTACCTTTCGTAAACTTTCCTTTTCTTTCATATCTTTTTTCGTCTCTACGACTAACGTAACA
The DNA here is from genome assembly GCF_051916145.1 of Bacillus cereus group sp. MYBK245-2. Taxonomy (NCBI): domain Bacteria; kingdom Bacillati; phylum Bacillota; class Bacilli; order Caryophanales; family Bacillaceae; genus Bacillus; species Bacillus cereus group sp. MYBK245-2. The sequence continues at coordinate 243,826 of NZ_JBQAGB010000003.1, read as the reverse complement.
TCGGCATGTGTTTTTGCAGTTTCATTAAATGCCTCTTCGTACTTCTCATATGCAATTCTTGTATCACTTTGTTTAGGTAAAGCCTCCACATCAGGGAACTGCAAATTAGCTGTACGTAATGGTAATAAGCAAATCACAATAAATGTTGTAACAACAATAATCATCACAATTGGATGTTTCATTACAAATTGTGCAAATGTACGCCACGCCTTTGCCGGTGTATGTGCTACTTGATTCTTTTTTAATATTCGTTTACCGATTAACGATAATAACGCTGGAAGAAGTGTGAGCGAGAATAAAATACTCATAATCACAACAATCATTCCACTAATTGCGACAGACTGAATATAATCGATTTTAAAGAAAAACAAACCGGATAGGCCAACGAATACACATAATCCTGAAAATACGATTGCCCGCCCTGCTGTTTGATATGTAATTGCTATTGCTTCTTTTACCGTTCGCTTTGCAACTTCCTCTCGAAAGCGATTTACAAATAATAGCGCAAAATCAATAGATAATGCAAGTCCAATCATCGGTGCAACATTTAACACAAAGATAGATAGTTCCTTATCGCTACCTATAAAATATAGTATGCCCATCGTACTAATAACACTAAGTGCCCCATTTACGATTGGTAAAATAGATGCCAAAAGGCTACCGAATGAAAATAGTAATACGAGAAATGCAATTGGTAACCCAATCATCTCTGCTACTTTTAAATCATTTTGCGTTCTTTCATTAATCTCTTTGTTAATTTTCGGAAACCCTGTAGGTGTTACTTTTAATGCTGCATTACTTTTCTTTTCGATTTTATCAGCAAATTGTAATGTCTTTTCCATTCGTTCTTTATTTGTTTTCCCGGAAAATAAAATTGTCGCATAGCCGATATCATCTTGTAACATTTCTTTATTTTGCACTGGATGATGGAAAGATTCATATGTCTCTTTCTCTTGTACATTTTTTACAATAACCTCTACTTGCTTTTGAAATTCCTCATGTGAAACGCCCTTATTTTTTTCAAAAACGAGTAGAAGTGTATCTTGAGACCTCTTAAAATCTTTATCTAAAATTTCTTTCGTTTTTTGATAGTCCCCTTCCGTTTGGAAGCCATCACCACCTAATACGCCTGGTAGCTTTGGTGCGAATATACCGAGTGCTATCGCAACCAATAGTAAAGCTACAATTACTGTATAACGAAACTGATATAAAAAAGCTCCTAACTTTCCCCACTTATCTACTTTATGTACATTTGTTTTCATACATTTTCACCTACTTTACATCATTCAATTGTCACTTATACTGTATCACATCTTAATGGAAACAAAAAACGTCTAGAAAAACTATAATAATAGTTTTTCTAGACGTTTTTATCTCTCTTTATTAAGACCAAGTCTCTCAGTAAGTAAACGATGGCAATAAATCACCATAATTAACAAAATACCACCTACGCAATAACCAGCTAAAATATCAGTTGGATAATGTACATTTAAAATAACTCTACTTAATCCAATCGACACAATTACTATTCCCATCAAAATTGTTATAACATATTTCCCTGTTACACTCTTCAAATTTGCTGCAATGATATAAGCGAGAAACCCGAATGTCATAATAGATAACATTGCATGCCCACTAGGGAAACTATATCCAAGTGCATCCAATGCTTCGTTTAACGAAGGCCGATCTCTTTTCACAATTTCTTTTATCCCTTTATTCACAAGATGTGTGATTAAAATGCCCATTGGATACACGATCATCGCGGCATAATAACGTTTTCTCCAAAAAACAAATAAACTTATAACGAGCACAGTTACAATTCCAATGGCAGACCCTAATTTTGTATAGTGTGAGAAAAATGTAAGCGAACTTTCTGTTTGTAATCCTTTTACTAACCCTCTGACATATGTATCCATCACTGTAACACCACCAGCATGTACGCGCCAAGCAACAATGCCAAATACAGCAAATAATAAACCGATACACATTACCTCATATTGATGCAACTTTTTCAAACGATTTCCTCCTACTATGAAAAAATGCGATTTCTACTTTAGAAACCGCATTTCCTTACTTATTTACCTTTTGTTTTTAGCTCTGTCCAGTAACGATCATAATCTTTTAACTTATCATCTACATCAACAAGCCATTCCGTACGATCTAATTCTTCTTTCGTTAAAAAGATCATGTGGTTATCACGATATTCTTTACTATGAAGAGGATGAGCTTTTTCATTTGGATTACTGTATCCAATTGACTCGTAGTTTTTCACACTTACTTTCTCATCTAGTAAGTAGTTCATAAACTTCTCTGCAAGCTCTTTGTTTTTTGCACCTTTTGGAATTGCTAACGTATCAGCCCAAATTGTGCCGCCTTCTTTTGGTACAACGTACTCTACATCTTTATTATCTTTTGCGATAAATGCTGCATCCCCAGACCAAACTGTTCCGATCCAAGCATCTTCTGTAATGAATTTTTGTTTAATATTATCTGTATCAAATGCTAATAAGTTTGGAAGTAGCTTCTGTAAATCAGTTGCTGCTGTCTTTAACTGTGCATCGTCTTTCGTGCTGTTTGAGAACCCATGCTTCTTAAGACCCATTCCTAACACTTCACGAGAATCATTTAATAAAGTTACATGCCCTTTATATTTCTCATTCCATAGATCAGCCCAGCTTGTAGGTGCTTCCTTCACATACTTTTTATTGTATGCAATACCTGTTACGCCCCAAGTATATACTAAAGAATATTTATTTTCCGGATCAAATGCAGGTGTCTTAAAATTAGAAATCATGTTTTCGATATTTGGGATATTCTTTTTATTTAACGGCTCTAATAAATCCATTTTCGCCATTGTTTTAACCATGTAATCAGACGGCTGAATTAAATCATACTTCGCGCCACCTGCTTGTAATTTCGCAAGCATTTCTTCATTACTTGCATACTTATCATAGTTAATTTTCACGTTATATTTCTTTTCAAAATCTTTTAGCACTTGCTCATCAAAATTGTCAGCCCAGCTATAAATGTTTAATTCTTCTTTTTTTTCACCACAACCAGCAAGTACACCAGCAACAAGGCTAAAGCTAATTGCTGCGCCGGCTAATCTTTTCATTAATTTCATCGGTTTATTACCCCCTCGTACTTTCTAGATCGTTCGTATTATAAAGGAAGGTGTCCTCCAGAGTTTTCTTCACCATCTGCACCTTTGTTACGGAAGATTTCAGATAGAACCATTAATCCTACGATAGCTACAATTAAAATTGTAGAAAGTGCATTAATTTCTGGTGATACTCCGCGCTTAACCATACTGTAAATGTATAATGGCAATGTTGTTGATCCTGGTCCTGATACGAAGAAACTAATTACAAAATCATCAATTGATAATGTGAATGTTAATAATGCAGCTGAAATAACTCCTGGTGCAATTGCTGGGAACGTTACATAACGAAACGTTTGCCACGGCGTTGCTCCTAAATCATTCGCAGCCTCTTCTAAATCACGTCCCATACCAGAAAGGCGTGCTGCTAAAATAACGACAACAAATGAAATACTAAATGTAATGTGTGCAATAATAATTGTTGTTTTACCAAGTTCCATACCTAATTGACTAAATAATATAAGTAAAGATAATCCCATTAAAATATCAGGGATTAAAATTGGTAAATATACAAGACCGTTAATCGCACCTTCATAACGATATTTATAACGATGTAATGCAATTGCGAAAATCACACCAAGAACAGTCGTTACAATCGTCGTTACGACCGCAATCGTCATACTATTTACAAACGCATCAATAACATCTTGTTTTTGAAATAAATCTGTATACCAATGGAATGTGAATCCTTCCCATTCCGCATTAATGCGAGAATCATTGAAGGAATACACCATTAAAACCATCATTGGAAAATACAAGAACAATAAAATTAACCAAGAATAAGAAACTAAAAACTTCTTCATCTTTGCCTATTCCCCTCCGTTCCCATCATATTTATATACTTTCGTTGCACGATAATATAAGTAAATTAACAGAACAGAGAATAGAACAACAATCATAGATAACGCAGATCCAAACGGCCAATCACGCGCTCCTAAGAATTGATTTTGAATTACGTTTCCGATTAATGCTACTTTCGATCCACCCATAACGTCTGATACAACAAACATTCCGATAGAAGAAACAAACACTAAAATAGAACCGGTAGCAATCCCTGACATCGTCATTGGTACTGTAACATTCCAAAATGCCTTTACTGGTGTTGCCCCTAAATCATAAGCTGCTTCTAGCTTACGCTTATCAAGCTGCTCAATCGCTGCATACACTGGTAAAATCATAAATGGTAATAAAGAATATACCATTCCGAGTATGACAGAAGGTGTATTATATAGTAAATTTAAAGGTTCACTAATAATACCTAGCTTCAATAGCAATGTGTTTACAAGACCTTGTGAACGTAAAATAACAATCCATGCGTAAGAACGAACAAGGAAGTTAATCCAAAACGGGATCGTTGCCAATAATAAAAGAATCGAACGATATTTGCGATCAACAATTGTAATTGTATATGCAAATGGATAACCGATCAGTAAACATATTACTGTCGTAATAACCGCAATTTTCACTGTTTCCCATAACGTCCCCATATATAATGGGTCAAATACACGTGCTATGTTCTCTAATGTAAATTGCATTTCCACTGTCCCATATGCTCCGCGCTGCATGAAGGCAAATGCCAATACAAACAGAAGGGGAATTAGGAAGAAGATTAACAGCCATGCGACTGTAGGTAGTGCGAGTAATTTCCCTTTTTTCAATTTAAGGTCACCTCGTCCTCTTGCTCCCAGCCTACGTATACATTATCTCCAATGCTCCACTGTGCTGCTTCTTCAGCAGTTTGATATGCCATTAGTAATTCTGATGTTTTCTCATCACGTACATAAAGCTTTTCCATATTTCCAACAAACTCAATGTCTTCAATATGTCCAAGGTGGTATTCTTTTAAAATTGGCTCTTCAACCGAACGCACTTTTACATTTTCAGGGCGAATTGCTACATAGCCTTCCCCGTTTTTCACAATATTATTTTCACCGATAAATGTCGCAACGAACAACGTTTTCGGCTTATTATAAATTTCTTTCGGCGTTCCGATTTGTTCAATATGGCCTTTATTCATAACAACGATACGATCACTCATGCTCATCGCTTCTTCTTGATCGTGCGTTACGTATATGAACGTAATTCCTAAATTACGTTGTAAGTTTTTCAATTCACGTTGCAAGTCTTTTCTTAACTTAAAGTCTAACGCCCCAAGTGGCTCGTCTAGTAATAATACACGCGGGTTATTTACAATCGCTCTCGCAATTGCTACACGCTGCTGCTGTCCACCAGAAAGCTTTGCAGGTTTACGATTACGGAACTCAAGTAACTGCGTTAAACGCATTGCCTCTTCAGCACGCTCTTTCTGCTCTGCTGCCGGTACTTTCTGCATTTTCATGCCGAAACAAATATTTTTCTCCACATTCATATGTGGGAATAGCGCATAATGTTGGAACACTAAGTTCATATGACGCTTATATGGTGGCAAATCGTTAATCTTTTCATCATCTAATAAAAGATTCCCTTTAGTTGGAGTTTCAAATCCTGCGATCATACGAAGTAACGTCGTTTTCCCGCAACCACTCGGTCCTAAAATAGTTAAAAATTCCCCTTCTTTAATATCTAAAGAAAGCGGTGGGATAATCACTTGATTTCCAAAATGTTTTTCTACTGCTTCAACTTTAATAATCTTTTTCATTTTCCCGTCCAATCTACCTTAAATTTTAATTTTTATATTCATGAATAAATATTTATGTTCTATAGACTATTTTTTGTTTCGATCCAAACAAAAATGGTTATTTAGCAAGCGTTCACTTCTATTCTTTATGTAGTATGTTTGATTCATTTTCGCATGATACATAATGTCGAACAGAAAAACCCCTTCCATTGCGAAGGGGCTATTATCATACGGCTACGCCTACTGATAAACACCATCATCATTTTAACAACTTTCGTATGAATTTTAAAGCACTTTTTGTAGAAGAGTAACGAATTTTCATATCGAATGCCGTAGATTGGGCTAAAATGCTTTTATAATGTGAAAAAGTCCGAAAACTTTCTTCCCCATGATAACTCCCTAATCCACTACTTCCGACGCCCCCAAAAGGTAAATATGGCGTTGCAAGATGATAGACGACATCATTAATACAACCTCCACCATACGAAATATTACTCGTTACTTTCTTTTGCACTCCTTTATCTTCAGAAAATACATATAACGCTAATGGCTTCGGATGTTGCTGAATCGTGTCAATTACATCTTCTATGTTTTCATATTCTATAATTGGTAAAATCGGACCAAAAATTTCATCTTCCATAACGGAACTTTTCCATGTAACATTAGTTAACACTGTTGGTTCTATATGTAAAGTTTCTTTTTTATAGTTCCCGCCAATTACAGTTTTACCATCTTTCAAAAACGTACATAAACGTTCAAAATGACGTTCACTCACAATTCGTACGTAATTATCATTATGCAGTGGCTCTTTGCCATACTGCTCCGCAATTTCATGTCGCAGTGCCTCAATTAACTGTTCTTTCACTGAAGCATGCACATACATATAATCAGGCGCTACACACGTCTGCCCTGCATTTAAAAACTTCCCCCACACAATTCTTCTTGCTGTTACATCTATTTTTGCATCTTTATGTACAATACATGGACTTTTTCCGCCAAGTTCTAACGTAAGCGGCGTCAACTGTTTTGCTGCTGCTTCCATGACAACTTTCCCAACGCCCACACTACCTGTGAAGAAAATATAATCAAATGGTTCCTTCAGCAAAGCTGTACTCTCTTCAACCCCGCCTTCTACTACCGCTACAAGCTCCTCTTGGAATAATTCCTCTAACATCCTTGTAAGCACTTTGGAAACGTTTGGCGTTAACTCCGACGGCTTTAAAACGATTGTATTTCCAGCTGCCAGCGCTCCTACAAGCGGTGCAATTGCTAATTGAAACGGATAGTTCCACGGTGCAATAATAAGTGTCACACCGTATGGTTCAGGCACTACTTTCCCCTTTGATCCAAAATGAGTGAGCGCTGTTCGAACACGCTTCGGTTTACTCCACGATGAAATATGCTTCAATTGAAAGGAAATTTCTTTTAATACATATCCAACTTCCGTTGTAAACGATTCATGAACTGACTTATTTAAATCTAATTTCAACGCCTGAAATATTTCTTCTTCAAAACGCTGAACGCCTTCATAAAGCTTCTTCAAATTATTCTTTCTCACTTCTATACTTCTCGTATAGCCATTATAAAAATATGCCTTTTGTTTATTTACAATAGAAGAAACACTCATTCGTTCACCTTCTTCCACTATTTTTATCCAATTCTTTCATTATTTATATAGACTTCATATATAATAAATTTCTATTCGTAAAGTTACATTATATATAATTTCTTCTTTTATATAAAATTCATTGCTCACAAAAAAACTACCGAAAAAAAATCTCTCGGTAGTTTTACTGTATTAACGATATAAACGAACAGCACCTGCAGAATTATCATCAGCTTGTCCTACTACTTCAAACTTCAGACCAAGATTCGGTAAAATACGTCCTGCATCTGGAATCTGTTGGTTAATATACGTTTTCGAATCGTCAAATTTCGGTACACCCGCTAAGCCATCATACGTAAATGTTCCACGCGTTGGAGATACAACTTTCCAAGCTGGTGTTGTGTCGAATGAGAACGCTGCATCAGCGATTTGGAATCGTGTACTACTCTTAACTGTCGGTTTACCATTTAAAGTTCCTACAATTGCTTCTGGGTGAGAGTCAACTACGCCAAGGAAACCATGTCCTGGATGTACGCCAACCCAGTTATCTGTGTAAGCAGAGTCCGCATACCATACGACCATACCAGTGTTAAATACTGGACCGCGTGCAAATTTCAATGCGTTATCTGCACCAGCATAGTTTCTCCACTCTACATAATAGTTATGTTTTTTCTTCTCAGTTCCGTTAGATACAACAAAGCCATCTAATTTTAATTGCGGTGTACCTTCTGCATCATCAGAGAATACTACTTTACCATCTACTGTTAATGAAGCATTATCAAGAGCAAATCCATTTAATGCTAAACCACCATCAGTAATGTAATCAAATGTTAATTTTACTTTCTTGCCTTTGAATTGACTTAAATCATATGATTTGTCAATCCATTTTCCATTTGTCGAATCGGCATTTCCACTATTTGCTTTCTCACCAAGTCTTTCAATTAACGTTTGTTTACCATCTTCTGTTACAGCGTGTACTTCAAGGAAATCATAACCTGCTTCAATCTCATATAATGACTTGAAATCAAATTTTGCATTCGTTGCATTCGTTAAATCGAACAACGGTGTTTCCATCTTCGTATGAAGATCGTCACCTTTTGTGCTGTAATAATATTGTTTACCAAATGCTGGCTCAATTGTTTTAACATCTTTATCCGGTAAGTTAACACGGATCATGCCTGGTCTTGCTGATTTCGTAACACTTTGATCCAAATATGTCGCTAAACCGATACCTTTATTTAATTTCTCGTAATCTACTTCTACGATATTTGCCCAGTTACCACCGATTGTTTTTTGGAAAAACTCTTTATTTTGTGGCGAGAAACTCGTTGGCGTCGTTCCAGCGATTTTACCAGCCCAGCTTCCGCCACTCATAATAGACCAAGCTTCAATCGGCTCACCTTGACCACTATATTGTGTATCGTACTCATCTGGAAGACCTAAATCGTGACCATATTCATGTGCGAATACACCAACTGCTCCATCTTCTGGTTCAATTGTGTAGTCGAATGCTGCCATCTTTCCACCCCAATATGGTACTTTCGCTTGTGTACCTTCAATTGGGAATGGCTTTGGTCCAACTGTCCAACGGTGCGACCAAATTGCATCATCGCCTAATTTACCACCGCCTGCTTCTTGTCCAACACCCGCATGAATAATCATTAAGTGATCGATTAAACCGTCTGGTTGATTTTTATTTCCATCACCATTTACATCGTATTGATCAAATTGGTCGAACTCTGATAAATCAATACCACTATCTACAGCTGCTTTTAATGCATCTTTTACTAAATCACGTGGCCCTTTTGGTCCTTTATTATCATGGCCTCCGCCCGGAGCATCTGCACCGTAATCAGCAGCTTTACCAGGAACTGTTAACCATTTTGTAACTGTTCCATCCACTGTGTAACTACCACCAGATTGCTCTTCGTAATATTGTTTAAACGTTTCAATTTTACTTCCATCATCTAATGTGAATGGCTCGTTGCCGAATAACATTTTTTCATAATGTTCTTTATTAAAATCGTTAGAATACATATATCCAGGCTCTTTGTCGATATTATTATGTTTAAAGTCAGCGTACTCTACAAGTAAAACGAGTACTTTGTCTTTACGAACTTCACCGTTATAGTCTTTTTGTTTCGCTGGAGAAGTTGGTACTTTACCATTTAGACCGCCTTTAACTGGGCCTGTCGCTGCAGGTGTGCCTGTTGCTGGTTGATTTAATTTTTCTTTCGTTTCTGCTTTCGCATCTTTCACTTTCTTTAAAAAGTCAGATGCATCTTTCGTAAGTTGGTCCCCATTCGCTGCTTCTTTTCCAGGATTTTCACCCTTTTTGTTCTCTACATATTTTTCGACAGCTTTCTTTGTTTCTGTCTCTGAAGCCTTCGAATCAATTACCCCACGTTTTTTTAGCGCATCCGCTAAACGTTCTTCCGGAATTAAATGATCATCAACTGGGCTCGTAGCTGTCTTATTTACAGGTGTTTCAGCATATGCAGACTGGCCACCTGCTCCGAATGAAAGACCTAATACAGCTGTCAAAGCGATTGATGATAAAACTTTGAACGGTTTCTTGTTCATCCCTTATTTCCTCCCCTAATAAATAATATGTATTACAAATTGAATTTTATTAAAAATTCAATATTTTTTCAATATTTAGTCATATTATGTAATGTTTTTAATATATTTGTAAAAATTCCATAGTTAGCATACGAATATATCACAATTCAACAATGTTTTCTGAAAATATTGAAAATATTTGTCAGAAACTTTATAATCGCCATAGAGGGAATTTAATGGGGATTTTATCTTTGTTTTATCTACAAAATATTTGATAATTCACTACATAAAAATACAAAATCTGATTGTATTATCACGTATTCTGTAGCAGCAGTTATGACCGATAATTAGGGAGGAATTACATTTGTACAAAGATAAGACTGACGCACTGGACCAAGAATGGATTGATTTAATACTTGAAGCTCTAGACGCTGGTATCGCCCTGCAAGATATCGAACATTTTTTCCAACGTATGAAGCCATCCACTCAGGCTCAATAGGTTTGTTCTTTTTAACGAAGTTTATGTTATAATAATGACATCATAAGACGACGACATATTGATAGAAAGGTGCGCAAATATGATTGGAGAACGTATAAAACGCCTGCGTTTACAAAAAGGTATTTCATTAACTGAACTTGCCGAAAAAGCTGGTGTTGCTAAATCTTACATTAGTTCTATAGAACGAAATTTACAAAAGAACCCTTCCATTCAGTTTCTTGAAAAGATCGCAGCAGTTCTACAAATTCCAGTTGATACTTTACTTCATGATGAAACAACAAAGGAAGCTAACCTAGACTCCGAATGGACACAGCTCGTCAAAGATGCAATGAACTCCGGCGTCTCCAAAGAACAGTTTCGTGAATTTCTTGAATTTACAAAATGGAAGCAAGATCAAAAATAATAAATATATGAAGGAGCCTATAAAACTAGCGCTCCTTTTTTCTTTATTAAAAAAAAGCGGGCATCTCCCGCTTTTTTTATATATTATTTTTCTTCGCCATCTGTTTGGCTCGCATTGAATGTCCATTCTAAGTTCAATGAATCGCCTTGGAATTTATTTTGATCTTGACCATCATCTACGAATTCAAACTGTACCCATAGATAGTCTTCTGATTTTGGTGCTAGACCACCATTCTCTGCCCACTCTGGAGCAAAAACGTCTTTAGCTATAACGTCAGGATCTAAATTTTGTAATTCCGCTAAAGTTGTTTCATATACAGGCTCACTTGCTTTATCCCAGTTCCAAAGGAATTTCACTTTAATATGCTTACCGAAGTCTTCACCAGCATTATCACCTTTTGCATCTTTCACAGTATACTTTGTCGCTAATTTAACGTCTTTAATCGGTAACGTACCGTCGTTCTTTAATAAGAACTCTTTCTTAACAGAATCCCCTGGTTTTAAATCTTTAATATCCACAAGCGTTTTAGGGTTTAATGTAAGATCTAACGTCCCAGCTGCAAATGTATTATTTGAAACCTCTTTATCGCTAAAGTATGCAAACGTTCCTCCACCAATTAAAGATAACCCCAATGCTGCTGATGCAACTCCCATACCTAATTTCTTTTTCAGACTCACAATCAATTCCCCCTAGCTGTTTTTTATATTTTTATTGCTATCTCTTATTTAAAATAAGAGATGTAACTAAAACTATATTAGCTTAGCTAATATTTGTTCTTTTTTAAAAACCTTATGTTCATTATAACGAACATAACTGTAGAAATACAACACATATTTATTAATATTTTCAGTTATTTTTATTTCTCAATATTATTCCGAAATTTCGGAATAATATTGAGAAATAAAGAAAAACTTTAATTAATATTCCCTATCTATACTAATTATTAATCTTCACCATCATATTGCCAATTAATTTTCTCATATCTTTTTTTTGACGTAGATTGTTAAAATAAAGAGGGCACGCCGAATAGGTGAGTCGCAATATTCTCTCACCTACTCGGCTTTATAACCACTATTCGCTCTATATGTTACTGCATTTTAATTGCTATTCTTGTTTCTTACTCTCTTCTTGCTTTTTTGCTTCCTCTTGTTTCTTCTTCTCTTCTAGCTTTCTCGCTTCTTCTTGTTTCTTCTTCTCTTCTAGTTTTTTCGCTTCTTCTTGTTTCTTACTCTCTTCTAGTTTTTTCGCTTCCTCTTGTTTCTTACTCTCTTCTAGTTTTTTCGCTTCCTCTTGTTTCTTACTCTCTTCTAGTTTTTTCGCTTCCTCTTGTTTCTTACTCTCTTCTAATTCCTTTTGTTTCTCAGCCTCACTCACTTGTTTTGCTGTTTCATCTACTAGTAACTTCTCAAAATCTTGAATTTGTTTATCGATCGCCTGTAAATTTACTTCTTTATCGACATACTGACAGTTGTCTTTTACTATTTGGAAGCCAGCATTCACATACGAGAATACTTGCTTATTCGATTCAGTTCCATTTCCTTTTAACTCTTCTTGTACTTGATTATAAGGTTCTTCTATTGATTTATATACTTTTTGTAACGATTCTCTCTCAGTAGCTATCTTCTCACGCCCTTGCTTCCATATAACAAGCGCCTGTTCTAATTCCTGAGTGGATCTAACAGTTAATTTTGATTTCATCCCTTCGTACTCATGCAAAATAACTTCCTTATGCTGCTTAGCTTGTTCTATTAATTGATCAACTGTTTTCGGAAAAATACTTGCTGTAGAAATAGTGGCCTCTACTTTCGTTTTATGAATGAAAGCTGCTTCTGTATAAGTCATCATTTGAGAGCCTAAATAAAAAGTAATAGAACACAAACATGGCAATATAAGCATCTTTTTGAATTTACGAGGTTGCTTCAGCATTTTAATCTCTCCTATCGAACAACTCGTTCTTTATCAAGAACTATATCTTTATTATAATAAAGTGAATTATAAAATGATATAAGAAATTATCTTTCTTTTTACATTTCCCTTTTAACAGAAAAGGAGACTATCATTTTTGATAGTCTCTTTTTCTGCTTATTTTTTCTCCACTCCATCGCCTTGTTGCGCTTCAAATGTCCATTTTAATTGAAGTTTATCGCCTTGGAATTCATTTTGAGGTGCATTTCTTTCAATAAAGCGGAATTTCACTTTAAATGAATCGTTAGTTCCCGCTTTAATGCCTTTCTCAGGCCATAACCAACTTACTATATCATTTTCTGCAGCAGTCACTGTTTGACTCTGCAAATCTTTTAATGTCGTTCTCTTAATTACTTCATCTTTTTTATCAATATTTTTTAAGAAAACTACTTCAATGTCTTCACCAAAGTCTCTCTTATTATCTTTCTTCACATCTTCTACATCATATTCTGTAGTTAATAATACTTTTTTAATATCTAATGTACCTTTATTCTCTAATTTAAATTCTTTTTCAATTGTATCACCTGGTTTTAAATTATCCACTTTCACAATTGTTGAAGGGTTCAGCGCTAAGTCAAGTGTCCCAGACGCAAATGTATTATTTGACACTTCTTTATCACTAAAGTATGCAAATGTTCCTCCACCAACTAATGCAGCCCCTAATACTGCTGATGCGATACCCATTCCTAATTTTTTCTTTAAAGTCATGTCCATATCCCCTTAATATATATTTGTTAATTTCCTAATAGGAAACTATAACCAAAATAACTAGACGGATTGTTCTACTTTTTTCTCTTTCTTTTCTCCATCAATGCTACGAATCGCACTAAAAATAGTAATCGCTGAATAGCCTAGTAAAAAGATTCCTGGAATAATAAGAAGTAAAGCAGCTCCAGCTTTTGAATTCGCATAATTTAATGCATACCCTGCATAAGGAACTGTAATATCTGCATATTTCCCAATGACATTATCCGCAAGTACTGGTTCTAAATCAGGGCCATTGTTGTTATCCCCTTTTGTTTCATACATTACTTTTCCATTTGTATCTTTCACACCGATAATACGGTGAGTGATAATTTTTTCATCTTTCTCTTTAAAAGTAATAACATCACCTTTTTGATATTTAGAGCCATCTTTTGTCGGTTCTATCGCAATGATTGACCCTGTTAAAAATGTTGGTTCCATCGATCCTGATAACACTGATTTAAATTGATATCCCATCACCGTTGGATCCCCACCGCTCGCTTTTGAAGAAATAACTACAAAAGCTAAGCAAATCATTAATGCAAATAAAACAAATGAGATAACGTTGCTAATCACCTTCCAAATTAATTTCATCGTTTCTCTCCCTCTCCGTTGTTTTATATTATTTGAAGTATGCAATATTCACTCTCGTTCTTTAACGAGAACACAAATAAATAATATAACGAACGAAACGGAAATGCAATAAGAAAATTTACAATTATTAGTTATTTTAAATATAAAAAAGGACTGTGACAAATTCTCTTCACAGCCCTTTAAACTAGTAATTTATTTTTCTTCTGATTTCATTCCTTTTGTATTTCGGCGTAGCACTACAAATAAAATGGCTCCAAATAATATGGCAGCACCTATTCCAATACTTATTATTTTCACGTTTGATTCGTTTACTTCAGGCTCGATCGTATCTTTTTTAGGCATTGCAAAAGTAACATCTTCTTTAGAAAGAACATTAACCGTCGCAATTGTTTGATTATTCTTCGTGATATCAACTGCCCCAACTACCTCACCACGATGAATTCCTTTATGATACAAAGAATCTTTATCTAATGAAGCCGCACGGAAAATCGTCCTCACATTTTTTCCTTCATCTTTCTTAAGCATCACTTCTGCACTTTTTTCAAGCTCGCTATCAATATCTTTATTTAAATACGTTGTCTTTTGATGCCAACTATGTTTATCTAGTACAGTTTGCTTCACAAATTGACCAAAAGAATAGTCCGCCATCTGCTTTAAATCTTCATAAATTTCAGGTCTTTGAGAAGCCATTACTACATTTATAATACGATTTCCATCCTTCTCATTTAATAGAACGAGCGTATTGCGCGCTTCATTTGTAAAACCTGTCTTACCGCCAATACTAAATGGATTTTCAAAATAAGTAGATTTATTAAAAATAGACACCGTCTGCCTAGATGTCGTAACTGTCGTCCTTTTCGTATTCATCGCTTGCAAAATCTCAGGGTACTTTTGCACACCTCTCGTAATCATAGCCATATCATATGGTGTAGTATAATGGTTCGGATCATGCAATCCATTTGGTGTTACAAAATGACTATCGGTAGCCCCTAATTGCTTCGCTCTCTCATTCATCATATTAGCGAAATTCTCAACACTTCCGCCAATACGCTCTGCGATTGCATATGACACATCATTCGCACTTAGCACCATTAAAATCATAAGTGCAGTATTTCTATTAATCGTCTCACCAGGTTGAAACTCAATTTGATAATTACTCTTCTCTTGATCTAATGCTAATTGTGAAAACGTAAATTGATCCTCTGGCTTCGTATGCTCCATAAGTAAAATCGCCGTTAACACTTTCGTCATACTAGCCGGAAATGCACGATGATGTGCGTTTTTATCATACAAAATATCTCCAGTTTTCGCATCAATCGTAGTTGCAAACTGACTAAAAACATTTGGCCCTTCCTTAGGTGGTGGTGCCACTTGTTCTGGATTCACTCCAACATTCGTCTCAGCACGTAACGTCATAGGTGTCAAAAAAAATAAACAAATAACGGTAATAAAAGCCAAAATTTTCTTAAAATTTACCATATGACTCTCCCTTTTCACTATACTCTCACAGCTTAAAAACTGAATATACCAATCTATATGTAATTTGTATTAAATTGGAAGAATATTCACTGTTTTTTACTATATCATACTTTTACGATAAATAACATAAATATACAATAAAAAATAAGAAAGAATTATTCTTTCTTATCCTTCTCATCAATTAATGAATCAATTAAATTTTGACTAGCTTCCTCAGGTGTAATCTCATCTGTCATCCCCATAAACGACCAACCTTTAGAATCGACCCACTCAACAAACTCTTGCAAAAACTCATCATGTGTAACATCCACATCAAGAATTGAGCCATTAATTGAAATCGTTCTATTTTTAGATACGCGCATCTTGAACGTTTTCCTTACCATTACAATAATTCTCCCTCTACTTCTGAATAATTATAAAGTGAAACTTTAATCAGTGGGGGGCTTCATCCCCCACCTAACCTCTTTGCTTTCGCTGAGTTTTGAGGTGGATCTTACTGCCCGCAAATAGCGGGGTAAAATAATCTTGTATCTCTGTTATACATGATTTTAAGTAAATTGTAAAAAGGATATATTGGCCAGTTTGCATATTGAAACTGAAAATCTATCATCCTGCAAAAATAGCAAACGATATGTAAAGGATCATAAATAACTAAATAAACTCACATAAAAATAAAACAACTTACATTTTATCACACCAAATACAAATGACTTTCGTACAATAGAATGGAATATACTAGAAGAAAACTTATAATGAGGAGGAACTCCATGGCGCGTTGTACGTATTGTAAAACGAAATGGAAAGTAAAAGATGTATGGTCGATACTCGTGACATTTGAAAAAGATTGTCCGTATTGTTTTGGGAGGCAGTATCTATCTAATGACACCTTTCATCATGCTAATGCCGCTCTACCTCTATTATTCCTATGTCCTTTACTTGTTGATTTAAACGATGAAAACCCTTTGGATAAATATCTTAAATAATACGACCGCTACATCCTACTAAGTTTTTTCTCATTATTATCCCTTCAGATACTACTCGCATAATTGCATATGATTCCCCTTTTAAAACTTACCACAAAAAATATTGTAAAATTTCAGTTAATTTTATATAATTGCTTTAACATAATGATTAAAGATGCTATTACATAAGTATTTTTGAAGATCCCGTAGCTCAGCAGGGAGAGCGCCACCTTGACAGGGTGGAGGTCGTGAGTTCGAGCCTCTCCGGGGTCATAAAAAAAGAGAAATCATATCAACTTTCTACGTGATATGGCTTCTCTTTTTTATCTAAATCAATCACTTCCCACCAAACCTCTTCTCCAAAGACTTCGCATTGGCAAACAATACTTCTTTCAAGTTATCATCTGCAACGATTTTCTAGTCACCACCTCTATCTTTGCTAAAAGCACTAGCAAAGACCATTGGCATAAAACTTCTCCCATCTATCAATCCGTATCAGTAGCACAAACTAACCACATTTTCTGCTCCTTACTATCTAACACCATCCAAGTAATATCCCACGCAACATCGTAAAACCAATCTGTCCAAGGGCGATAGCTTTCGAACACTTTAATATCTTCGTATCGATCTTGGAACATATATTGACATACATTAACTGCTAATTGTTTTGCGATAACTGGTCGTTCCTTAAATGCTTCATATGCTCCGCCCCACAAAATTTGAGCGGCAATGCTACCATCAAGCATGACTGCCCATTGCTCTTTAAAATGAAACTTATATTTTTGTGACGTATGTATTTTTAACTCTTCTAAGCTATTGATTATATCTAAAGAGTTAAATATTCTTCTAAAGAAGTGTTCATGCCCCTCTTTCGAATGTGGTATTTCTTTGAAAAAATTTTCGTTATGTACTTTAAAACAGCTTATTATTGCGCCACCATTTAAGTTTTGTTCCTTAAACGTGTTTACAAGTTGCGCAACAGATGCGTCATTCGTTTCTATTTTTTCAAACGTTCCCTCTTTCCATCTCATAACGTCACTACTCTCTATTAAAAATTTGTTTCTTCATTATAAATAGCAAAATAAAAACCAGCAACTTTAAGATTGCTGGCCTATCTCTTATTCATATTCGAAACACTAATAACAATTGCTCCAAGCCCATAATGCCCCGCTACCATCCACATACTCCGATCAAAAATCATAAGCGATAACCAAAACGATATATTAATAGCAGCAAATAATACATATAAAATGAAGTCTCTCTTTTGTAGTGCTTCTCTATTCCTCAAAATATAAATAGCGCCGATTGGTGGAAGGATGAAGCAAAGGAAAAAAACAAACATTTTTCTTAATGACCATGGATATGAAGTTACTGTTTGCATATAGATCTCCTTTTTATTTTATAGTACCTTTAACATCGGCCTTACTACTCTATACTCGTCACTATAAAGCTCCTTTATGATTAAGGGTGAGTGAGGATTCCCCTCTTCTTCTATCAATGTGAATACTTCTGTTTTTTCGCTTAATATGTTGGATTCACTATTTTTAATAGGTTTTTCACTTGTTTCAATTTTCTTTGTTATTTCTCCTAGCCTTTGCCCCACTTCTTCTGCTTTAGCCGGTTCATTTGTTATGTAGTATTCTTGCCCCTCCCATACTAACATAGGTGGCACTTGTTCTCGTTTGTTACATATTATATAAGTAATACTAGCTATAAGTAGTAGGCATGTTAATAAAAAGAAGATAGTTTTTTTATTCATATACTCTTCTCCCTATCTATCATTTTATTAAATTATATAATATCCATTATATACAGTAAATGGATTTAGTAGGAATTTTCGGATTTTACAAAAAAAGAGAAAAACCTTACTGCTGTAAGGTTCCATTTTTATATTCTATAGTGACCGATTTATTAAAACGATCATGACGATAATCGCTATAAACATAACAACTAAACAG
Organism: Bacillus cereus group sp. MYBK245-2; assembly: GCF_051916145.1. Classification (NCBI taxonomy): domain Bacteria; kingdom Bacillati; phylum Bacillota; class Bacilli; order Caryophanales; family Bacillaceae; genus Bacillus; species Bacillus cereus group sp. MYBK245-2. The sequence continues at coordinate 225,277 of NZ_JBQAGB010000003.1, read as the reverse complement.
CCGATCATTTTATAAAAGCCTCGTTTCGTTAACGTCCCACCTTGCACGTCTTTCCGAATAAATAAGAATACGGCTAAAAATAATACAAGCCCAATGCCAAAAGCATACATCATTTGCATATGTTAATCTTCCTTTCTCTCTTCCATCTTAATATCTTTTTGCCAAAACAACAAACGAGATAAAGACGGTACTCATCGTGAGTGCCATAAGTATGTTCAGTAGTTCAACTGCAGATAGTGTAATAACATTTAAGTTTAAGCCAATAGAGAAAAGAAGATAATACGCTGTTAATGCAAAAAAGCTGAAGAACATGCCTTTATAACGAATTAATTTCATCCGCTCGTCTTTTTCTTTAAATTGCGGATGTAAGTAGCTTAAGCAAAAGCACATGATCATCATCGTAAGCACTGTATAAGTTGGAGTTGGTGGTGCAGAATGCGTCATTATTCCTGTTAGGATCATAAATCCACTCATAAATAGAAAGATAATTCCCATGATAACGAAGTACTTTTGTGAATAGTTCATCTTTATTCCTCCCCTTCTTTTCCTTCATAAATAAATACATGTTCTATCGTCGTCTGAAATGTTTTCGCGATTTCAAATGCTAACGGAAGTGACGGATCGTATTTTCCTTTTTCAATTGAAATGATGGTTTGTCTGGAAACGCCAAGTTTCTCAGCCAATTTTTCTTGAGATAGTCCAAATTTTTTTCGGTATTCGACCATTTTATTTTCCAAGGAAATTTCTCCCTCCTCCCTTATACCAAGTATATACGTAAAGGAAACTTTACGTCAAGTTTCCTTTACATTCATTTTAATTATTATTCACGCTATTTATATAGAAGAAACTTTTTCAATTTCAGCACGTCTATTTTGTAATGAAACATGGAACAATGTAAATAACTGTTACTATATCTCCACCTCTCTTTTTTAAAAATTTAATATCTCCATATTTGTTTTATCCTTTTAAAATATTTCATTTATCCCTTTATTCCACGAAATACGTTATTGGTTTTACGCTGTTTTTCGTCATATTTATAGAAACTAACTGTTTATGAAGCATTTTTTATGTTTAGCAACTTTTTTTGTAGAAATCCTTCACTTTCCTTTCAATATTTAACACTATCTAAATAAAGTTTACGATAAATTCATAATTTTTTATTTTTTATACTATATTCCGTTATATTGTTGTATAATATCAATGAAAGCGCTTATTATTTCAATATACATAATTCGAACTTATTTTTATCAAAACATTCTAACTATTATACTTATATTTACATGCAACAATTTTAGTTATTTGTATAGGTATACCAAATATATCCACCCTATTTTTCTGTAAAATTACTTTATAACATGAAAGATTAACTTGGGTGATAAGTTATTGTGAATGTTTTTTTACAAAACAGATAAGTAATAGTGTTTGGTATTATGTAAATTATTGTAATAACATAAGAGTAAAGAAAAACATTTACATTGATTATTGGTTCATCAATTATTGAAAAGAGCAAAATGCACCTTTTTGTATGGAAAAAGGATTATATGCATTGGGAGGTTTAAACAAATGACGAGGAAGAATACAACGACAAACCCTTGGGCCAAGTTCCACGGTCCGAACCTTGGTTATGTTATTGAACAGTATGATCTTTACGTAACTGGAGCAGGTTCTGTTGATCCGGAATTACAAGAGCTTTTTGAAATTTTTGGAGCTCCTTCGTTTCAAGATGATGTCGTAACAGGGGACAACACAGCAACACATTTTTCTCCTCAAAACACAGGTAACATTGAAAAAATTCTTAAAGTCGTTCAACTTGTTGAACAGATTCGTTCTTTCGGGCATACGTTGGCTCACATCAATCCGATGGAAGATGCTGCAAATGGACAATCTCTTCTTGAGAAAGCAATGAACGAACTGAGCGATGCTGATTTGAAAGCGATTCCAGCAAAAACAGTATGGCAAGATGCACCAGAAGGTATTCACACTGCACTTGATGTAATTCATAGATTAAAAGAAGTGTATACACAAACTTTAGCTTATGAATTTTCTCATATACAAGATAGTGAAGAACGCGCGTGGTTGCATCAAATGGTGGAATCAAATTCATTGCGTCAACCACTATCAAATAAAAAACGAACTGCTCTTTTAAAACGTTTAACAGCTGTTGAAGGTTTCGAGCAATTCTTGCATAAAACATTCGTTGGGCAAAAGCGTTTCTCTATCGAGGGCGTTGATATGCTTGTACCTGTTCTAGATGAAATTGTGCTAGAAGGTGCTAAAAACGGCGTAGAAGATGTCATGATCGGTATGGCTCACCGCGGTCGTCTAAGCGTACTTGCACACGTATTAGAAAAACCATATAGTCACATGTTTGCCGAGTTCAAACATGCAAAAATAGAAGGCGCAGTAGCAAATTCTGGCTGGACTGGCGACGTAAAATACCATTTAGGTAGAGAACAAGTCGTTAGTAACGAGGAAGTTAGCACTCGCGTTACATTAGCAAATAACCCAAGTCACCTTGAGTTCGTTAATCCTGTTGTAGAAGGTTTCGCACGTGCGGCTCAAGAAAATCGTAAAAAATCTGGTCTTCCAGAACAAGATACTTCAAAATCATTCGTAATTTTAGTTCACGGTGATGCTGCATTCCCTGGTCAAGGAATTGTATCTGAGACACTAAACTTAAGCAGATTGAACGCGTATCAAACAGGCGGAACAATTCATGTTATTGCAAACAATGCAGTTGGTTTTACGACTGATAGCTATGATTCTCGTTCTACGAAATATTCAAGTGACCTTGCAAAAGGTTTCGATATCCCGATTGTTCACGTCAATGCTGATGATCCAGAAGCTTGTCTTGCTGCTGCTAATCTTGCAATTCAATATCGCATGTTGTTCAAAAAAGATTTCTTAATCGATTTAATTGGTTACCGCCGCTACGGTCATAACGAAATGGATGACCCAGCAGTTACACAACCACAAGTGTACAAAAAGATTAAAAATCACCCAACTGTAAGAGCAATTTATGCAGATCAATTACAAGCTGCTGGTGTTCTAAATGCAGATGAAATTGAAACAATTACTCAGTTTACACAAGAACAATTAAAATCTGACTATGCACAAGTACCACCAGCTGATACGAGCGATGCAACAATTCACGTTAAAGTACCAGATGTTGTTGCAAAGGGCATTCAGTCAATTGATACTGGTGTTGAACTTGATTCACTTCGTGCAATTAATGAAGGTCTACTATCTTGGCCAGAAGGCTTTAACGTATATCCGAAAGTGAAGAAAATTCTTGAGCGCCGTAAAGACGCTCTTGAAGAGAACGGTAAAATTGAATGGGCACTTGCTGAGTCATTAGCATTCGCTTCTATTTTACAAGAAGGTACGCCAATTCGTTTAACTGGTCAAGATTCACAACGTGGTACATTCGCGCATCGTCACATCGTATTACACGATACTGATACAAATGAAACATATTCACCATTACATCGCTTACCAAACATCAACGCTTCATTCTCTGTTCATAACAGTCCGTTATCAGAAGCTGCTGTTGTTGGTTACGAGTATGGTTATAACGTATTCGCTCCAGAAACGCTTGTTATGTGGGAAGCGCAATATGGTGACTTCTCAAATACTGCGCAAGCATTATTTGATCAATATGTTTCAGCTGGAAGAGCAAAATGGGGTCAAAAATCTGGTTTAGTTCTTCTATTACCACACGGTTATGAAGGTCAAGGGCCAGAGCACTCTAGTGCACGTCCAGAGCGATTTTTACAGTTAGCTGCTGAGAACAACTGGACAGTTGCAAACTTAACGAGTGCGGCACAATACTTCCATATTTTACGTCGTCAAGCATCTATCTTAGGAACAGAAGCTGTTCGACCATTAGTATTGATGACGCCGAAGAGTTTATTACGTCACCCACTTACGCTTTCAACTGCTAATCAGTTAAGCGAAGGACGTTTCCAACCTGCTTTAGAACAAGAAAACCTTGGTACAAAACCAAACAAAGTAAAACGTCTTGTTTTAAGTACAGGTAAAATGGCGATTGACTTAGCTGCAGAAATTGAGTCTGGTAAACACGAGTACAACTTAGATGAAGTTCATATCGTTCGTATTGAGCAACTGTACCCATTCCCTGCTGAGAAAGTTCAATCTATTATTAAACGCTTTAAAAACTTAGAAGAAATTATTTGGGTTCAAGAAGAACCTCGTAATATGGGCGCATGGCATTACATGGCTCCAATTCTGTTCGAACTAGCTGGAGATAAAGTGAAAACAGGTTACATCGGACGCCCAGATCGCTCTAGCCCATCTGGCGGCGATCCATTCGCTCACAAAGCTGAGCAAGAACTAATTGTTGCACACGCTTTAGATGTGAAGTATAACTTCCGTCAAGATAAACAAGAAATTGAAGTTTACAGCAACTAAAAAGTAACAATGAAGGTTTCTAGCCCGCCCTGGGCAGAATATCTGCCCAAGGCGAGCTAACAAATGGAGATTACCGAAGACAAAAGAAGAAAAAACACACCGTTAGGCAAATAAGGGGAGGACATTTAAAATGATCGAAATTAAAGTACCTGAGCTTGCAGAATCTATTACTGAAGGAACTATCTCACAATGGCTTATCAACGTAGGCGACAAAGTTGAGAAAGGTGGCAGCGTTGTTGAGCTTGAAACTGATAAAGTCAATGTAGAAATCATTGCAGAAGATTCAGGTATTGTATCGAAGTTACTAGGTGAACCTGGGGATACAGTTGAAGTTGGCGCAACTATCGCAATTTTAGATGCAAACGGAGCACCAGTTGCAGTAAGTACGCCTGCACCGGCTGCTGAGCAACCGAAACAAGAAACAACTGAAGCACCAAAAGCTGCGGCACCAAGTGCTGAACAAACTGCAGCTTTACAAGGTTTACCAAATACAAACCGTCCTATCGCATCACCAGCTGCTAGAAAAATGGCTCGTGAATTAGGAATCGACTTAAACGACGTACGTAGCACAGATCCACTTGGACGTGTGAGACCACACGATGTACAAGCTCATGCTGCAGCACCAAAAGAAGCACCAGCTGCTCCAAAAAGTCCAGCTCCTGCTCCAGTTGCAAAAACTGAATTTGAAAAACCAGTTGAGCGCGTGAAAATGTCCCGCCGCCGTCAAACAATTGCAAAACGCCTTGTAGAAGTTCAACAAACATCTGCAATGTTAACAACATTTAACGAAGTTGATATGACTGCAATCATGGAATTACGTAAAGAGCGTAAAGACGCTTTTGAGAAAAAACATGATGTACGTCTTGGTTTCATGTCATTCTTCACAAAAGCAGTTGTTGCAGCATTAAAACAATTCCCATTATTAAATGCTGAAATTCAAGGTGACGAGCTTATCATTAAAAAATTCTATGATATCGGTATTGCAGTAGCAGCTCCAGATGGATTAGTTGTTCCAGTTGTACGCGATGCGAACCAATTAAACTTCGCTGAAATCGAAAGCGAAATTCGTGAATTAGGTAAAAAAGCACGTGACAACAAACTTTCATTAAAAGAACTACAAGGTGGTACATTTACAATTACAAACGGTGGCGTGTTCGGTTCTCTAATGTCAACACCGATCCTAAACAGCCCACAAGTTGGTATTTTAGGAATGCACAAAATCCAAGTACGTCCTGTTGCAATTGATAACGAACGTATGGAAAACCGCCCAATGATGTACATCGCTTTATCTTACGATCACCGTATCGTTGATGGTAAAGAAGCAGTTAGCTTCCTTGTTGCTGTTAAAGATATGCTTGAAGATCCAAAATCATTATTATTAGAAGGTTGATAGATTAATAATCTATTATATAAAGGCTGTAGAATACATCATTCTACAGCCTTTTTTTCGTTCATACAGGACAAATCGCATGACATAAGCTAATAATGTATGCCTATAACGTAAGGAGGATTAAAATGAGTAACCTTCCAATTCATGCAAAATTGAAAGCAAATAAGGATACCTTCTTCCTTCCCGACTCAAACGGGGGTGTCTATTTTCGAAATAACGCCAGTTCATTTCGTATGGACGGTGATGGAATTTATAATTGGATTGAAAAATTAATGCCGATGTTTAACGGTAATTATTCTTTAGCAGAAATAACGGATGGTCTCCCTCTTCCCTATCAAAATCGTGTACTTGAAATTGGAGAGATTTTATATACAAATGGCTTTGTCCGTGATGTAAGTCAAGACGCACCTCACGAATTAAACAGCGCATTACTTGATAGATACGCTTCGCAAATTGAATTTCTAGAAGCAGATTCTCATTCAGGCGCATTAAAATTCGAAACGTACCGCAAAGCGAATGTCCTTATAATTGGTTCTGGAGATATGCTTACTTCCTTAGTTTCTTCTTTATTAGAATCCGGATTACCTACCTTTCATTACCTTGTGACAGATTATGAAGAAACGAATTACGACCGCATTCATGAGCTAATAGAACTTGCACATGAAGTGGATGATACTGTACTTGTTCAAGAAATAGATACGACAATTGATCGTCCTCTGCATGAAGTGTTCGAGCCTTTCGACTGGATTTTGTACGTTTCTCAAAATGGAGATATTGATGGCCTAAGAGCAGCTCACACGATTTGCAAGGAAGTAGGAAAGAACTTTATACCAGCCGTCTGTTTATCAACACTTGGTATAGCTGGTCCTGTCGTAATGGCTAATCGTGAAGAATGCTGGGAATCCGCATGGCATCGGCTACATGAAACGACTTTACAAAATGAAAATTCATCAGCCGCCTTCTCTCCTATTACATCTGCAATGCTAGCAAATATAATCGTTTTTGAATTATTTAAGCACGTTGCTGATGATTCACATCGAGAAAAGGATCCACAATTCTTTTTATTAAATTATGAAACACTCGAAGGAGCATGGCATCCTTTTATAAAACACCCTCTCGCAACTGATGAAAGTTTTACAATTGATACGATAGAAGACCTTTCTGAACAACTTGAGCATCGGTCTAGCCAACATACTTCAACTGAATTATTCCGTTTTTTCGATTCATTAACTTCTAAAGAAGCTGGTATATTCCATGTATGGGATGAACAAGATTTATATCAATTGCCATTATCACAATGCAATATTCAAGTAGCTACACCGCTATCAGATGGTCCAACTTCCCTCCTGCCTCTTATGACTTGCGCTGGTTTGACTCATAACGAAGCGCGCCGAGAAGCTGGTTTAGTAGGAATTGAAACATACGTAGCAGAAATTATGCACCGCCTTATCCCTGAACATACCGATATCGGTATTGGCGCTGGAGAAACGATGACAGAGGGGGTATACCGAGCACTACAACAACATTTAAATCACAAATTGTATGAACGACAATCACATATGCTAGAAGAAATTACGACGGTCGACTTAACCGAAATTCATGATAAACATTGTAGATTTTATTACGATGCCCTCGCTACAATTCACGAAACACCTAAAATCGCAATGGGTGAAGATATTCTCAGCTTTCCAGTCGTTTGGGTTGGTATACATGATCGATGGTATGGTGCATCTAATATTAATATGACGTTAGCGTTACGAAACGCACTACAACTATCGCTTCTTCATATTCAAAATGAAGAGGCTCCTTACAGAACTAATATTTTGCCTGAATCATCTATTATTTTATATGACACGGATTCTTTTAGAGTGGAAATACAAGCGGAAAAAGAAATTCCAGGTGTGCAATCATTACAGCTTGCCTTGCAACATTTAGAAGAACATCATTTTTATCCATTCGTGTTTGATTTAGCGATTGAATCATTTTTGAAAGAAAACTTAGATGGTGTGTACGGGGTATTAATTGCAAAGGAGGATAGTCTATGACTCAAAATATATTACTTATAGGAGATGGCCTTCTTGCAGACTATGTACATGATCAATTATGCAAACAATATTCCATCATTCGCCAACACACAATTGCAGACGAAATCCCTGAAAATATCGACCTCGCTCTCATATTACACGACGGCTCTCCTTCTACGATTCATCATGACGCTGAGCTAACTTTCCGGTCAAATCATATTCCGTGGCTACGTGGTTTTACTTCATTTGGTGAAGGGGTTATCGGTCCTTATATTCATCCTCTTGCAGCGGGATGTACTCATTGTGCCGATGGACGACGCTTTATCGCTGGATTTGATCAAAAAGAAATGTGGGAGCTACAACGAAAATATGCGGTAAAGGAAGAAAACGTAACGAGGCGTGATGTACGTGCCACCCAAAATGGCATTCTGCAAATGTGCCATCTTATTTGCGCAGAAACAGAGAAAATATTAACTCATACTCATTCTTCTTTAGAAAATGAACTCATTTTACTAAACTTACAAACACTGCAATGTACGCGGCATTCTTTTCTTCCAGATCCGCTCTGCCCTGTATGTAGCAATTTACCTGATGACACGGCAGATGCAGCAGCGATTTCATTACAACCGAGCTTAAAAACAAATGATGCAACATATCGCTGTCGTTCCATTCATGAACTAAACACATTTTTAACGAGAGATTATTTAGATTACCGCGTCGGTATGTTGAACGGAAAAATGCAACATTCTTTACTACCATTTGCTGACGTTATTATAAACATGCCATTAATGTTTGGAAATGAAGGGGTTGCAGGCCGAACTCTTTCATTTGCAATAAGTGAAGCAACTGCCATTTTAGAAGGTTTAGAACGATATTGTGGTATGTCACCTCGAGGAAAAAAGACAAATGTGCATGGTAGTTTTCATGATTTAGAGGATTATGCACTAAATCCCCTTACGCTCGGTGTACATACAAATGAACATTATAATCGTGATGGTTTTCCATTTAAACCGTTTGATCCTGACTATGAACAAAACTGGGTATGGGGATATTCATTGTCACAAAACCGGACGATTTTAGTTCCTGAATCAATCGCTTATTATAGCCTCGGTCATCGAGATGCTTACGTATATGAAACATCAAATGGCTGTGCCATTGGTGGTAGCTTAGAAGAAGCAATTTTTCACGGCATTTTAGAAGTTGTAGAGCGTGACGCCTTTTTGCTCACTTGGTATGCTGAATTACCTCTTCCCCGCCTTGATCTTAGTTCAGCAAATGATACGGAATTACAATTAATGATCCAGCGGCTGTACACGATTACCGGTTATGAATTGTATGCTTTTAACGCAACGATGGAACACGGTATCCCGAGCTTATGGGTAATTGCGAAAAATACGCGTGAACATGGAATGAACGTTGTTTGTGCTGGAGGCTCTCATTTGGATCCCGTCCGTGCTTTAAAGAGTGCCATTCACGAAATAGCAGGCATGTTACTCATAACAGACGATGAGCTCGAACAAAAAAGAGAGCACTACGAAAACTGCTTACAAGACCCTTATCTCGTTAGCCAAATGGGAGACCATAGTATGTTGTACGGATTGAAAAAAGCAGAAGAACGTCTTCACTTCCTTTTACGTGACGATGCTCCGGTGCAATCGTTCCAAGAAATGAATGTATTACAATCAGTTGATCTAGATTTAACATCCGATCTTCATCAACTTTTAAACCGTCTAGAGCAAACTGGACTTGAAGTAATCGTTGTAAATCAAACAGTACCTCTTATAGAAAAAAACGGATTACATTGTGTAAAAGTCATTATTCCAGGTATGCTACCGATGACGTTCGGTCACCATCTCACTCGGGTTACAGGACTGGATAGAGTGTATACTGTACCGATGACACTTGGGTATACAAATGAACCTTTAACAAATGAACAATTAAATCCACATCCGCATCCGTTTCCATAGTAAAGGAGGGGATTTTATGCAGCTAGATACTTTTTTACATCATCTCCATTTTTCTATCGATAAAATTATGCCGAATCAGGAAGTGGACTGGGAAGATGCACCGCTTCCTTATAAACTATATCGAAATGTACCTATCATTCCTCTCTCTTTAGAAATCCCATTATCTTTACCTAACTCTTCTACTACACCTACTTTGAATGAGATTGGTCATTACCTTTGGTGCTCATTTGGTTTAACACAGTTATGTCAGCTAAATAGCGAAAAAATTTTATTCCGAAGATCTATCCCTTCAGGCGGCGCTTTATATCCAAATGAATTGTATATATATTTAAAAATTGACGATTATCCAGACGGCATTTACCATTACGACGCCGCGCATCACCGACTTATCTTAATTCGCGAAGGAAATTTCGATTCTTACCTTACAGAAGCACTCGGCAATCGTTGTAACTTACAATCTTGTTTTGGTGCTGCATTCGTATCCACCATGTTTTGGAAAAACTTCTTTAAATACAATAACTTTTCATATCGACTTCAAGGATTAGATAGTGGCGTTCTCATCGGACAATTACTTGAATGTTCCAAACAATTCGGTTACACAAATGGCGTATACTTTCAGTTTCTAGACCGGGCAATCAACCATTTACTCGGACTGTCAGAAGGCGAAGAAAGCGTGTATGCTGTCCTTCCTTTAAGTACAGAACCGCAAACGAATTGGTTTCACAATGATTACCGTGAAATTAAAACAGTTACTTCTCATGAGCTATTACAACAAATTCCACCTTTAGCACATGAACATTTCGTTCGCTCAAAGCATGTAAATGAGTATCCGATGATAACAAAAATAAATGAAGCTTCTATGATCGAATCGACAGCACAGTTCCAAACACTAGCTCATGAAGAGCACTTTCAACATCATGCGCACGCTGTACAACTGCCGAAAGTAGAGCGATTATCATACGATTTTTTACAACTATGTAAACAACGGTATTCACCCGATGCTGACTTTACTTTAACGAAATTGGATGCAGCCGAGCTCGCTACTTTACTACAAGAAGCGAGCCTCTCCTTCCCTTATTACAATGACCTTGATGGGCAGTATGTAAATGAAAATGCACGCGTTTCCTTATATGGATGTTTTTATAACGTAAACGATATAGAAAACGGCGCTTATTCTTATAATAGTAAAACGCATTCCATACAGCCACTTCGATATGGAGACCTTCGTTATCCCCTACAATCTAGTATGACGATGGATAATGTAAACCTTTTTCAAGTACCGCTTTGCCTACATGTAGTCGGAAAGAAAGATTACTATACAAATGCATTAGGCTACAGAGGATACCGTATTCACCAAATGGAAGCGGGTATACTCGTTCATAAACTCGTTTTCGCCGCGACCGCAATGGGGATGGCTGGGCATCCTTTACTTAGTTTTGATACAAATTCATGTGATCAGTTGTACGGGATAGAGGCTGGGAATGAAACGTCACTTATTCAAATTCCTGTTGGAGCTTATCGGGCGCGGAATTGGTTAAAAGGGGATTTGCGTAATTAGAAGCACGCCGGCTATCGGCGTGCTTTTTTAAAGGACTTAATTTATAAAACGCGAAATAAGTATATATTTTTACATAAAAGGAGAGTTTAACTTGAGCATTTTACAACGATTAATCCAGCAAGCAAAAAATCCGCGCGGGGCAATTGGTTCTTCCATGCTTTGTATTATGAATGCCGCACATACGAGACTAACAAATTGGTCTTTACAAAAAATACATATACGTGAAGATGCAATTACTTTAGATATTGGTTGTGGCGGTGGTAAAACAATACATACTCTTTCAAAACGAATTCCGTTTGGGAAAATATACGGAATTGACTATTCGGAACAAGCTGTTGAAAACTCAAAAAAAGCCAATATGCTAGACGTAAAAAAAGGAAAAGTAATCATTCATCAAGCAAGTGTCTCCTCTATTCCTTACAATACAAACTTCTTCAACCTCATTACCGCTTTTCAAACACACTACTTCTGGCCTGATGTGGAACAAGATATAAAAGAAGTATTTCGCGTCCTACAGCCGAACGGATCCTTTTTATTAGTAGCTGAAACTTTCAAAATTCAATATCATATGGAGAAATATAAAACGACTGAAGAATTAATAAACTTATTTTATAAAACAGGATTTAAAAGTGTGAAGTGCTATGAAGAAAAAGGATGCCTTTGTGTAATAGGAACCACGTAAAAAAAGCAGGCCCTTTGAGGTCTGCTTTTTTTTACTAGATTAATTTGAAAATGCTCTTTATTTGTCTCGCAAATAACCAGTTTTTCGTACCGTAGTTATCATTTAAACTATCTAAATTGATAGTTTGTCCGTTAGCAAACTTTAATTCTAGCGTTGTATTTTTATCGTTTGTTTTTAAGTTACTATGTGTAATGGCATCATACTTTAATTTTTCAATTTCAACATATTCGTCTTTTTCTTGTCCGATCACGACATGGTCTTGGAAGAAGAAAAAGACTTCTACTTTCTTACCGAAACAAAATACATTTTTCGTATAAATTAATGTCGCATTATCAAGTCCGACGCATACTTCTTTCATCTCTTCAATAACGTGTCCAAAGTCTTCTTCATGTCTTGTGTTTGATTCAGCAATCCATTCTTCGATTGTTTTCATATTAATTGCCATACTGTGCCCCCTGGTTCGTTCATTGCTTTGTTTTAAAGTAAATACTATATGACAATATAAGCGATACATACTATGTTTTCAAGGGTGAAAGATATATTCAAAATAAAGTTAAATTTCAAAGTAATATACTAAAAGAATCCATTTCATTATATTTCAAACGTTTGAACGAGACATTCTTCATCATCGATTAACTGTATTTTCTCATCAAATTCAATGTTTAGCTCCCTATATACTTTCTTCCAAAAAGAAACAGCTGGTACATTTTTCACAAGTTCGATAACGAAATATTGTCCTCGTTTCTCTTTTAGCAAACTCTCAATAACTTGTTTACCGATTCCTTTTCCTTTGTACTGATTCAATATGAAAATGTCATTTATACCAAAATCGTTTTCCTTCTTCAAAAATGGACGTTCCAGTAGTAATAAAAATCCTACAATCTCATTATCACTTTTAATAAAATACGGAGTGATTCCATCATTTACCCAAAACATATGTAAATCTTCGTATTCAAAAAATCCATTTGCCCCAATCGTTATATTAGAAGTGAATGTAGAAAGGTCATGAAGATATAGTGCATACAAATTACGTAATATTTCTTTTTCTGATTCTTGAACGGTTTGCAGTGTTACAAACATTTTTAATAATCCCCTTCCCCATATGTAACTATTTCCCAACCCTCTTCATTCGACAAAAATGATGATTACCCTTTAACGAAAAAAATAGCACTAAAAAAAGTGCTATTCCGCTCGTCTTGCCGCTTGCTGAATTGGATCCCAAACGCTGTTATATGGTGGTGCGTAACTTAAATCCACATCTTCTAAATCGTGAATGCTCATTTTACTGAAAAGTGCCATCGCGATTACATCAATCCGTTTATCTACACCTTCTTCTCCAATTACTTGTCCACCTAATAATTGTTTCGTGTCAGAACGATATAGTAATTTTAAGTAAAGTGGTTTCGCATTTGGATAATAGCCCGCCATATTGGTCGAATCTACTTTGACTGTTTTATACGGGATATGTAGTCCTTTTGCTTCTTTTTCATTTAAGCCTGTTCTTGCGAGCGTCAAATTCATAAATTTAATAATTCCTGTACCTAACGTTCCTTTAAAAGCTCTTCGTTTATCAAGCATGTTCAGTCCAGCAAGTCGCCCTTGTTTATTGGCAGTCGTTCCGAGCGGGATATGATCATGGATTTCCTTTATAACGTGGTAATGTGTTGCGCAATCACCAGCTGCATATACGTCTTGCACATTCGTTTGCATATATGCATTTACTTCAATTGCCCCTTTATGATTTGTACGTATATTTGTTCCTTCAAGAAAATCAGTATTTGGTTTCACTCCGACAGATACTAAAACAAGATCTGCTTTATACGTTCCTTTATCCGTTTCAATCGCTTCTACTCGTTCATTCCCTTTGAACGCTTTTACATTTTCATTCGTTAAAATTTCAATATGATGTTTATCTGCTTCTTTATGTATATATTCCGCCATATCTGCATCGTAAATTGTACCGATATGATCATTTCTCTCAATCATTCTTACTTTCTTACCAAGTTCGACGAATGTTTCTGCCATCTCAAGTCCAATTGCACCGCCGCCAATAATGGTTACATCTTCAACTTTATTTGTTTCTAGCGTTTTTAATATGCGCTCAGCATCCGGAATTGTTTTTAAAAGATGAACACCTTGTAAATCTCGGCCTTCCCATTCTGGCATAACAGGACGTACTCCGGTCGCAATTAATAATCGATCATACGGAAATTCAAAGACATCTTTCGTCTTCGTATGCTCTGCGTATACCATTTTCTTTTCCGTATCTACTTTCGTTACTTCATGTCGTACTTTCGCATCAATTCCATATTTATCACGAAACGTCTTCACATTACGCGCAATTAATTTTTCCGTTGAAGCGATAGCACCACTAATGACATACGGTAACCCACACTGCGCGTATGAATAAATCTCACCTTTTTCTAACGTCACAACATTTGCATTTTCATCGTTTCTAACAATTTGCATCGCTGCACTCATACCAGCTGCATCTCCGCCAATAATGACATAATTCACTTTACCACTCCTTCTTTTTTACATACTCTTTACGTTTTCCATATTTTATAGAAATAACACCTACTTCCATTGTAAAGAAAGAGAATTTCATCTTCAAATTTTGTGCACAAACCTATGCCTAAATAGGTAACCGTCGTGTCTTATAAACAACATGTTTAATATGCTATAACAGTAACTACCGAAAGTAGGTGAAACATACATGTGCGCCGGCCTTCTCGTCCAGCTCCCAGAAGAACCGAGAGAACCAAAACCCGCCCTTCCACTTGAACAAGAGTTTACCGTTAGTGCAACTTTATACAGCGCTCGCGCTTGGTTATCTGACAATGACACTTTCCCACAAACTATTTGGAAAGCCACTCGCTTCTCTTCTGCATCACACGCCAATAAATCAATCTTCCCAGTTGGTACTGTGAAAATTATAAATTTTTCTGATGATACAATAACAGTTACTATATCCTCAGAATCAGATGATACTCTCAAAATAGTCGTCCCGCCTCGTTCCGAAGCGGCTTTAACATCTAGTTCTTTATCTGATGTGCAAGCCAGTACATCAGGAGGAGCAAGCAAAGTCACATTCCTCTTTCATATCTTTTTCTCAAGAGAACCTGGTCCAGCTAAAAAACCATAGAAAAGGTACAGTTGTGCACTGTACCTTTTTCATATGTTCTATTCTCTTGATTTGATTAGTTCAACATTATAAGATTCAATCTTCAAACTGAGTCCCACACTTTGTACATACATTCATCCATTCAACCACCTTTTCGTTAGAATCCAGTTATTCCCTGTGTAAAGGTTTGAATTATCGTGCTAATGTAAGACCACAGCACAATGAATGTTGCAATTCCGATTAAAACATTTGCGATAAGAAGTGTATAAATAAGGTCTAATCCGCCGTTATCTAGCTTTACTATAGCGACAATTATACTAATTGACATATACGTTGTGGCCAGCCCTAATAAGATTGGTAAGAAAAAGATTAATAAAAAGCTAAACAGAAAAGAAAGAACTAATATAGCAATAGCTGGCGTCGCTATTGTTCCCCATATACCGAATACTTCAAGAAACGAAAAAGATGATTTCATCATCTTCCCACTGACAAAAATAATAAATCCGACAAATAAAATTAAAATGAGTAAAAATAAAAAGACTGTTATAGAGTCTCCAAAGAAAGAAGGAGTAGATAAATCTGGCGCTAACGTTCTCGTAAGTGCTGCCCCAGCACTCATCATTCTATAAAAAATACATGCCCCTAAAAAACAAATAAGAACAAGACTTACAATTCCATTTTGTACTTCAACCTTGCCACTTTTCATAATAGCTGTCGGTGCTTGTAATGCGTGTTTAAAAAACTGAAAATAGCCACTTGCAAACTGCTTCGCTTGCTCTACCGTTTCATTTGGTCGAGTTTCCTTTGTTTGTGCTACGCGTGCCTGTTGCTCACCTTCTCCCTGTGCACTACTCGCCACTGCTCCCTCCGTTAACGAATGTCCACAATTCCCGCAAAACTTTGCCTCTGTTGCATTTTCTGTATGACACGCCGGACATTTCATTCTCTCATCCCTCCTTAACCATATACCGTATAGGGTGTTACAAATTCAATATATGACTTTGGACATAAAACATGACTACAAGAAAAAGATTATGAAATCCTCCTTTTGAAAGAAAATATATAGATTAGCAATCTAGAAAAATAATGCTATTATGAAACAGAGCAAATAAAGTGAAACTTTAAACAGATTGGATGAAAGGCAATGGAATTTGTAAACTCAATTTTTCAAATACTCCTTACAAGCGTGATTCAATTATTTTCTTTAATTGGAGTCATCATTGTAATCGGATTTCTATTAGGTTATTTAGAATCTCTCACACGAATGTATTGGTCGAGGGCTTTCGGAAGAAAAGGATTTCTTTTGACTGCGTGGATTGGTGTTCCGATTCACGAACTTGGACATGCCATTATGTGTGTACTATTTCGTCATAAAATTGTAGCAACGCAGTTCTTCCCAACAGATACAAGTCAAGGCGCTTTAGGCTACGTACAACATCAATACAATCATAAAAGTGTATATCAACGAATTGGGAACTTCTTCATTGGAATTGGTCCTATTATTTCGGGTATTACTGCATTAATCCTATTAATGCGCTATTTCGTACCAAATTCATATTTCTTATTTCATACAACTCTCGAAAAAACAATCGCTGCTACTTCTATTAATATAGAAATGGTTCAAAACATGCTCTTGTCGACGTTTGTATTATTGAAAAGCTTATTTACAATAAGTAATTTATTAAATCCTTCTTTTTGGTTATTTTTATTTATCGCCATTTGTATTTCTGCACATATCGCTTTAAGTAAACCAGATATTAAAGGATCAATAGACGGCATTATCGTCATGTTTATCGTGTTATTTTTATTCAATATAATAGCAGGGCTGTTTCAGTACGATAGTAACCAACTAATTGGCAAAGTGATGAAGTATAATATGTACCTCATTGCGTTTTCTAGCGTGGCACTATTGTTCTCTTGTCTTTCTACACTTGTTAGTTTTGGGTGTTATAAAATAAGAGGAGGGCGTTCTATTTAAATAAAAGGGTATCCAATTACAACTGGATACCCTTTTATTTAAATGCATGTTCTTCATACAGATATTTGTCTGCTAATACGACCTCACAATTCTCTCCTTCTTCAAGGAATCTAGCAACAATCGAACAATGCGACACACCAACTATAAATAAAATGCGCTCCTCAGTTGTTTCAATTAAACGAACGATATTCGAATACATAATTAAATTTCTTTTATACCACCATGTTAACCATTCCATCCCAACATATTGACCGAAATCACCAATGCGTGCCATATTCACATATAACTTATGTAGCTGATTAAATACTTCTTGATTATTCATTTCTTGGTAAAACTCAAGAACACTTTTAGTATCCGCTAAATTTATTTTTGGTACCAAACTAAATATTTCTTCAAATAAATCTGGTTGATTTTCTTTCACCCATTTATGTACATCCCAAACATCAGTAACTTCATTTCCACCCATCCAATCAATTGCATATACCTGTTTATGCTTTAAGTTTGCTGCCATTCTAAAACCAATTTGATCTATTTCATTTAATGCTAATTCGTATGCACCTATCTTGTATTGTTTAAAATCCTCATTTAATTTATCCTGCTTATCTGTAATACTTTCAACTGCAATTTTTGTTGGCTGGAATTTCTGTATGATAGAAACAAGCTCTCTAATTTCGGCTTGCCTCTTTTCCGATAATAATTCTTCATGCTCACTCATATGACACGATCCCAGTATTAGAACTTTCGGTCTATTTCCTTTCATTTCCACCCTCCTTTTTTTCTGACTATTCAATTATATCAAGGTGGACAAAATTGTAAATAATTGTATCACAAAAAAAAAAGACCATCTAACTTGCAATGGCCTTTCCCTGTATAATAAACTATCTCTTACTTGTATAATCACAATGTTCAACCGGCACACGAGCATGTCCCTCTTCATCCGTACACCATGACTGTGACTGGAAGGCAAGGAAGATACCGATCCATTTTTCTTCCTTTTCAAAGTGAATGAGTATCCCTCCGTCTTGCCATATACCATTATCACCTTTCCATTTCTCTACATTTCCTTGATTCATGTGAATATCGTGTATCCCGTTTCCTGGTTCGAAATGAAAGTAAGAATCAGGTGTATTTTCTTCTGGTCCCCATTTTTCACCGAACGCGTAAATAATCGCTTTTTCTTCTATCGCTCGTTTTATATAACGTTCTATTTTTTCATTTAAATCATTATCCACTCCTGCTTTTTCAGCAGGTAAAGGAATCATTTGTTTTGAGTCAAATAGATTTCCTCTTACATAATCTAAAGCCACTTTCGGTTCATTGTTTTTTATTTCCGTAAAACCAAATGGTAATGTCGGTAAAATATGAATCGCCTCTGACCGAATATTGTCGCTTGCAAAATACAAAACTTCTGACGGATAACTTTGCGATTTCACGTTAATGGCAATGCGATAATCTACTTCTGCTTCGCCTTGTAAATGAACTTGATAATGAGGTGTTTTCCCTTTTCCAATCTTAGATTGTATAACTGTACCTTTTAACACGCCGTAGTTTTTTAGGGGCATACATTTCATCTCCTATTCATTTAATAGAAGCTATTCATGTTTAAAACATTATCCACTCATAACAAAAATCCTCCTATGTTAGGAGGATTTTTAATTTCTCAACATATACCAAACAACAACCTCTACCACTATAAGCAACACCGCACCAAAAATCATTAACGTCGTCTTCTTTAATAGTTCATTTTCACGATACGGAATGTTACATAAATACGCACCTAGTGTAATCCGTGACGGGCAAGCAATTGTCGCTACTGATGATGCGGTGTTTTGAAGTGTTGTGACATATTGCCACGGGAGTGCTACGTTTTGTGCGGTTTGCATTTGTAGTTTTATAAACATTGCATTTGATCCTGCGTTACTACCTGTTAAAAATCCACCAATAGCGCCAATAAACGGCGCAACGAAAACGAAAAATGTTCCAAATGTATCACCAGCTGTCTTTGCGAGTAATGAATGCATGCCTGATGCACCCATTAGTTCTGAAATGGCGATAAACATTGTCGTCGTAATCGCAAAGGGAATCCATTGTTTGATCGTTTGTGAGAGTGATTGTTTAATAATATTAGACGGGATGCGGAAGAAAATAATAGTAAATAAGCAAGTCATACTGAGCCAAAATCCTGGTGAATATAGTAACTCTAGTTTGTAAGAGTATGATTTTAAATCAAGAACCGCATATGATCTGAACAAATCATGTAATGCTGGAACGAGGCGAGAAAGTAAAATACAAACTGTTAGAAATATATAAGGGCTAATAATTTTTATAATAGATATTTCTCTTTCTGTTGCCGCAGCATGTTCTGTTATTAAGTTTTGTTCGTTTTTCCCTTTTAATTTAATGATAAGAAAGCCAAATGTAATGGTAACGATAGAACTTAATATACCTGCGAGTTCAACACTTACGTATGCGTTAGAAAGATAGATTCCGAGAGAAAATAATAGAAAGAAGCCGAATCCTTCCTTCCACTTTTCAATAACCGCCTGCCAGCCACCAACAACATGTAAAGAAAGAATAACGAAGTAAGCAAACATCGGGATACTTAATAGCGCTGTATTTGTACCGAGTGTTGTAAGGGGCATGTTTATAAGCTGCGAACCGATAATCGTACCAGTTGCCATTGCCCCCCATGAACTAGCTAGTAAACCAATAAATGAAAGTAGTACAGCTTGAAACGGTTTATAGCCTAATGATAGAAAAATAGGTGCTGCAACCATAAAGCCAATTCCAAATCCACTTACTGATTCAATTAGTGGGCAAATACCAAAACACATAAGAAGCATTTGTAATAAACGATCGTGCGTCACTTCTTCTAGAAAACGTGCTACTTGATCGATGTACCCCATTTTGTTCATGAGGTGAAATAAAAAAATACCGAAAAACAAAACGTACCCAACAATAAAACAAATTAACCATCCTTTAATCGTTGCGTGTACAGTTTCACTTATCCCTAATTGAAACGTTGGCGAGAGTAAAACGATTCCAACAGACACAGCATAAGAAATTAACGAGGACCTTAATGACGTTTGTTTAAATAAAAATAAACAAATGAAAATCATCATAATTGGGATAAGTGCCAACAATATGGCCATGTTATCATCTCATTTCGTTTAAAATACAATTTTTAACTATTATATAACAGATGCTATAATTTTCAATTGTTTTTAAAACAGATTCAAAAAAGGAACCAAACGGCTCCTTTTTTAATCACTCCCATTTTCTATTATCCTGAAAAACTGTCTGCTGTCCGACCATTTTATCTAACAGAACAAACACAATATAAGCACATATGACTTGCAATACAACATTTCCAAATTTCATGAATTCAAATGAATGGATCCATCGGAATACTTCATTTAATAATACAATCGAAACGATACTAAATAGTTCTATACTAATCGAAAATATACATATTTCTAAAATAGATTGCTCTTGAATGCGATTTAAGTTGGAAAAGATGAATACATATCCTAAAAATAGAGCCATCAACTCTATTTTCGTCATGCTAATGAGCCAAG
This sequence comes from Bacillus cereus group sp. MYBK245-2, assembly GCF_051916145.1. Classification (NCBI taxonomy): domain Bacteria; kingdom Bacillati; phylum Bacillota; class Bacilli; order Caryophanales; family Bacillaceae; genus Bacillus; species Bacillus cereus group sp. MYBK245-2. Next base: position 204,545 of record NZ_JBQAGB010000003.1, on the reverse strand, counting down.
CGTATAGTGGTACAGTTAAGAGAAGATATAGTAGTTTCCGTCTTAGCATGCTTTCTCCCCCTCTAAATTATATGTATTTTCTGTATATTTTAACATTTATTACACAAAACAAAAAGAAGAGACTTATGCCTCTTCTTTTTGTTTTGTTGCCTGTATGAATTCACATATTTCTTCTCGTTTTTCATTTTCTAACAGCTCAATCACTTTACTTCCAATGACAACTCCGTCACATATTGTAATCATGTCTTCTACATGTTCCTTCGTTGAAATACCGAACCCTGCCACTACCGGTAAATGCGTATGTGATTTTACTTTTTCTAAATAACTATGAATCTCCTCTTTAAAATTTTGACGTACGCCTGTTACGCCCGCTACTGTAACGGCGTAGACGAACCCTTCTGATTCACTCGTAATTTTCTCGATTCGCTCAATTGGGCTTGTAACGGTAACGAGTGGGATTAAAGCGATATTTGCAGTTCGGAGAAGCGGTGCAATAATGTCTTGTTCTTCATACGGTAAATCTGGAACGATAATACCGTCCACCCCTGCTTCTATACAATTTTCGATGAATTGTTCTTTTCCGAATGCGAGTACTGGATTTAAATATGTCATAAGTACAAACGGAATTTGTACTTCTTTCCTTACCTCTATTAATGCTTGAAAAATGCCTTTTACTGTTACACCGCTATCTAGTGCTCGTTTCCCTGCCCTTTGAATTGTTGGGCCATCTGCAACTGGATCTGAAAATGGGATACCAATTTCAACGATGCTTGCTCCTGCTTCATCTAGAAAACGAATTCTTTCTTTTAACTTTTCAAGGCCACCATCTCCGCCCATTACGTACGGAATAAATGCTTTCTTACCATTTTCAAATGCTGCTTTAATTTTTTCTACTCCCATCTTTTACACCTCTTCCATATAACGTTTTATACTCTCTACATCTTTATCACCACGGCCAGATAAACAAATGACAAGCCCTTCGTCTTTCTTCATTTGCGCCGCTAATTTTAATGCATATGCGACAGCATGCGAGCTTTCTAACGCCGGGATAATTCCTTCTTTTTTCGTTAATAATTGAAACGCTTCTAACGCTTCATCATCAGTAATGGAATGATAAGAAACGCGGCCAATATCTTTTAGTAAACTATGTTCTGGACCAACCCCCGGGTAATCAAGTCCAGCTGAAATAGAGTGAGCTTCTTGAATTTGTCCTTCTTCATTTTGCAGAAGGTACATCATCGATCCGTGGAGAACGCCAACGCTTCCTTTCGTTAAAGTAGCTGCATGCTGTTCTGTATGAACTCCTTTTCCAGCTGCTTCTACGCCGTAAAGAGCAACTTCTTCATCATGCACGAACGGATAAAACATTCCCATCGCATTACTACCACCACCAATACAAGCAACAACAGCTTCTGGTAACTTTCCTTCTAACGCTTCATATTGTTTTTTCGTTTCTTTCCCAATTACACTTTGGAAATCACGGACAATTTGTGGGAATGGATGTGGTCCAAGAACAGATCCCATAATGTAGTGCGTATCATGCACGTGTGAAACCCAGTAACGAAGCGCCTCGTTTACCGCATCTTTTAATGTACCGCTACCTGCCGCCACACTTTCTACTTTCGCTCCGAGTAATTCCATTCGGAACACATTTAATTTTTGACGTCTTACATCTTCTTCTCCCATAAAAATGACGCATTCTAATCCGAGAAGGGCACATACAGTAGCTGTTGCAACACCGTGTTGTCCAGCCCCTGTTTCAGCGACAACTTTTTTCTTCCCCATTCTTACTGCAAGAAGTGCCTGACCAATTGTATTGTTAATTTTATGAGCTCCTGTATGGTTCAAATCTTCACGTTTTAAATAAATTTTTGCACCGCCGCAATACTTCGTCATATTTTCAGCGAAATAAAGTGGTGTTTCTCTTCCGACGTACGTTTTTAAATAATGATTTAATTCCTTTTGAAACGCCTCATCTTGCATCGCTTCTTTATATGCTTCTTCTAGTTCTAATACAGATTGCATTAACGTTTCTGGAACGTATCGTCCTCCGTATATACCGTAGTGACCTTTTTCATCTGGATATGCGTAGTTCATTTAGAACACTCCTTCGCTTTTATAATAAATTGTTTTATTTTCTCTACATCTTTCTTTCCTTCTGTCTCTACTCCGCTGCTCACATCGACCATATATGGCCGAACAGTTCGAATTGCTTCTTCTATATTAAGAGCATTTAATCCACCAGCTAATATCGTTTTCTCTCGCAACTCTTTTGACATATGCGCGAGTAGTTCCCATGAAAATTTCTTTCCATTTCCTCCGTGAAACTTTTCTTTTGGGCTATCAAACAATATATAATCCGTTTTATATGCTTGAGCATTTTTCATATCAGTCTCTGAAGTTACTCCGAGCGCTTTTATAGACGGAATGTTCAATCTTCTAATTTGATGATTATCTTCATCCCCATGTAGTTGCACATGTGTTAACCCGCAATTCTCCGCAATTTTCTGGATCACTTCTACTGATTCATTTACGAAAACACCAATTTTTAACACGTTGGCTGGAAGCTCCTGAATGATTTCTTTCGCTAGCCCCGGAGTAATTTTCCGCTTACTTTCTGCAAAAACAAATCCGAGTGCATCTGCTCCGTATTCGCAAGTACGTTTTGCTGTTTCCATATCAGTGATGCCGCAAATTTTCACTTTCATATGTTCACCTTACAATCTTCAAAAAAGGTGCGAATAGAAGATGATGTCATAAGTGCCTCTCCAACTAATACACCTTTTGCTCCAGCTCGCTTGACGCGGATTATATCTTCTTTTGAATGAATTCCGCTCTCACTAATCCAAAGTAATTTCTCCTCATTTAATCGTTTTCCAAGCTTTTCTGTTTGGCCTAAATCGACTTCGAATGTTTTTAAATTACGGTTGTTAATACCGATAACGTGCGGATTTAATTCGATTGCAATTTCTAATTCCTCTTCATCATGAATTTCAACAATTGCTTCTAACCCTTTTTCTAGTACGTAGCTATACAGCTCTTTTAACTTCTCTTTCGGTAACGCTGCTACAATTAATAAAATAATATCTGCGCCAGCCTCATACGCTCTATCAATTTGAATCTTATCAATTATGAAATCTTTACATAAAAGCGGAATGTTACTTTCTTCTCTCGCCGTTTGTAAATCATAAAACGAACCTTTAAAAAATTGACCGTCTGTTAAAACAGAAACTGCTCCTGCGCCGCATTCTTCGTATGTTTCCACTTGTTTTCGTACATCAACGTGTAAATTGATATCTCCTTTTGATGGTGATGCTCGCTTTACTTCTGCAATAACAGTAAACTGCTGTAATGATTCTACGAGTGAATGTGTCTTTCTACTTTCTTTTATTGGTGTATATGTTTCATATAATGTCGCAACTTCCTTTTTCTTCTGTTCTACAATTTTATCTAAAATCGTCCCCACTTTAGTTCACCCTTTCTAATTTTTCGTTGCTTGCTGCAATTAATAAGTTTAATTTGGCTAATGCTTTTCCAGAGTCAATGCTATATGCCGCGAGTTTAATTCCTTCTTCAATCGTTTCCGTTTTTCCATTTGCGAAAAGAGCTAGACCTGCATTTAATAAAACTGTATCGCGATAAACACTCTTTTCTCCGCTCAATACGCCGAGCGTAATCTTTGCATTTTCTTTTGAATTTCCCCCTCTAATTTCTTCATTTTTCACTCTTGAAAAACCATACTTTTCTGGATCAATACTCATTTCTACTATTTCATTATCTTTTAAAAGGACTACGTGATTTTCCCCTTGTAATGACGCTTCATCTAAAAAACCACTTCCGTTTACGACAAGCGCTTGTTTCCGGCCTAACTTTTGTAATACTTGCGCAACTGGTAGTAACATATCTCTTTTATAAATGCCGACAAATTGTGTTTCTAAATTTACCGGATTTGTTAAAGGGCCAATTAAGTTAAAGATTGTCGGCACGTTTAATTCTTTTCTTATTTTCATAATGCGTCTTAATGCTGGGTGCATCGCTGGTGCGAATAAAAATGCGATTCCGACATGCTCTAATAAATAATCAATTTCGTTTGGCGTACTGCTAATATTTACACCGAGTTCTTCTAATAAATCTGCACTTCCTGTTTTACTAGAAACAGCACGGTTACCATGTTTTGCAACCTTTACACCAGCTCCTGCCAGTACAAATGCCGATGTTGTACTAATATTAAACGTTTGGGCACCGTCACCACCTGTCCCGCAGTTGTCCATCGCTCCTTGTATATGATTCGAAAACGGTAATGCCTTTTCACGAAGAGCTCGGACGAGACCGTATATTTCTTCTGCAGTTTCACCTTTCGCTTTCAGTAAGACTAAGAAAGCTGCAATTTCACTTTCCAATATGTTTTCATTTAATAAAAGAAGTCCTGCTTTATACATTTCCTCTTCTGTTAAATGTTGCCCCTCCACTAATTTACGAAGATAGTTATTCATACTCTTTCCTCCTCTTTCACTTCGCCTAAAAAGGCACGTATTAACTTTCCGCCTTCTTCTGTCGCAATTGATTCCGGATGAAACTGTAATCCAAAGAGTGGATAATAATTGTGACGAACTGCCATAATTTCTCCATCGTCCATCGCTGTCGCTAGTATGTCAAAACACTGCGGCAAGCTTGTTTGTGCTGCAACAAGAGAATGGTAGCGCATCGCTGTTAGCGGTTGTGTCACATACGAAAAAATTGACGTTCCGTTATGTTTCACACGTGATGTTTTTCCGTGTTTAATGCGCTCTGCTCTTACAATATCTCCTCCAAATGCTGATATAATTGCTTGATGCCCAAGACAAATACCTAATATAGAAACGTTCTTATAAAAATGACGAATCACTTCCATACAAATTCCAGCATCTTCTGGTTTTCCTGGTCCTGGTGAAAGCACAATTCCTTTCGGCTTCATTTCTTCTAATTGTTCTATCGTTATTTGATCATTTCTTACGACAACAATTTCTTCTTCGTATTCGCCTAGTAGTTGATACAAGTTATATGTGAATGAATCATAATTATCGATAAGTACAATCATTTCATTACCTCCAAGAGCGCTCTCGCTTTATTTAATGTTTCTTCATATTCAGCAACTGGGTCTGAATCGTAGACGATCCCCGCTCCTGCCTGAACGTATGCTTTCTCATCTTTCACGACCATTGTTCGAATGGCAAGCGCCATATCAAGATTCCCTGAAAAACTAACGTATCCAACTGCACCGGCGTACACATTTCTTTTTTCATTCTCTAGCTCATTTATAATTTCCATCGCTCTAATTTTCGGAGCACCTGATACCGTCCCCGCCGGTAAGCAATGCGCTAATGCATCAAATCCGCTCATTTGTTTTCGCAATGTTCCGTAAACTTCAGATACAATGTGCATAACGTGAGAATATTTTTCTACTTTCATATATTTATCTATCGTAACTGAGCCGATTTCACTCACTCTACCAATATCATTTCGCCCAAGATCTACAAGCATCATATGCTCTGCTCGCTCTTTCTCATTTTCTAACAGCTCTTTTTCAATTTCCGTATCTTCCTGCTTTGTCTTTCCTCTCGGCCTCGTACCAGCAATTGGATTTGTCATCACTTTATCCTCTCTTACCGATAGCAAACTTTCTGGCGAAGAACCGAGTACAACATAATCTTGAAAATCGATATAAAACATATATGGTGATGGATTGGCAATTCGTAGTTTTCGGTATAACGCGAATGGATCGCCAATACATTCACTTTGCAAACGCTGGGATAATACGACTTGGAATATGTCCCCGGCCCCGATGTGTTCTTTCGCCTTTTCTACCATTACGCAAAATTCTTTTTCCGTTATAGAAGAAGTGAATGATAATGTTGATCTTATTTCAGTTATTTCCGCTTCTTCTCCCTGTAGCACTTCCTCTTTGTATACTCGCAGCCTTTCGTATACTTCTTCATAATCTGCTGAATCATCTTCCCTGCATACATATACAAACGACAACTTTTGGCGTAAGTGGTCATACACGATAAACTCACGGTACAGTAAAAGGTGTACCTCTGGAATATTCAATGGATCGTGTAAATTTGCTCCAATGTTTTCATATTGCCGAATAACGTCATAGCCAATATAACCAACTGCTCCTCCGCAAAACGGAAATGGACTGTCTACTTGAGCTGACGCAATCACTTCTTCTAACACTTGTAGTACGTTACCTTGTAACTTTTCTACCCTGCCGAAAATCGTTCGTTCCACTTCCGTACCAACGCTTTTCACTTCTCCATAAGGATTACATCCTAAGTAAGAATAACGCCCTTTATCTTGATGAAGCTGTGAACTTTCTAATAAGAATTTCTTCTTCCCTTTCATACGTCTATATAAAGAAATTGGCGTAATGCTATCTCCTTCTTCTTCAGTGATTACTAAAAATGTCTTTCTCTCTCTTTTTTGTTTTATAAATTCTTCTTTCGTCATCATGTCCTTCACCTCGCCCTGAAAAATAAAAAAGTCCCCTACATATCGAAAATATGTAGAGGACGATAAATATACCGCGGTACCACCTCGTGTTGGACGCAAAAGCATCCCGCTTTATTCAGGTACAAAATATATACCTTATCCTTGTAACGGCGGAACCCGGGTTGCCTACTGAAAATAATTGTTCAGCATACCTCTCGTAAGCCCATTCCGTATATGGTACCGCACCGGGCTCCCACCTATTCCCGGCTCTCTGTAACGTCTCCAATATACGTACTCTTCTTACTGAAACGATTTCATTTATTTAATTTTTTATACACAAAAAGGGAGTACTCATCCTATAGAAAGGACGGGTACTCCCGTGGTGCCACCTTAATTCGTTACGAATGTAACGCACTTTACCGTATCAAAAACAATACGTGTCTCTTGTATCGATGAGATCATGTCGCCAAAGCCTACTTCTTTCGTTTCGGTTTGGAAGCTCCGAAGCCCATTCCACATCAATTCCATACTGATTCGCACCAACCATCAGCTCTCTGACATGTTCATCATGTGTACTCTTCTTCATCAACGCTTGCATTTTTTTAAGTTGCACTCATTATAGACCTGACTTTTTTCATAAGTCAATACTTTTTTAAAAATTTTATTTTTCTTTCCTTTCAATATTATATTGACAAAACAACCTCTTTTTATGTAAATATAATAAATACTCTATTAAAAATAAGGTTTTTTGTATGAATATTATATATTAAAAAAGTAAAATGATATCAAAAAACGCTTACATTTCTGAAAATTCATATTTCTGTATGGATTTTTCAGAATAATCATGATAGATTATAAATATGCATAACGCATCAAAAGACATGACAAAAGGAAGGGGAACTTCATGAGTACGCAGATGTTAACTTTAACTTCAATCTCTATTTACATGCTCGGGATGTTAGTCATTGGCTATTTCGCCTATAAACGAACGTCCAACTTAACAGATTATATGCTTGGCGGGCGTACACTAGGCCCCGCAGTAACAGCATTAAGTGCTGGAGCATCCGATATGAGTGGGTGGCTTTTAATGGGCTTACCCGGTGCAATGTTTAGCGTTGGATTAAGTAGTAGTTGGATTGCGATCGGCCTGACACTAGGCGCATACGCAAACTGGCTATATGTCGCTCCTCGCTTACGTACCTACTCTGAAATTGCAAACAACTCTATTACTATCCCAGAATTTTTGGAACACCGTTTCCACGACAAATCTCACATGCTACGCTTAGTATCTGGACTTGTTATTATGATTTTCTTTACTTTTTATGTAGCTTCAGGACTCGTTTCAGGTGCTGTATTATTTGAAAATTCATTTGGTATGAACTACCACGTTGGATTATTCATTGTAGCTGGCGTTGTTGTTGCTTACACATTATTTGGTGGTTTCTTAGCAGTAAGTTGGACAGACTTCGTGCAAGGAATCATTATGGTAATTGCTCTTATTCTTGTTCCTACTGTTACAATTATGAATGTAAATGGACTTGGTCCAGCATTTAGCACAATTAAATCAATTGATCCAACATTATTAGATATTTTTAAAGGTACTTCTGTATTAGGTATTATTTCATTATTCGCATGGGGCCTTGGTTATGTTGGACAACCTCATATTATCGTACGCTTTATGGCAATTTCTTCTGTAAAAGAAATTAAAAGTGCGCGACGAATTGGTATGAGCTGGATGATTTTCTCTGTTGTTGGAGCTATGTTTACTGGTCTTATCGGTATTGCATACTACTCGGACAAAGGATTAAAGCTATCCAATCCAGAGACAATTTTCCTTGAACTGGGGAAAATTTTATTCCACCCGCTTATTACTGGATTTTTATTAGCAGCTATTTTAGCAGCGATTATGAGTACAATTTCATCTCAGTTACTCGTTACTTCTAGTGCTGTAACGGAAGACTTATATCGTACTTTCTTTAAACGTTCTGCTTCTGATAAAGAGCTTGTATTTGTCGGCCGTATGGCTGTTCTTGTTATTGCATTAGTTGGGTGTGCATTAGCGTTTAAACAAAATGATACGATTTTAGCTCTTGTTGGATACGCTTGGGCTGGATTTGGTTCTTCATTCGGACCTGCTATTTTATTAAGCTTATATTGGAAACGTATGACGAAGTGGGGCGCACTTGCTGGTATGATTTCTGGTGCTGCTACAGTAATTATTTGGACGCAATTCAAATTCTTAAAAGAATTCTTATATGAAATGATTCCTGGTTTTACTATTAGTTTACTAGTAATCATAATTGTTAGTTTACTAACACAATCTTCAAAAGAAGTTGAAGAGCACTTTGAGACTTTTGAAAAGCAACATAGTCATAATCTATAAAGGAAAAGCTCTGCTGTTATCGTATCAGCAGAGTTTTCTTTTTTCTCAAAGTTCGACAATCTTCTGCTCGAATTTAACAATTTCTTTATGTTTCATTAAATTAAACGTAACACTACTCCTTTATAGTAGTACTATCAGCACTTATACAGAAAGGGGACTCCAACATGTTAGCAGCTTTCCAGCAACAACAAACACGAAAATTTTCACCTATCACCAATACTTCTGCGTCTTGTTTGAACATACAACCTAATCCACCTAAAATTTCAATTGCTCCTTCTGTTATTTCAGTCATCGGTGTTCATATGGAAAAAAACAAGTTAAAAGTACGAACGGGACAAAGTACTGAGTTATCCGCTACTGTTTTGCCAGTACAAGCAACGAATAAAGAACTTATTTGGACAAATATGAATGCTGATGTTATCACACTGTATCCAAAAGGTGACACGGTAACGATTACTGGAAAAAGTGCAGGTAGAGCAGTCGTAATTGTTACAACTGCTGAAGGAAAGTTCCGTGACCTATGTATCATTCATGTACAACCTTATATGACAAATCCAAAGTAAAGGAGTGGCTACGAAGCCACTCTTTTACTTTGTTTCAATGTGTGAATTTTTACTTGTAACGAGATTGATGAATTGCTCTTTATCTTTAGGAGAAATAATTTCTGTTTGATGTGATCCATAAATAATTTCAAGTCGATCAAATGATAAGGCATAAGCTGCTACTGGATTTTTCGTATTTGAAATCTTTTTTATATCTCGTATAAATATGCGCTTTTTAACGAAGCCTGATCTAATAATAATTGTTTCTTCTCCGACAATATATTTTGTCGAAAACCAACTCCACATAAATAATATGGCTAATGGGATTGTGAAAAATAAAAGAAAATATTCTCTTCCTGCAAATATGGGAGCAAAACACGCTCCAATGACAACGAAAAAAATCGGATATAGCCATATATCTTTTTTTGATGGAAATTCCATTAAACTTCCCCTCTCTTGATTTAAGTCAATGAACCTCCTCTTCTTCTCTATTACAATGAAAACACCATTAGGATAGGAGGACGTATTATGACTGAACGAAAGTATGCATTACTTGCTGGCTCTTCTCTTCTTGTTATGGCAGCCATTGCATTTTTTTCTTACGGTTTTGTTCATGGACATCTCATTGTACAAGAAAACGCGAGTACAACATTCCATAATATCCAAACTTCAAATTCACTTTTCAAAGCAGAAATCTTCGGTTGGATTATTATTTTTATTACTGATATTGTCGCCGCATGGGCTCTTTATTTCTTTCTAAAACCGATTCATACTAGCCTCTCATTACTAGCATCCTTGCTTCGTCTTATGTATACATCGATACTTGGGATCGCTATATTCAATCTAATATTAGTATTGCTACTTTCAAAAAGCACAATCGCAAATTCAGAAACATATACGATGTTGTTTCTCAGTTCATTCGAGTACACTTGGTCTGTAGGGTTAATCATTTTCGGCTTACACCTTTTTGTTTTAGGTTATGTAACTTTTCTATGTAAACATATACCGAAATGTATTAGTATACTACTATTCTTGGCTTCTATCGGTTATATCGTAATTCACGTCATGAATACAATGTTTTCACAATATGATGCGATGATCTCCATTCTTAATGTTGTCTTTCAACTACCGATGATCGCAGGTGAACTCGGATTTAGTATATGGCTATTGATTAAAGGTGGAAAAAACGCTACTGTTTGAGTCGTTTCTTAATTCTGCTTAATGATTCTGGCGTAATACCTAGATAACTCGCCAATTGATATTGAGGAACACGATTGATTAAATGCGGTCGTTTTTGTAATAATGATTTGTAGCGCTCTTCTGGTGTCGATGCAATAAATAATGAAAGTTCTTCTTGTACCTCACCGAAATTGTATTCAATCATTTGGCGTGTCATTTCTTCTAATTGTGAATATTTCTTATACATGTCCTTTTCACTATGCAGGTCGCCAACTACAACTAGACAGTCTTCTAAACACGTTAACGTATGCGGGGATGATTTATCTTGTTTATGATGATTAAAATTTGCGATTGTTTGTTCTTCTGTATAAAAATTTGATGTAACTTCTTTTCCTGCTTCATCTATACTATGTTGTCTAACGCATCCTTTTAATACAAAATAACATTTTAACGAAACATCTCCTTGCCTTAGAAGCACTGTTCCTTTTTTATATTCTTCAATTTGTAATTCACTGAGAATCATGTGCTGCTCTTCTTCACTTAGTGTTGTAAGGCTCTGCATATATTTCTTTAATATCTCTTCCATTTCCCTCCCCCTTCTACGCCCGTATTTCTATAAAACAAAAAGAGAAGTATCACAACTTCTCTTTTCTCTCTTAACATTATAATTCCTGTGTATAAACAGGCTCGTTTACGACATTTTTTGCTGTTCTTTTTTGTTGCTGCAATAAGAAAACAGATACACCAAACAATACGAGTATGCTACCGATCATTTGCATAGCATTTAATCTTTCCCCAAGTAAGAAGAACGCTAGTATTGACGCTCCAACTGGTTCACCTAAAATACTCATTGAAATTGTTGTTGCATTTACGTAGTTTAATAACCAGTTATTAATGACGTGTGACACTGTCGGCACGACCGCAAGTAAAAGAAAAATGGTCCAATCCCACTTTGTATAACCTGTAAAAGGCACTTGCAATGCTATATTATAAATCCCCATAAAAATACCTGCAAATGCAAAGACTGTAAAGCTGTAAATCCAGTGTGATACTTTCTTTACTGTCGTTTGGCCGATAAATAAATAACCAACAACTGCTATTACACTTAAAAAGGATAATATATCGCCATAAATTGCTTGTTCACTTAGTCCTAAATCTCCCCAACCAATACACACTACACCTAATATCGCAATTCCCATTGTCGCAATGGCTGAGTATGTTGTTCTTTCTTTAAATAAGAAAAAACCTCCAACTAAAGATACGATTGGTTGAAGCGCTAAAATAATCGTCGAACTCGCAACTGTTGTATGCTTTAAAGATTCAAACCATAAAAGAAAATGAAGTGCTAAAAAGAAACCAGATCCGATTAAAAATCCCCAATCTTTTATTTGAATCTTACTAAACTCTTCCCGTTTTTTCCAAACAATAGGCAGCATAAGAAGTACGATAATCCATAATCGATACATACTTAATATGGAAGATGGTGCCGAGGACATCTTTACAAAAACTGCTGCGAATGAAATGGCTATAATGGAAATAGCTAATGGTAGCGCGATTGACCTTTCTTGTTTCAAATTCCGTCTCCCCTCTCACCTGTCAAAAATCCCACTTCATTATATCCGTTTTCTTCCCTAACTTAAATACTAATTTTTTAGATTCTTCGTACCATTATGGTAAAATAGAAACGAAAGCACCTATTAGTGAATATTTCTTTCTTTTTCACTACAAGCGTCGCTCTTACAATCATTACAGTAAATTTTTATTTAGGGGGATCTACATGAATCAAACAATTGGGAGAATTGAAGAGATTTCATTTTATAGTGCATCACTTCAAGAAGATGTTACACTTCTCGTTTACTTACCGGTAAATTACACACCGCTGCACAAACATACAGTTGTAATTGCACAAGATGGCAGAGATTATTTTCAGCTTGGGAAAGCACACCGTGTAATTGAGCGCCTTCGTGAAACTGAAGAAATTGACCGTACAATTATTGTCGGTATTCCATATAAAAATGTACACGATCGTAAAGAAAAATATTTCCCAAACGAAGTAAAAAACGCTGCGTATATTCGTTTCCTTGCTCATGAACTTGCACCATATATCGATGAGAATTATCCAACGTACCAAATGGGAAAAGGTCGTGTGTTAATTGGTGATTCTCTTGGCGGAACAGTTTCCTTTATGACCGCACTTATGTATCCGCATACATTCGGTAAAGTCGTTATGCAATCACCATTTGTGGATGAAACAGTAATAAACTTAGCAAAAGACTTCAAAAATCCGGAGGCGCTAGAGCTTTATCACGTTATTGGGACAGAAGAAACAGCTGTAAAGCGCACTGATGGACAAGTATCTGATTTCGTAGGGCCGAACCGTGAGCTTAATACCCTTCTGACAGATCGAAATTTCATCACGCATTACGAGGAGTTTGAAGGTAATCATACGTGGAAATATTGGCAAACTGATTTACCGAAAGCTTTCTCTCATATGCTATCAATGAAATAATAGAGAGCAGTATTCAGAATAATTTGATATAATAGATTAAGAGAGTTATTTTCTCAAAATCTAACTAGACTTACAAAGGGAGGAATTGGAACATGAAATTAGGCATTGTAATTTTTCCATCTAAAATGATTCAAGATAAAGCGAACGGATTGCGTAAACGTTATGATCCGCACTACGCATTAGTTCCGCCACATATTACATTGAAAACACCCTTTGAGACGCAAGATGAACAATTAGAATCGATTGTAAACGAGTTACATACAATCGCAAGTAAAACGAACCCTTTTACCCTTCATGTTGGAAAAGTTGGTTCATTCGCACCTGTTAATAATGTTCTTTATTTTAAAGTAGAAAAAACACCTGAACTTACTTTCTTAAATGAGGAAATGCATAGCGGATTCTTTACACAAGAACGCGAATACGCTTTTGTACCTCATTTAACAATTGGACAAGGCTTATCAGATGCAGAGCATGCTGATGTACTAGGTCGATTACGTATGAAAGATTTCTATTACGAACAACCAATTGACCGCTTCCATCTTCTATATCAATTAGAAAACGGAACATGGACTGTACACGAAACATTCCGCCTTGGAAAGGGGAACAACTAATTTGCATGCACAGATCGTACAAACGGACGAACAACTAAGAGATGCATTCTCTGTACGTAAGCAAGTATTTGTGAAGGAACAGCAAGTTTCTGCCGAAGAAGAGTATGATGAGTTTGAAGAAACTTCCATACACGTTGTTATATATGATAATGATGTTCCCGTTGGTGCTGGGCGTTTTCGCACCATTGATGGAATAGGAAAAATGGAACGCATTTGCGTACTAGCTTCCCATCGAAAAAAAGGCATCGGAAAAATTGTTATGGACGCACTTGAAGCATATGCGAAGGAAAACTCGCTATCAAAATTAAAGTTGCATGCTCAAACACATGCTGAAGATTTCTATAAGAAACTTGGATATGTAACGAGTTCTGATGTATTTATGGAAGCAAATATTCCTCACGTCGTTATGATAAAAGAATTGTAATTTGAAAACAGGAGGTATCCCCTCCTGTTTTTTACATTGCTATTTTCTTTTTCTTCCGCTAAAGTTAAATGTTGATGCTATAGTTTTGAAGGTGAATATATGACACAAGAAAAATTTTCACAAAAATCATTAACGCACGCTGATATTCCACGTGCAACATATCATATTCCAAAAACATCTACCCATTTAATTATGGAAGAAGATGCAGATGCGGCGTATTTCCGCGCTCTCGAACAACAAAATGTATTTTTAAACGAAAAACAATTAGAGGCCGTTCGAACGACAGAAGGTCCTGTTCTTACATTAGCTGGTGCCGGAAGCGGGAAAACATCTGTTTTAACAACTCGCGTCGGTTATTTAGTAAATGTGAAACAAGTTCATCCGCGAAATATTTTATTACTTACATTTACACAAAAAGCGGCTGAAGAAATCCGAAATCGTGTAGCGAATTTACCGGGTATGAATCATGCGGCAAGTAGCTACGTTGTTGCCGGTACGTTCCACTCTGTCTTTTTAAAATTGCTTCGTAGTCAAGGATATAATCAGCAAATTTTAGCAAACGAAAAACATAAACAAATTATGATAAAGAAAATTTTAAAAGAATTGCGTTTAAAAGACGATTATGATGCTGAAACGATGCTCGCGATGATTTCACTTGAGAAAAACAAGTTGAATCGTCCAAAAGATGTAAAAGCAAAAACACCCGTTGAACAAGAATTTAAAGAAGTATACGAGCGTTTTGAAGAAGTGAAACAACGATATAATTATATCGATTTCGATGACATCTTATTAGAAACATATTATATGTTAGAAAATAACGCTCCTTTGCTTACCCAATTACAACAACGTTTCCACTATATTGAAGTAGATGAGTTCCAAGATACATCGTATGCTCAATATGAAATTGTAAAATTGTTAGCTTCGCCAAGAAATAATTTATTTATCGCAGGTGATGACGATCAAGCTATATACGGTTGGCGAGGAGCAAGTCACCAAATTATTTTATCTTTTCCAAAAGAATTTGATAACACTACGATTATCGCCCTTAATACGAATTATCGATCCAATCCTTTTATTGTCGGACTTGGAAATGAAGTTATCAAACTAAATCAAGAACGGTTTGATAAAGAGCTATATTCTGTTCGTGAAGAAGGTGTACAACCTTTTTATGCAAGACCGGCTACGACTCTTGATGAAGCAAATCAAATTTTGCAGCTCATTCAAGAAAAAGTAGATAGTGGTGAACGAAATTATAAAGATTTTTGTTTGCTGTATCGCACACATTCTGTAAGCCGTTCGTTACTTGATCAGCTTACCATTCATAAAATCCCGTTTATTAAGCACGGTGCGAGTCAGTCATTTTATGAACATTCTTTAATTAAGCCTGTATTGGATCATTTACGACTCGTAATTGAACCATTTCGATTAGAATCACTTTCAAACATATTACCAACGATGTATATCGGGCGTGATGATTGTATTTCATTTATTGAACGTGAACAATGGAAATATGGTGAAGGCCGTTTCCCTTCTCTTCTTCATTTCTTATTATTAAATCCGAACTTAAAACCTTTTCAAGTGAAAAAGGTAAATGAGCGTATCGATTTTATTAAATTTATAAAAGAATTAGAACCGAAAAAAGCATTAAAAGAAATTATTCATGGTAAAGGAAAGTATTTAGAATACTTACAAAGTAACGATCGTTCTTCCTTTACGATGCATAAAGATATACAAGAAGAAATGTTAGAAGAATTAATGGAGTCGGCAAATCGCTTCACCGACATTCCAGCTTATTTACAATTTATTGATGAAGCCATTCAAGGTCAAAAAGAAATGGAAGCATTAAAAACAATGCCGCAAAAAGATGCTGTTTCACTTATGTCTATTCATAACGCAAAAGGCCTTGAATTTCCATGTGTCTTTTTACTCGGAGCGAGCGATGGTATTCTGCCCCATACTTCTTCTTTAAAAGATGCAAATGATCGTGTTACAGAGACTTCTGAAGCTTTAGAAGAAGAACGCCGACTACTTTATGTCGCAATTACACGTGCGAAAGAAGAATTGTACATTTCCTCTCCGCAATTTTTTAGAGGAAAAAAATTAGATATATCTCGCTTTTTGTATACTGTGCGAAAAGATTTACCTGAAAAGACATCCACGAAATAAGGATGTCTTTTTTTATATTGCAATATGTACATCCCTCCTATATAAATTCCCTCTTTTTATCATAAGAATTAACGTAATATCAACCATATCCCACTCATATTGTAATAGTGTATGTCAGAACTCACGAGAAGGAGTGAACATAATGAGCTGCAATTGTAACGAAGATCATCAACATGATTTTGATTTCAACTGTGTATCTAATGTCGTTCGTTTTATACATGAACTACAAGAATGTGCAACAACAACATGCGGATCTGGTTGTGAAGTCCCCTTTCTAGGAGCACATAATAGCGCATCAGTAGCAAATACACGTCCTTTTATTTTATACACAAAAGCCGGAACACCATTTGAAGCATTCGCGCCATCTGCAAGCCTTTCTAGCTGCCAATCTCCAATTTTCCGTGTCGAGAGTATAGATGATGATGATTGCGCTGTATTGCGTGTATTAACTGTTGTATTAGGTGACGGTTCTCCTGTACCACCTGGTGATAATCCAATTTGTACGTTTTTAGCTGTACCAAATGCAAGATTAATATCGACCAACACTTGTCTTACTGTTGATTTAAGTTGCTTCTGCGCTATTCAATGCTTACGTGATGTTACGATTTAAAACTAAATAATGAGTTAAGCATGGATTGGGTGGCAGAATTATCTGCCACCCAATCCATGCTTAACGAGTATTATTATGTAAATTTCTTAAAATTGGGAACTTGTCTAGAACATAGAACCTGTCCTTTTCATTAACTGAAAGTAGAAACAGATAAAGGAGTGAAAAACATGTTCTCTTCTGATTGCGAATTTACAAAAATCGATTGTGAGGCGAAACCAGCTAGTACACTACCTGCCTTCGGTTTTGCTTTCAACGCGTCTGCACCTCAGTTCGCTTCATTATTTACACCACTACTATTACCTAGCGTAAGTCCAAACCCAAATATTCCTGTTCCTGTAATAAATGATACAGTAAGTGTCGGAGATGGCATTCGAATTCTACGAGCTGGTATTTATCAAATCAGTTATACATTAACAATTAGTCTTGATAATGTACCTACTGCACCAGAAGCTGGTCGTTTCTTCTTATCATTAGGTACACCGGCTAACATTATTCCTGGATCAGGTACAGCGGTTCGTTCTAACGTTATTGGTACTGGTGAAGTAGACGTATCCAGTGGTGTTATTCTTATTAACTTAAACCCTGGTGACTTAATTCAAATTGTACCAGTTGAGTTAATTGGAACTGTAGACATCCGTGCTGCAGCATTAACAGTTTCACAAATTGGTTAGTAAAAAGCGGTATTTCTTCATTGAAATACCGCTTTTTATATGTATAATAAAAAACACTCACAGTAGCATGAGTGTTTCATTCTTCATAGTGTTTTATTGTATTCTTCTTTTTCCCACAATTGCATCCTTTTTTCTTCACAAATCCTTGTTGTTGCAATTGTTCTTGATATGCCTGTTGTTGTGCATAGTGCTGTTGCTGTATGTTATACCATTGCTGCAGGTCATATGAATTTTGCCTTGGATTATTGCTCACAGCAAACATCTCCTCTACTGTCAATTCTGTCTATTTACTATATGAACAACTCTTTATTTCCGTTCCCTCATTCTTTTAAACTCCGCTTTTTCTCTTAGTATGAAAATATATTATTCTCCCATAAAATATCCTGTAATCGTTTCAATGATTGCTGCTGCTCCTGCAATAGCTAATAACGCAAGTAACGGCTCTGCAACGATTGGAATCCAATTATATAAAACTAATAAAAAAGCACTAACCCATACACCTGTACACCAATAACAGCTTAATAATTCGCCAATCCACTTTCTTAATCCTTTACCTTTTACTTTTGTAAAAGTTGATACACTTCCATCCGGCTCTGTAATCTCTAATTCGTCAATAAACGGTCTTCGCAAAAAAGCTGTAATTTTATCATAAACAATTAAACGGGTGAGCCTAAAAGCCGCTAACGCGAAAATAAAAAATAAAAGCCAACTTGTAAACAGCATGATTCCACCTTCCCTTATCTTCTTTCGCCTATTTAAAAAAAAAGGTCTTGAGATTGTGACCAAATCTCCTCGACTCCAATATCTTATTAATGTAAATACAAACAAGAAGATAAGGAGTGACATTAATGAGTTGTAACGAAAATAAACACCATGGCTCTTCTCATTGTGTAGTTGACGTTGTAAAATTCATCAATGAATTACAAGATTGTTCTACAACAACGTGTGGATCTGGTTGTGAAATCCCATTTTTAGGGGCACACAATAGTGCTTCAGTAGCAAATACACGCCCTTTTATTTTATACACAAAAGCTGGAACAGCATTTGAAGCATTTGCACCATCTGCAAGCCTTGTTAGCTGCCAATCTCCAATTTTCCGTGTGGAAAGTGTAGATGATGATAGCTGTGCTGTGCTACGTGTATTAACTGTTGTATTAGGTGACGGTTCTCCTGTACCACCTGGTGATAATCCAATTTGTACGTTTTTAGCTGTACCAAATGCAAGATTAGTATCAACTAACACTTGCCTTACTGTTGATTTAAGCTGTTTCTGTGCTATCCAGTGCTTACGCGACGTTTCTATCTAATAAGTGAAGTAAACTAAAAAACTATTGGGGTGGTAGAAGATTTCTACCACCTTTACATATTTAAAAGCCGGCCATACTAATCGACTGGATATCATCTATAGACAACTTAATATCTCGCATGCTATTTGGTGGCATAATCGCTACAATTCCATTACGATACGATATGATTGATCCAACATATGAAACTGTAGCTGTTTTTATTCTGCACCTTACTTTCGGAATATAATGAGGGCGATTTAATAAAAAATGAATTCTCTCTTCGTTATTCATATCCTTAAATGATTTATTATATGGAACAGTTCTCACTGGCTCTTGCTGTTCTTGTACTTGTTCCTCTTCTTCTATTTTCCCTTTCACTTGCTGCTCCTCTTGTTGTTCCTGTTCTTGTTCTATGACCTCTTCCACAGCACTACTTACAACATTTTCGTTTCTATTACTTTCCTCTTTTCGATCCTCATTTTCAAAGTTTGTTAAAATAATTCTTTTTATTTTCGGTGCAGCAAGTTCCAAACTTACTTGCGCAATATATAACAACGGTTTTCCAACTGTTGAACTTTTATTTTTATTCTTCACACTCGTCCCTCCCACTTCCATACGTAGCTGGATAAATCGTGTACTATTATAGTTATATTCATCACATGGTAAGAACTTTCGTTAAAAATCGTTCTTTCCAAGAACAAATAAAAAGGACAATCTCAACATGTAGAGATTGTCCTTTAACAGTTCATATTATAATTATCCTAAGATATGATACCCTGAATCAACGTGAATGTTTTCTCCTGTTACGCCGCGTGCTAAATCACTGAATAAGAATACTGCTGTATCCCCAACTTCTTCTGGAGTTGTTGTACGACGAAGTGGTGCGCGCTCCTCAATTTCTCTTAAGATTGAGTTAAAGTCGCCTACACCTTTTGCAGATAACGTACGAATTGGACCTGCAGAAATAGCGTTAACGCGAATGCCATGTTGGCCTAAATCGTTCGCTAAATATTTCACGCTCGCTTCTAATGAAGCTTTCGCAACGCCCATAACGTTATAGTTTTTCACAACGCGCTCGCCGCCAAGATATGTTAACGTTAAAATATTTCCGCCTTCTGTCATTACTTTCTTCGCTTCTCTTGCTACAGCTGTTAAAGAGAATGCACTAATATTTTGTGCAAGTAAAAATCCGTCGCGAGAAGTATCTACAAATTCACCTTTTAAGTCGTCACGATTTGCAAAAGCAATACAGTGCGCTACACCGTGAATTGTACCAACTTCTTGCTTGATTGTTTCAAAACAAGCTGTAAGTTCTTCATCATTTGTTACATCACAAGGTAATACAAGTGATTCTTGTCCTTCTAATGTATCCGCTAATTCACGAACATTTCTCTCTAAACGTTCTCCTGCATATGTGAAGATTAATTTTGCACCTGCATTATGCAAAGAGCGAGCAATTCCCCATGCAATACTTCTTTGGTTCGCAACGCCCATAACAACAAATGTTTTCCCTTGTAATAGTTCCATGATATATCCTCCCAGAAATACTTATACTTGTTATTAGTACCTGATACTATAATTATAGTAACATAAAACCTCTTAAAGGCAAACAAAAAAGTCATTAACTGAAAATTGTTAATGACTTTTTGTTTCTATAAAAAAACGCTCTAATCCTTCTTCCCAAGAAGGCATTTGTAAAAAACCATTTAATCGTAGCATGTTATGTTGGAAAATAGAATATTTTGGTCTCGCTGCCGCCGCTCCAAATTCTTCAGTTGAAACCGGTAATACATCCACTTTCATATTTGCATACGAAAATATTTTCTTTGCAAATTCAAACCAAGAACATGATCCTCTATTGGATATGTGATACGTACCGTATAAAGAAGTATGAATGAGCTTATTAATCATTACATTTAAATCCGCCACATACGTAGGAGAACCGATTTGATCCGCTACAACAGATACTTCTTCTCTTTCTTTCCCTAATCGCATCATCGTTTTCACAAAATTATTTCCATACTTACCATACAACCATGACGTACGAACGATAAAGTATTTATTATGTAACTCTTTGACGAACTGCTCTCCCGCATATTTAGAAGCCCCGTATATATTTATCGGCGCCGGATTATGAAATTCATCGTACCCTTCCGGTCTATCACCTTGAAATACATAATCCGTACTAATATAAACTAACTTCGCCCCCACTAATTGTGAGGCAACTGCTACATTTCGAGCCCCTATTGCATTTATTCTATAAGCAAGATCTCGTTCTTTCTCAGCTTGATCAACCTTCGTATACGCTGCACAATGAATAATGATATGTGGCCTTATTTCTTGTACTACTTGCTGCACTTTGGATATATTTGTTATATCTAGTAACTTTTTATCAAATGGATATATGTCATATTCTTCAGGATTTAACTCTTCTTGTAGTTGCTTTCCCAATTGACCATTTGCTCCTGTTATGATAATCCGTTCTCTCATTTATATACCCCTTACTTTTTTAATGGTTTCCACCATTCCTCATTCTTCTCATACCATTGCACCGTTTCTTGTAACCCTTGCTCAAACGTATACTTCGGTTCCCAATCAAATTCATTCTTCATTTTCTCTGCATCAATCGCATAACGGCGGTCGTGTCCTAAACGGTCTGTCACATATTCAATATCCTTTTCCGTTTTTCCTAAGAGAGTAATAATTTGTTCCACAACATCTATATTTGTTTTTTCATTATTTCCACCTATATTATATACTTCTCCTATACGTCCCTTATGCAAAACAACGTCAATCGCACGACAATGATCCGTTACATGTAGCCAATCTCTTACATTTAATCCATCGCCATATAACGGTAATTTTTTTCCTTCGAGCGCATTCGTAACCATTAACGGAATTAATTTTTCAGGATATTGATACGGCCCATAGTTATTGGAACAACGCGTTACGATAACTGGTAATTGATATGTTTTATAATAAGATAAAGCTATCATATCGGCGCTCGCTTTGCTTGAAGAATATGGACTATTTGGAGCTAACGGGGTTTCCTCGGTAAATCGCCCTGTTTTTCCTAAAGAGCCATACACCTCATCCGTTGATACTTGCACGAGTTTAATATGCGGATATTTTTTTACTAATTCTAATAAAGTGACTGTCCCAATTACATTTGTATCATAAAAAGGGATCGGATTTTCAATACTACGGTCCACATGTGATTCAGCTGCGAAATTGACAATGACTTGCACATCACGTTCCTGAATAACATGCTCCAGTAGCTCTCCATTTTGAATTTCCCCTTTTACAAAATAGTAATTCGGATGATCTTGAATAGACTTTACATTATTTAAGTTTCCACTATATGTTAATGCATCGAAATTAATAATTTTATATGTTTCATAGCTTTGTAACATATAATGCACAAAATTACTTCCAATAAATCCTGCTCCACCTGTTACTAATATATTCATACACAACTCTCCTACTCAAAAACTATCTTCACATTCCTGAAGTGATGGTAATATTCGATCTTTGTCAGACAAAATAGGACTTGTTACCGGCCATGGAATTGCTAATTCTTTATCACTCCAAAGTACCCCTGAATCATGATCAGCACTATAATACTCATCTACTTTATACATAACAATCGTATGCGGAACAAGTGTACAAAAACCGTGCGCAAATCCTTTTGGTACTAATAATTGTCGATGATTATCTGCACTTAAAATATATCCTCTCCACTGCCTAAACGTTGGGGAATCTTTTCGCAAATCGACGATAACGTCATAGATTGCTCCTTGCACAACTTGAATAAGTTTCGTTTGTGCTTTCGGATTTTTTTGAAAGTGTAATCCCCGAATCGTTCCCGCTTCCGCTGAATATGAAACATTATCCTGTACAAATGAATACGTAATTCCTAATGTTTCTAGCACCTTCTTATTATAACTTTCAGTAAAAAAGCCACGCCCATCTCCAAATAACCTCGGTTCTAACAATTTTGCGTCAGTAAAGTTTGTTTCTATAACTTTCATATTCTCACCTATTCTCCGTTAAACTGTTTACCAAAGTTTATATCCCGCGCTAACATATTCGCCCTTTGAAGAGAAACATGAGTTCCTGCATCAGTCCACCAACCGCTCATTTCATTATAAGTAAGTACCTCACGTTTTAAATACCAATTATTGATATCTGTAATTTCAAGCTCTCCCCTTGCGGAAGGTTTTAATTCTTTTATATAAGAAAAGACTTTCGAATCATACAAATAAATTCCTGTGACTGCATAGGAACTTTTCGGCTCTTTCGGCTTTTCTTCAATTTCAATTATTTTGTCGTTTTGAATATGCGCTACGCCAAATCTCTCCGGATCATCTACAGATTGCAGCAGTACTTTCGCACCCTCTTTTTGATTTGCAAACTCTTCAACATACGGACGAATATCATCAGAAAAGATATTATCTCCTAATATAACTACCATGCGATCATTCCCAACGAAGTCTTCACAAAGCCCTAATGCTTGCGCAATTCCGCCAGCCTTATCTTGCACACGATACGTAAAGGACACGCCAAATTCTTGGCCGCTTCCTAAAAAACTAACAACATCTCCCATATGCTCTTTACCTGTAATAATCATAATATCTGTAATTTCGCATTGTTTTAGCTTATATACTGCATGATAAATCATTGGATACCGTCCAACTGGAAGCAAATGTTTATTCGTTACTTTCGTTATTGGATATAATCTTGATCCAGTTCCACCTGCTAAAATAATTCCTTTCATCCTGCATCTCTCCCTTATGATGGAGATAATATATCTTTGTAATGTTCTACAAACACTTTCCGATACTCCTCATATGTATCCGCATCAAACTCATCCCCGTTATAATGAATACACCATAAATTTGATTGATTTGGGATACCAATTAAATAACCAGCCCTTTGAAACTCTAAAGACTGTGATACATCATAAAAGTGGAACCCTTGAAACAAATCTTCTCGCCACGGAATATCATACTGCGTTGCCATGAATAAGCCATCAATTGCCTGCACCGACATAAAAGATTGACTTCCATAAAACCCCTGATCTAAATTTAATAATTGATAATTCCGTCTTCTATACTCAATCACTTTCCCTACTAAATTTTTCCCTTCCCACCATATCCCGTTACTCGGTAAAAATTGGGCTCCAGCTACTCCAATTAAGCCGAGCTTTTCATTATCTTTAAACAGGGAAATAAGTGTATAAAACATCTCTCGATTAATAAGATACGTGTCCTGATGTATATAAACCTTATACTTCGCGGGATATGAAAGTGCTCGGTTATATGCGCTTGCCATACTTTTCGCATCTCGTATCGGAAAAATTTGCACGACATAATCAGGGGGAACAAAAAGGTTTCTTATTTGTCTCTCGCATTGTTCAAATAGCTCTTCATTATTCACACAAACAACAACTAATATTGTACGATCCTTCATTTTGTAGCCCCTCTATTCGTCTTGATTTACATCTGACATATAGTGCTCCACAAATATCTTTCTATACTTGTCATAGTTGGTCATATTCACATCAATATGATAGTGAATGCACCACGCATCACGCTGTACAGGAACCCCAACTGTATAGCCAGCTTTTCTAAATTCAAATGACTGAGATACATCA
The DNA here is from genome assembly GCF_051916145.1 of Bacillus cereus group sp. MYBK245-2. Taxonomy (NCBI): domain Bacteria; kingdom Bacillati; phylum Bacillota; class Bacilli; order Caryophanales; family Bacillaceae; genus Bacillus; species Bacillus cereus group sp. MYBK245-2. The sequence continues at coordinate 180,037 of NZ_JBQAGB010000003.1, read as the reverse complement.
TAATAGTCAAACCCATCAAACAAGTCTTCTCGCCACGGAATATCGTATTGCGTTGCCATCAATAAACCGTCTATACATTCCACAGGTATAAATGTTTTTGCCTCATGGTACGGTTGTTCTTGAGTTGCCATATAAAATAAATCGTTCATATACCCAATTACTTTCCCAACAACTCCCTTGCCTTCATTCCATATCCCGTTTGGAGGAACATATTGCGCTCCAATCATTCCAATCATTCCAAGATGTTCATGTTCGTTAAATAATTGAAGTAATCCGTATAAAAATGCCACATTCATAATGAAAACATCTTGGTGTATATATACTTTATATTTCGCTGGATGCGAAATCGCTTGATTATATCCGCTCGTCATACTTTTCGCATTCCGAATTGGCATAAATTGTACAATATATCCTGGAGGCACTGCTAAACTCAATATATGTCGTACACACTGTGCATACATTTTCCGATCATTTATACATGTAACAAATAATATTGTTTTATCTGCGGCACTCATAATTGTGATTTTTCTGCTTCAATAATGTATTGAAATACAACCGTCTCAGCCATGAAGCCACTTCCAAGACGATATTTTTTACAAATTCCATATAATTCCTCAATAAGCGGTTCATACATTTTATGATCAACATATACACGATCTACTTTACTAATTGAAAAGCCTGCTTTTAAAAACATTCGTAGCATTTCATTAAATGTAAAGAAACGAATATGCGTTTTATCTAATAAGCCATATTCTGTATACGTCCAATTTCCAGCGAGTAACGGCGCTAATACTGAAATGTGAGCAACGTTTGGTATACTTGCTAAAATCACACCATTTTCTTTTATATATGGCTTTACTTTTTCTATTACGGCCCAAGGATCAAATAAATGCTCTAATACGTCACCAAATATAACGCAATCAAATTGCTCCTCCTCGTACGGCATATCCATTGTTTCTATATCGCCTAAAACGACATGATCTAGTTTTTCTTTTGCTTGTTCTGCCGCCTCTGGGAATGCCTCAATTCCAGATACACGTGTGCCATTTTCTTTTATGGCAGCTCCAAGTGCACCACTCGAACAACCGATATCAAGAACTTCTTTCCATTCCTTTTTTATATGCTTTAATACATTCGGATTCACTGCATTATAATAATGCCCAGACTTTTCTTCATATAAAGAATTTTTTGGGGAATTCATTTTACACACTCCTTATGCAATTTGAATTTGAAATATAAATCTCATTTAAAGTCTATAAATGTAACCTGTACTAGTTACATTGCCGATACTTTACTATATAGCCAATCTATTAGAGTTAGAATCGCGATGAGCCATTTCTAAAAAAAGCTGCCTATAACGATTTATATTGTTTATCAAAAACATCCCGAAAATATTTGCGGTTATATTCGATTGCAGCATTATTTGGAACATAAGCAGCCGCTAATTCGTTGTAATAATAAGCTTTGTCTTGATCTCCTAACTTGCTATAACAAATACACATTTGTAAATAGGGAAGCCATGTGTAGCTCGCTGGACTATGAAATGGACTCTCCGTCGCCATTGGTACTTCCGTTGCAAGTTTAAACCAAAATATCGCTTCGTTATATTTTTGTTGTTCCATATATATATATCCTATTCTTGTACAATTCTCCCCTCTAGGAACATCATATCGAAACGACTTCACGCAAGATTCAATTGCCTTTTCCCATGATCCAAGCTTTGCATAGCAATCTCCTAACTTACCACATGCATAAATTTTCTCTTCATACCATCCTTCATCTTGATTAAGAAATGTTTCATATAGCATAACTGCATCATCATATTTTTGGTTATCCATAGATTCATTAGCGTAATAAAATAAATCTCTCGGACTCAATTCTTCTCCTGCAGCTACAGCATTTTGAAAAATTTTCAAATTACGATTTGTTACCTTTTTTTCTTTTTTATGTGTAATAGCAACATTACTACTAAAAGTTTCACCAGAAATAGCTAAATACTCATGAACCTTTCCAAACCATTGGAATTGTTTTTCACGCTTTACAAGTCGATTTCTTTTTGTACAATATAAAGGTTTCCCGCTAGAATCCAATGCAAGATGATAAGGCATCGAAACAGCATCAATTTTAGGATCTAATTCTCTTTTTAAGAGTTTCAATGCTTCTTGAGCATCTTCTAATAATACGTCATCTGCATCTAGCCACAATATATACTCTTGCGTTGCTTTTGAAAAAGAAAAATTTCTCGCTGCCGCAAAATCATTAATCCATGGAAAGTCATATATGTTAGAGGTATATTGAGCTACAATTTCTTTCGTTCGATCAATGGAACCTGTATCAACTATAATAATTTCATCAACAATTTTTCCGACTGCATCTAAACATCGACCGATTGTATCTTCCTCATCTCGAACAATCATACATAAACTAATTGTAATTCCTTGCTTGTTCAACATAATCACCCTCTTCCAAATCAATCATATGTTATACATACAATAAACTTTCCACTTTTTTAACTTGCACAAGCAGTTTAAGATTTCTTTTCAATAATTCAAATGTCCGTGTCATTTTCTTCCGGTTTTGCATCTACTATATAATGAACGCTTTATGGAGGTGAATTTATGTCAAATAATAATTATTCAGATGGATTGAATCCCGATGAATCTTTATCAGCTAGTGCATTTGACCCTAATCTTGTAGGACCAACATTACCACCAATACCACCGTTTACCCTTCCGACTGGGCCAACTGGACCGACTGGACCTACTGGGCCGACTGGGCCTACTGTACCAACTGGGCCGACTGGGCCTACTGGACCGACTGGGCCTACTGGGCCTACTGGGCCTACTGGTACAACTGGACCAACTGGACCAACTGGTACAACTGGTACGACTGGACCAACTGGGCCGACTGGTGACACTGGTGCTACTGGACCAACTGGGCCGACTGGTGACACTGGTGCTACTGGACCAACTGGGCCGACTGGTGACACTGGTGCTACTGGACCGACTGGGGCTACCGGACCGACTGGGCCTACTGGACCGACTGGACTGACTGGACCATCAGGCCTAGGACTTCCAGCAGGATTGTATGCATTTAACTCCGCTGGGATTTCTTTAGATCTTGGACTTAATGCTCCAGTACCATTTAATACTGTTGGATCTCAGTTTGGTACAGCAATTTCTCAATTAGATCCTGATACTTTCGTAATTAGTGAAACTGGATTCTATAAAATTACTGTTATCGTATATACTGCAGCAGTAAGTGTATTAGGTGGCCTTACAATTCAAGTGAATGGATTACCTGTACCAGGTACTGGGGCTACTTTAATCTCAGTTGGAGCACCTATCGTTGTTCAAGCAATTACGCAAATTACGACAACTCCATCATTAGTTGAAGTAATCGTTACAGGGCTTGGGCTATCATTAGCTCTTGGTACAAATGCATCTATTATTATTGAAAAAATCGCTTAATTTTTTTACTTAGCAGTAAAACTGATATCAGTTTTACTGCTTTTTCATTAGTAAATTCAATCATTAAATCCTTCTTTTCTACATAGTCATAATGTTGTATGACATTCTTCAGGAGGCACTTATATGGAAAATAAATCGGCTGTCCAGCTTTATCTTGAGTTATTAAAGAAAACAATTTTATTTGAAATATGGTTAGAATACGAACCATACTTACCTGCTTCGTTACATATATCTAAAGAACTATCATATGAACCAGTTACGGTTCCACTTCCTTTATTTCTTAAGCAGTATGTAGAAAATCACAATTTAAAAATCGTTAATCCTAATGTTTCAAACAATGAGCGTCAAGGTGGCAAGGATTGGCCAAGAGCTGCACACAGTATGGTTGGTCGAAAACGTATGAATCAATTACAAGAAGCGATGGAAACTGTAGTCAGGGAAAATATAGAAGGCGATTTTATTGAAACTGGTGTATGGCGCGGAGGATCATGTATTTTTATGAATGGGTTTTTACAAGCAAACAACATTAAGGATCGTACTGTATGGGTTGCCGATTCGTTTGAAGGTCTGCCCGCACCTAACTTAGAACAATATCCGAAAGATTACGGTGATTATTTACACACATTCGATTACTTACGAGTTTCTTTAGAAACAGTGCAAGAAAACTTTAGAAAATATGATTTATTAAATGATCAGGTGAAGTTTTTAAAGGGATGGTTTAAAGATACATTGCCTTCAGCACCGGTAGAAAAAATTGCAATTGCTCGCCTTGATGGTGATATGTATGAATCAACGATGGATAGCCTTGTAAATTTATACGATAAAGTTTCAACAGGTGGCTTTATTATTATTGATGATTATGGATTGATAACATGCGCAGAAGCTGTAACAGATTTCAGAAGTGAAAGAAACATAAAAACTCCTATGACTCAAATTGATGATTTCGGTATTTTTTGGAGAAAAGAATAGAATAAAAAAATATTTAGTTGAGGGGTACTATTATACTACTAATTCATGAAAACCAATCTTGTAATGAATAAAAGCAAAGCTCCCCTCAATATAAAGTAGAAATTTCCTACTTTACTATAAGAAAGGTGTGAATTTTTTGAACGAAAATGAGAAAAAAATCACATTAATCCCACCTCCAGAACTTGTTCAATATGTAGGTGGTCATTTTGAAGAAGTTGGAAAAGAGTTTATGCAGTATTTTATTGAAATTGGCAATTTAAAATCAAATGAAACAGTGTTAGATGTAGGCTGTGGTATCGGCCGGATGGCGGTTCCATTAATGAACTATTTAAGCGATGATGGTACTTATTATGGATTTGACTTATTTAATAAGGGAATTACATGGTGCAAAAATAACATTTCAACACGCCGTAACAATTTCCATTTTGAACATGTCGATATATATAACCAATTCTACAATCCCGATGGAAAAGAAGATGCTTCCCAATACAAGTTTCCATATGAAGATGAATCATTCGATTTTATTTTTTTAACGTCTGTATTTACCCATCTCCTTCCGAAAGAATTAGAACATTACGTACGCGAGATTGCACGAGTTCTGAAAAAAGATGGGAGATGTTTTATTACTTTCTTTTTAATTAATCCTGAATCTTCTTATTACTTAAATGCAGGACTAAGTCCGTTAGGTTTTTACCATCAAATTGACAATTGTTATGTTCTAAATAAAGATATCCCGAATTTCGCAGTTGCCTATCCTGAGGAAGATATTCGTACTCTATTAAATAAATATGGGCTAAAAATGCAGACCCCTCCTCATTATGGTTCATGGTGTGGCAGAACGAAACACACAAGTTATCAAGATATGATTCTTACACAAAAAATTTCTGAAAGGTAGTTGTATATGGATAATATAAAAAATTCACCTCTCGTTTCCATCCTTATTCCTACCTATAATCGACCACATTATTTTAAAATTGCTCTAGAAAGTGCATTAGCACAAACGTATTCCAATATTGAAATTATTGTAGGAGACGATAGTACAAATAATGAAACAGAAAAATTAATATACAGACATTATTTACATAAGTATAAACATATAAAATACATTCGAAATCCCTCTACTTTAGGACAATTTCATAACGCCCTTATGCTCTTAGAACAGTCAAATGGAGAGTACATAAATTTCTTAATGGACGATGATATATTTTATAATAATAAAATTGAAAAAATGATGTTTTATTTCCAAAAAGACTTAGATCAAAATCTCGCACTTATTACATCTTATCGTACTTGGATTAATGATGATGGAGAGATAATTGAACAACACCCCTCCATGAAAAGATTATATGATGAAGATACTCTATTAAATGGGAAAGATCTTGGAAACCATATGCTTATACTAGGGCAAAATATTATTGGTGAACCTACGACTGTACTCTTTCGAAAACGCCTATTAACAGAACCTTTCGGTACTTTAAATGGTAGAAATTATAATTGTAGTGTGGATATGGCTTCTTGGATCAGTTTACTTTCCAAAGGTGATGCAATCTACATCACGGAACCTTTAAGTTCTTTCCGCCTTCATACGGGACAGCAAGTACATCACAAATACCTTGAAGGTTGCGAAGATTTTTCACATCTCGTTTTACATTCAAAAAAATATGGTTTTCTACAAGAGATTGACTATTACAAAACGAGTCTGTTAAAAGCTTGCGAATGGTATAAAAATGCTACAACATTTTATCAGCTATATCCAGAACTCATTCCAACGACCGATACACATACTCGCCTTTCTCATTGTTTGAATATAGTTACAAAAGAACTCCATGCAATATAATCCATCACAAGGGGGAATTCCTTCCTTGTGATGTATGACTTCCCGCAAATAGTGGAATAAATGTATGCATAGTCTGCTTGTATATTATTTTTATCATGACATGATCCACATACTTACTAGGCGATAGAAAGGAATACACACATTGAAAGATTCAAATTCTCAATATCAAATAGACTACGTATTGCTATTCATTTTATTTGCCATTGGAATTGTTAGTTGTTTTGCAATTGCAAGTGCACAAGCCTCTTTATCACCATTTTTACAACATGTAAATTTTGTATTAAAGCAAATCCAGTGGTACTTCATTGGATTCATAGCCATTGGTATCATTATGATTATCGATTTCGATCGTTATCAAAAAATTGCTTGGTATTTATATAGCTTTGCATTGGTACTACTTATTGGACTAGAATTTCAAGTACCAGGTGCCGTTACAATTAAAGGTGCGACCGCTTGGTACAGGCTCCCAGGCATCGGAAATTTCCAGCCTTCCGAAATTATGAAATTGTTTTTAATTATTGTCATCGGACGAATTATAGCGAATCATAATGAGAAATATTTTTACCGAACAATACACGACGATTTTCTATTACTCGGAAAAATATGCGCAACAAGTTTGCCGCCATTACTACTGATTGCAAAGGAACCTGATTTAGGAAACACAATGGTAATTTCAGCTATGCTCGCAGCAATGATATTAGTTTCTGGTATACGTTGGCGTTTTATTTTCGGGTTAGTTTCCGGTATCTTTGTAGCTGGCTTTACATTAACGTATATTTTTTTCACTCATACAAAATTCTTTAAAGCACACATTTTACAAGAATATCAACTAAATCGCTTCTACGGCTGGTTAGCGCCATACAAATATGATGCGCAAGGCTATCAATTAAGACAAGCTTTCTTAGCTACCGGATCAGGAGAAATGCAAGGAAAAGGTTGGGAAAATGGACAAGTATACTTTCCAGAACCACATACAGATTTTATTTTCACGAATGTCGCTGAGCAATTCGGATTTTTAGGCGCAAGCGTCATTATTGCGCTTTTTTTCCTACTTATTTTCCGCATGATTCATATCGCTATAGAAAGTAATGACCCTTTCGGCAGTTACATCTGCGCTGGTACAATCGGAATGTTTACTTTTCAAGTATTTCAAAATATCGGGATGACAATCGGATTACTACCTATTACAGGCATCACACTACCCCTTATGAGCTACGGAGGAAGCTCCTTACTCACATACATGATAGCGATTGGATTTGTTTTAAACGTCCGCTCAAGAACGAAAATCTTTATGTTCAACTGAAGCACAAAAGCGGTATATTTTTATCTCTATCCTTTTTTAGATATACTAATGAAAAATATGATGGAGGTTTACATATGAAATATGACATTATAGGGGATATTCATGGATGCTTCCAAGAGTTTCAAGATTTAACGAAAAAACTCGGATATAACTGGAATAGTGACTTGCCGATTCACCCTGATCAACGCAAGCTTGCTTTTGTTGGCGATATCACAGATCGCGGTCCTCACTCATTACGTATGATTGAAATTGTATGGGAACTTGTCATAAATAAAAAAGTAGCGTATTACGCTCCGGGAAATCACTGCAATAAGCTATACCGATTTTTCCTTGGACGTAATGTGACAATCGCTCATGGACTCGAAACAACTGTTGCCGAATATGAAGCACTGCCTTCTCATCAACAAAACATGATAAAAGAAAAATTCATCACACTTTACGAGCAATCCCCTTTATATCATGTACTCGATGAAAAAAGGTTAATTGTGTGTCACGCCGGCATTCGGCAAGATTACATAGGAAGAAAAGATAAAAAAGTACAAACCTTTGTATTATACGGCGATATTACAGGAGAAAAACATGCTGACGGCTCTCCTGTCCGTCGCGACTGGGCGAAGGAGTATAAAGGAACAGCTTGGGTTGTATATGGACATACACCCGTAAAAGAACCTCGCTTTGTAAATCATACAGTCAATATTGACACTGGTGCTGTATTTGGTGGCAAACTAACTGGACTACGTTATCCTGAAATGGAGACTGTTTCCGTTCCTTCCTCCCTGCCTTTTGTCCCTGAGAAATTCCGCCCAATTTCATAACCCATATGTAAGGATTACCGTATCATTTAGGCGTCTCTCATATAAAAACTGGGTAAAGTCATTAAAAAAAGATGCAATAAAGTGCATCTTTTTTTAATGACACGGCATATACTGTCGCAGGAGGTGACAGAATGAAGAAAAAATCTTCTAAACAAAAAAGAAAATGCCCGCCTTTTTATCTGCCCATGTACGGAATTAACAACTGGTGCAGCATTCGAGCTGCAGCTGTAGAAGAACTGGAAGAACAAGAGGCTTCCACAAAAAACAAAGATAGACCAAAATATGTCTCATTACAGAATGCTGTAATGAGCCGCATAATTGATAATAGAAAAGCAAAGATGCAGCAAAAAAATAAACCTCTCTCTACTCATCCTGAACAGATTGTGCCTTCTGAGCAAGTAGAGAAGAATACAGAAGAAAACAGCCCTGTAGCAATAAATAAAAAAGCGGAAGCAGAAATTCCAGCTGCTATTATAAATCAAGTGAAAAAAATTAAAGAAGCATTAGTACCATCAGGTGATATACAAACAGAAAAAACGATTATCATTCAGACCCCTACATCTGAAAATACAAAAGTAAAAAAAGATGGGCGGTATGCATATGCAGAGGGTCTTCACTCTCATGCAGAGGGTACAGCTTCACATGCAGAAGGACTTCTGACACATGCAAAAGGTTCTTTCTCTCATGCAGAAGGATCAAAAACGAAAGCAACTGGACATAGTTCCCATAGTGAAGGAAGTGAAACGACAGCAAGTGGCGCTTATTCTCATGCAGAAGGTAAACATACAATCGCTTTAGGCGAAGCAGCACATGCAGAAGGAACCGCGACTATCGCTAACGGATTCTCTTCTCATGCGGAAGGTAATCATACATCAACAGCTCATTTTGCAGGTAGCCATATTATGGGGCGCTTCGGCACAGCAGATGAATCTTATTCTTGGTTTATTGCAAACGGCACAAATGAAACCGATCATAATATCGGTGCAAAGTGGCTTGCTCATAATGGAGAAATGTACATTGAGGGCGCTTCTTACAATGCAAGCGGAACTGATTTTGCGCAAATGTTTGAAACAGTAGACAATACTTTTATTGATGTAGGTTATTTCGTTACATTTAGTAGCGAAGAAAAAATTCGAATCGCTACTTCAAACGATTCATTCATCTTAGGAATATCTAGCGCCACCCCCGCTCTTATAGGAAATAGCGGCGCTTTAAGTTGGCAAAAACGCTATAAAACAGATAGCTTTGGAAAACGTCAATATGTACGTACGGAATCGCAAGACATACAACCCCTTTTAAATACAGAATGGGATCCAGCTTGCAAATATATAGCAAGAAAAGACCGTAACGAGTGGCTTCCTGTCGGATTAATTGGACAAATGTTAGTACGTGATGACGGTACTTGCGAAACGCATGGATATTGTCGTCCAAATAACGATGGCATTGCTACAAAATCTGAAAGTGGCTTTTTCGTTATAAAGCGCACGGGTGAAAACCAAATTTTAATATTATTCCGCTAAGAAAAAAGGGAACAAAATTCTTCGTTACATAAGAATTTTGTTCCCTTTTTAAGTATGTCTTAATACCGCTTGCATATCGCTTGGAATCGGTGTAGTGAAAGACATTTCTTTCTCTAAAATAGGATGATAAAACGTCAAGGATGTACTGTGAAGCGCTTGTCGCTTCATTTCATCTCTTTTTCCACCATATAAATTATCGCCAAGTAGCGGATGTCCTATGTGCGCCATATGTACACGAATTTGATGCGTTCTCCCTGTATCGAGCTCAAGTGATACGTGCGTCTTATGATTCGCGCTATCGATCACTCTAAAATGAGTAACAGCTCTTTGCCCATCCTCACAAACGGTTCGCTCAATAATGCTATCCGATTTTCGTCCAATCGGTGCGTCAATCGTTCCTTCTCTTTCTACCATCTCACCGTGAACGATCGCTTCATACGTTCTTTTCACAGCTTTTTGTTGATGCTGTTTCGATAAAAGATGATGTACGAAACGATTTTTTGCAATAAGCATAAGCCCTGAAGTATCACGATCTAACCTCGTTACGATGTGCACCGTACTTGCAAGATGTTGCTTATCATAATGAGATAAAAGTGCATTTGCAACACTTCCAGCCGGATGTTCTCTAGACGGAATCGTTGACATGTTCGCCTCTTTGTTTATGACAAGAACTGCATCATCTTCGTATACAATACATAAAGGGATATCTTCTGCAATCATCCCTTCACTTCTTTCCTCCACTGGAAAAAAGACACGTAATTCTTCACCAGCTTGCAACTGATGGCGAACGCTCGCATGTTGACCATTTACTTCAATAGCTCCGCCGTGAAACTTTATATCCGTTAATGCGGCTTTGGAGATCCCTTTTGTTTTTAAAAATTCTCTAACCAAAGTTCCTTCCTCAGCCGAGTCTATATCCCATTTCAATGTAAATCTGTTCAAATATATAAACCCTTTCTATTTATCTGCAACAAACGAGTCACGAACTCGTTTCCAGAACGGAAACGGTCGGAAACGAACAAATCGTACTTTCTCGTTTGCCACGCGATACTGAATTGATTTCACATCTTGATGAACCATCGTTAAATGGTCCACCGTAATTTGTAAGTTCATTCCTGCAGTCGGCTTCAGCACGCATGTATGATGTTTCGGCAATACGAGCGGCGAACCTACCGTACGAAACACACGGTTATTAATAGATGCCATTTCCGCAATTTGAATCGCTTCAATAGAAGGGTGAATAATTGCTCCGCCAAGCGCCTTATTATACGCAGTACTTCCCGAAGGAGTAGAAATACAAAGGCCATCCCCGCGGAACGTTTCAAAGTACTCTCCGCGTATTTCCACTTCTGTTACTAATGTACCTTCTGCACTTTTCACAGTCGCTTCATTCATCGCTAAATACTGTGACTCTTTACTCCCATTCACATAGCGAATAATCACTTCTAAAAGCGGATATTCCACCACTTGGAATGGTGTTTTAGCAATTGCAATTACTAATTTCTCTACTTCTGTCGGTAACCAATCTGCATAGAAACCTAAATGCCCTGTATGTACACCAACAAATGCTGTTTCATCCAATCGATTATAATAACGATGAAACGCATATAAAAGCGTTCCATCTCCCCCAACAGAAATTACAATATCGGGTTCCTGTTCATCCATTATAAATCCAAAATCTAGCAAGTATTCTTTCATCGTGCTTGCCAGTGCATCTGATGATTGATCTCCCTTTGACATAATTGTAAATTTCATCGCCCAACACCCTTTAGTTTATGATTCGGAATCTTTCGTTTCTTGCTTTCTTGAAAAAGCCTTCTGCGCTTCTTGAATTTCAAGACGGATAGAAGACATTTCTTCATCTAATAAAAATGCTGCTTCCGCTGCACGTTGCAAGCGTATTTTAATATCTTCAGGAAAACGCCCACTATATTTATAATTTAAAGAATGCTCAATTGTTGCCCAAAAGTTCATTGCTAGCGTACGTATTTGGATTTCTACCAATACTTTTTGTTCACCTTGAATCGTTTGAACGGGGTAACTAATGACAACATGATAAGAACGATAACCGCTATCTTTCTTCTGCGTGACGTAATCACGTTCTTCCACGATTTCAAAGTCATTTCGTTTTCTAAGATATTCTACAACAGGCTTAATCTCATCAACAAATTGACACATCATTCGAAGGCCCGCGATGTCTTGCATATCTTCTCTTAGCCTGTCTAACGGTACATTTCTCTTCTCCGCTTTATCAATAATACTTGCAACCGACTTTACCCTTCCTGTTACAAACTCAATTGGAGAATGCTCTGTTAACATTGCAAATTGAGTACGCATTCCTTTTAGTTTCACTTTCAGCTCTGCCACCGCTTGGTGGTAAGGTGCTAAAAATTCTTCCCAATTTCGATTCATTTCAACCACCACCAAAATCAATCCATTTGCTTATAGAAATACTTTTTCTACAGCAGTTACTAGTTCTTCTCCGTAATTTGCATTACCTTCAATATTTTCAACTAAATATTCTACTTCTTCTTTTAAACCTTCTAATTCCATTTCAATGTCATTCACGCGAACGAACATAACCACGTCGTTATTCATCGCTTCATGCATTGCTTCCCAGCATGTATGCGGAATGCTTACATAAATGAAAGATGATTCGTTTTCTAAGATATATAAAAATGATAAATTATCTGAGTCTACAAGTACGTGATTACGCGCACTTAACTCCTTTACCTCTATTTCACTATTTTCCGCACAAAAAATAAGAGCATTCTCTCTCTTTTCTACGCTCTTAACTTGGATTTTATTTTGCATGCTCTAACTCCTCCATCTCAACTTCCTGTCTTACTTAACAGTATTATTGTATCATAACATGGACGCAAACAAATAAAACATTGAACCAAATTTGTGAAAAAGCGATAATGTGTAAAGAATTATTTTTCAAAAGGAGCGCGCATACAATGACACAAGAAATTGAAATTGAATTTAAAAATATTGTTACAGAAGAAGAATTCAATACATTATGTAAATCATTCTCTATTGAAGGATTTACGAAACAGGTGAATCACTACTTTGAAACACCGAGCTTCTCATTAAAAGAAGCTGGCTCTGCACTTCGTATTCGTCATAAAGGAGCAACTTATACATTAACATTGAAACAACCTGCAGAAGTCGGCTTGTTAGAAACGCATCAAGTTATAACAGCAGATGAAGCAAGATTGATGATGGAAACAAATACAATTATTCAAGGCGCTGTAGTAGATCAACTACACACATTACAAATTCCTGTTTCTGCTTTAACTTATATGGGTAGTTTAACAACTGAAAGAGCCGAAACACTATTTGAAGGCGGAACGCTTGTCTTTGATCATAGTTTCTATTACAATCACGATGATTATGAAATTGAATTTGAAGTGCAAGATGAAGAAGCAGGCAAAGCTTCATTTATTCATTTGTTAAAGCAACACGACATACCAATCCGTCATACAAATAATAAAGTAAAACGCTTTTTCCTTGCCAAACAAAACAAAGCACGCTAAAGTGAAAATTCCACTAGTGAATACGTTCTACTAGTGGATACATCTCACTTTTTGAAAAAGAAAAGATTCTTTTACATTTGTAGAATAAGCAAAGAACGTTATGAAGGCTGTTTATTTGCCCTCCCTAACATTCCATTGCTACAATAGATATACATTTCATGGAAAAAGGAGTTTAAAAGGATGAGCAAGCAACCGATGACACCATTTGAAGCAATTGGCGGTGAACAATGCATTGCAATATTAGTAGACACATTTTATTCCTATGTCAGTAAACACCCTGACCTATCTCCCATCTTCCCGGATGATTTAACCGAAACAGCTAGGAAGCAGAAACAATTTTTAACACAATATTTAGGTGGTCCTAATTTGTACACTGAAGAACATGGTCATCCTATGTTAAGAGCACGCCATCTCCCGTTTGAGATTACTCCAAAACGAGCAGAGGCTTGGCTATCGTGCATGGAGCAAGCAATGGATGACACAGGAGTGCACGGTCATATAAGAGAGTTCGTTTTTGAACGTTTAGCATTAACTGCTCAGCATATGGTTAATACTCCAAACGAAACAGGTGAAATATAATGGATAAACAGGAAGCAAAGCATATCAATATGCCATCTCCTTCCGCATGTGAGCATAAGTCTGTAGAAGCATATTTATTTATTGATCCACTTTGTAAAGATTGCTGGGAAATTGAGCCCTTTATTATTAAACTATGGCTTGAGTACGGGAAATACTTCTCTATTCGTCATATCGTAACAGGAAAAGTGGACGGAACGAACGCTTCCTCACACAAATGGAATAAACCTGCTAATATTCGATTTGTGTGGGAAAAGACAACAAGTTTACAAGGTTTTTCATGTGATGGAAAGGTACATATGCAAGAAGCATCGTCAACACCATATTTAGTTTCGATGGCAATTAAAGCAGCGGAGTTGCAGGGCCGAAAAGCAGGTTCGAAGTTTTTGCGAAAACTCCAAGAATATATTTTCCTTGAAAATGTATCAAATCCTGACTGCGAATTATTACTTGCATGCGCAAAAGATAGCAATATTGATGTAGAAGAATTTAAAAAAGACCTATATTCCGCTAGCGCAAAAAAGGCTTTCCAATGTGACTTAAAATTCACAAATGAAATGCATATTACAGAAATACCTTCTCTCGTATTCTTTCATGCAAATTCAGATGAAGAAGGTATTAAAATCGCTGGAACGTATTCCTACGACGTCTACGTACAATTATTGAAAGAACTTGTAAAATGTGAAATCGAGCCAGAGCCATTACCACCTTTAGAAGTATTACTGGAAGCGACACAATTTATCTCTTCAAAAGAAGTAGCATTTATATATGACTGCTCGAAGCAAGAAATTGAACGTGAACTAAAAAAATTACAACTGAAACGAAAAGTACAAATGATTGACGTAAAATGTGAGCGTTATTGGAAATGGATAGCAAAAGAAAAAGACCTGGTGTAAACACCAGGTCTTTTTCTTTACGGCTTATAAAAATATTAAAGGGGATGGGAGAAATTTTCACGTTCAAACAAAGGGGTATATGTTTGTATGTGAATTCGTTCACGCTTATTATATTACAAGATTCGACGTCAGATGACAACCCCTTTTGTCGAATTTCACACTTTTGTCACATTCTAAACGTTTTCATTTTTGAATAAGCTATAAAAAAGCTATTTTGGAGGTGTTTTGTATGAAAAAAACGTATATTTTACTTATCATTCTAGCCGTCATCGTTTCTTTTTTCTTGTACATCCTCTCTCTACTACAAGCTTTTCCTAAAATGATTGCCTTTCCTCTTTTATTCGGAGTCATTGTCATCGCTCTCTCTTATTTCAACCATAAAAAACGATTTAAAGGGCTTTAATGAACTGTAAAACTGCCTTCTAGTTTAGAAAAAAGAAGACAATTCGATTTATTTTCTCGACAAATATCGACAAAATGACATCAAGAAAAAGACGAGGCAAATTCCTCGTCTTTTCTATTACTTCTCTTCAAATAATAATGCTTCTAATTCATTTAATTTCTCTTCAAATACTTGCAATGCTTCTTTTACCGGTTCTGGAGATGCCATATCTACTCCAGCTTTTTTCAGCACTTCAATTGGATAATCTGAGCTTCCTGCTTTTAAGAACTCATTAATGTAACGTTCTACTGCTGGTTGCCCTTCTTCTAAAATTTGTTTAGATAGAGCCGTTGCTGCACTAAATCCTGTTGCGTATTGGTATACGTAATAGTTGTAGTAGAAGTGCGGAATACGAGACCACTCTAAACCAATTTCTTCATCAATTACTAAAGCATCACCGAAATATTTCTTATTTAAATCATAGTAGATCTCCGTTAGCATGTCTGGTGTTACCGCATGTCCCTCTTGTACTTTCTTATGAATAATATGCTCAAACTCTGCGAACATCGTTTGACGGAATACAGTACCACGGAATCCTTCTAAATAATGATTTAATAAGTATAGACGCTCTTTCTTATCTTCTGTCGTTTTTAATAAATAATCGTTTAGAAGCGCTTCATTACAAGTTGATGCTACTTCCGCAACGAAGATTGAATAATCCCCGTATACGTGCGGCTGCGTTTTTCTTGTGTAGTAACTATGGACAGAATGGCCAAATTCATGAGCAAGTGTAAATAAATTATTTACATTATCATGCCAGTTCATTAAAATATAAGGATTTGTTCCATATGCACCAGATGAATATGCTCCGCTTCGTTTTCCTTTATTCTCATACACATCTACCCAGCGATTTTCATATGCTTCTTTCAAAATATCAACATACTCATCACCCAGTACATGTAAAGACTTTAATAACATGTCTTGCGCTTCTTCATACTTCACATTCATTTTCACTTCTGGTACAAGTGGTGTATATAAATCATACATATGAAGCTCATCAAGCCCTAGTGCACGCTTACGAATATCAATGTAACGATGTAGCAAGTGTAAATTATCATTTACAGATTGAACAAGTTGATCATACACCGCTTCAGGAATATTATTATTACTTAATGCTGCTTGACGTGCAGAGTCATATTTACGAACACGTGCATTGAAATTATTACGCTTTACAGCTCCGCTTAACGTACTTGCAAATGTGTTCTTATATTTTCCGTACGTTTCATATACAGCTTTGAATGCATCTTCACGCACACGACGATCATCACTTTCTAAAAACTGAATGTAACGGCCATGTGTAATTTCTACTTCTTCTCCATCCTCACCTTTAATAGATGGGAATTTCAAATCCGCATTATTCAACATACCAAATGTATTACTTGACGCACTCATTACTTCAGATGCTTCTGCTAATAAAGCCTCTTCCGCTTCAGATAATACGTGAGGGCGTTGACGCGTAATTTCTTCTAACGCATGTTCATATACACTTAATTCTCTATTTTCTTTCAAGAATGTTTGCAATGTATCTTCTGAAATCGATAAAATTTCAGGCACAATATATGCTGTGCTACTAGATACTTGTGAATATAAATTTGTTGCACGGTCATTTAACGCTTGATACACAGAGTTTGTTGTATCTTGATCGTAACGCATATGTGCATATGTATATAGCTTACCTAATCGCATTGAAATTTCATCTTCATATTGCAATGCTTCAAGTAAATTGTTCGCAGAGTCACCAAGTTTCCCTTTAAATTCAGTTAACTTCGGTAATAGCTCTTTAATAGCTTGGAATTCTTGTTCCCATTCTGCATCTGTTTGGAAAATATCTTCTAATCGCCACGTACTTGATTCTTCAATCTCGTTACGATCCGGTAATGTTTTTGCTGTGTTTTGTTCAGACATGCTTTAAGCCCTCCTTTAAATATCTCTACTTACATACAATTCGATTTTTCTTATGTAATTCCTTCACGATCAGTCTTTATTATATCCGCTTTTCCTTCTCTCATGTTGTACTTTGCCTCAAATAAAGATAAGGCATACGCTAAACTACTTTCATCATATTTCATAACTTCCTCCTCTGTTTTTACCATAACTATCCCCCGTATTTTCTGGTACTTATAAGTCCCTACTTTACGTAATACACCTGTATAGCATAAAAATGTCATATACTCAGTAACTGCTACTTTCCATATATGCTGTGAAAAGTACGGGAGCATACGCCTTTTCGTATACTTTTTTATATAACTCCACACGTATGGAAGGGAAATATAATCCCCTACCGCAAGCTCGCCTATACACTTCATATATAAAAAAGCTTGCCATATAAATGGATTTGTTTGAAAAGCAAATGAGGACGGAAGCGGCACACCAATTTCAGAAGGGAAATTTGCTGGGGTACATTTACAGTGATATAAGAGGCGTAATAGTGATTTATGATTATAATTCCAAATAGGCAAAGCATTTTTTCGAAAATAGTCCTTTCGCTTCTTCCATTCTCGTTCTAATATCTCCTTTTGAAAAGGAACAGAAGAAAAGAGCATTTCAAAAGTAGTCGTTTCAGTTGGTAAGTATATAATATGTGAGAAAGAGACGCTTGTAGAAAACGAAGTGAGAAACGCGCATTTCATAAATGATTTTTGTTTCGAACAGAAGAAAATAAGAAGTGGTTGAGGATAAGATTGTAAGGAGAAAGCCATAAGGGAGGAAAATTTCACCCAATAGGCAGAGTGCTTTTTCAATTGATTTCCACCAATAATCCAAATGACCTGTATACCAGCTCGCCAATACGAATAGGTTCGTTTGTACAGCTGTTCTATAGAGAGATTCGCGCACTGGTATTCAATCGCAACTTTTCTCCCTGCTCTCTCTATGAAAATATCTGGTCGCTGCTGAATCTCTGGTAAATAATGCTCTATATCTACATGAAAGTTTTGACGTTTGAACCATTTATATAACAATTCTTTACCGTGCCTATGATACATAGATTCTGCTTCATAAAAGGCTAAACATGAATCTTCTTTCTTATGAGCAAAATGCCACTTTTTTTGTTTTCCTAATCTCATTAGTACTTTTTTCCCACAAGCTATGCAAAAGAAGCTTTCCCTTTTCCGCATACGATGTAAAATCTCTTCATCATGATGATAGAGTAGATGAATTTTCTCTCCGTTTTCTCTTTTGGCAATAAACATCGGAATCACACCCTTTCAGCTCCTTATATTCTACAATTTATTACAAATTCCTTTTAAAAAAGAGATGTCCCAATTTCGGACATCTCTTTTTATAATAATGGCGATAATAACCGATACGTTGATTCAACAATTCTTCTATGCAGACGCCTTTTATGAAAACGATCGACGTGAATTTCACTGGATTCTTCTAAATCGTCTTTAAAATCTTGAACAAGTTTTCGAATGCTATCTGTATCATATAAAAAGGCATTTACTTCAAAGTTCAAATGAAAACTTCTCATATCCATATTAGCTGTCCCAATTGAAGCTAAATCAGAATCGACAATGACAACTTTACTATGAAGAAAACCTTTTTCGTATTCATATATCTTTACCCCTGCATCTAAAAGCTCTGGGAAGTATGACCTTGATGCATAAAAGACAGTGCGCTTATCAGGCTTACTCGGCATTAACAAACGAACATCGATACCGGCAAGTGCCGCTACTTTTAATGCGGACAAAATATCATCATCCGGGATGAAATACGGCGTTGCAATCCAAATGGATTTCCGCGCAGAAGCAATCATGGCAAAATATAAATGTTTAATTGTTTCCCATTTATTATCCGGTCCACCTGCAACGAGCTGCACGCCTCCCCAATGCTCCCCCTCAACTGCTTTCGCTTGTAAATATTCAGGGGCTAGCACAGCCTCACCAGTCATATAAAACCAATCTTGAAGGAAAATAAGCTGCAAACTTTGCACAGCTTCACCACGTAAATATAAATGTGTGTCTCGCCAAAAGCCGAAGTACTTATCCTTCCCTAAATATTCATCACCAATATTTAATCCACCTACAAATCCTTCATTTCCATCAATAATAACGATTTTTCGGTGGTTTCGATAATTAATCTTATCGTTTAAAATCGGAAAGCGTACAGGGAAGAACGGAATCATTTCGACACCTGCGTCGTTTAATTCTTCAATATATGATTTTGATAATTTAAAACTTCCAACCGCATCATATAAAAAACGAACGACTACGCCTTCTTTTGATTTTTGTATTAAAATATCTTTAATTTCTGTTCCAAGCTTATCATCACGCACAATGTAATATTCCATATGAATGTGATGTTTCGCTCGTTTTAATCCATCTAAAATAGCCTGAAACGTTTCATCTCCATTTGTTAATGTTCTCGTTTCAGTTTGAAATGAAATATTTAAAGCGCCTAAGCGATCCGCTAAACGAAATAACAGCTCTTGATGCTTATGATTGCGCAAAATCCGTTCTTCGTAATCTTCATGCCCCTTATATTGTAAAAATGCTTGTTCATCGAGCAACGCCTTCTTTTGGAACATTCTCTTCCTCCGAAAGTTCTGTCCGAATAATAAATAAGCGAAAAATCCAAATACCGGAAAAATCCCTAACACAATGAGCCATGTAAGTGTTTTTGACGGATGACGGTTCTCTAAGAAAATAACGCAGCCAATTAAAAATGCAGATACCGTAAATAAAATACTAATAATACCTAAAATCGAAACATCTTTTATCCCAATTACATCCGAATAAAATGCTACATCAATAAACATACGTAATGACACAAATAATGCAAACAATAGTAACACAAAAAAAATCAACTTTAACGTATTTTTCATCTCTTACCTCCTTACTAAGAAAGCTTTCCTATTCTTCATATAAAAAGCCGATTTCATACTACAGAAATCGGCCTACGTTTTAGCAGGAAAATTATTGCGAATTGTTTCAAGCGCATGCTCTTTCACAATTTGTTTCCCATACTCACTTACACGATGAATTGTTAAAGTTGATTCTTCCCCGTATTCTAAAACAATGCTTAAAATGCGATCAATTTCTTCTTCATCATGTAGCACTTCATCGAATTCCACATATACATAATAGCGGTCCTCAAATGAATACAGCTCATCTTTTATATCTTCAAAGATAAGACGGTGGCTTAATGAAATGACATCTTCAAAATCATTAAACTTAATTAAAAAGCCAAACGTACCATCTTCGTTAAAGTTTGTACCTGCTTGTTCTTCTACCTCTTCCACTACTTCTTGCTGGAATAATGATTCAATACCTTCATCTAGAGGAATGTCTATAATTTTATCTACACCTATTGGTAGTTCTAGCTTTTGTCCATCCTTTGAAAGTTCTGCTTTCGTTACAAGTACTTCAATCCCTTTATCGACTGCTTGCACTTGAATCCATAACGGCCCATCAATAAAGAAATCGTCATGATCACGAGCTTCGTCCATCATTTCCCAAAAGAGCTCTTCGCTTCTTTCGCGGTCATACCAAATTTCCTCACGATTAAAGCCTCTGTCCTCTATATCAATGTACGTAATAAAAAATTTCATCGTATGATCATTAATTCTTTCAATATCCAAAATACAACTCTCCCTTCCTGCTTAGAATTGTTATGAAGGGATTCCCCACTCATATGACAAATCAATAGATTCTTGTACTCTCATTTTATGATAAGATTCTCCAGAATGGAAATAAAATCGATTTATTTTACAAAAATAGTTATATACCTATCTTCGTTCAATGGTATACACAAATATATCATTGTGGCGATTACTCACTTATAAAAAATTTGGACATACATTTCCATCTTCCCCCGTACACTGTAATAAAGTGAAACTTTTATTAGAGAAGATGCTTTAGTCCTTTTCACCACATACATATAGTTCGCTTATTAAAACATCATAAATGGAGGCAGACGAATGGACTTAGAGTTTTTAACATCTGTACTAATGATTGTCGGTATCGATGTTGTATTAGGTGGTGACAACGCAATTGTCATCGCACTAGCTAGCCGAAATTTACCTGAATCGAAACGAAATAAAGCTATTTTGATCGGTACTCTTTTAGCAATCGTACTAAGAATTATCCTTACTATACTAGCTGTCTATTTGCTCGACATTCCATTTCTGCAACTTATCGGGGGCATTTTACTTACATTCATTGCAGTAAATTTACTAACTGATAATAGCAACGATCTTTCTTCTATTCAAGGAAAAACAACTTTATTTCAAGCTGTGCGTACAATTGTATTCGCGGACCTTGTTATGGGATTTGACAACGTTATCGCCATTGCAGGGGCAGCTCACGGAAGATTTTTACTCGTAATAATCGGTTTACTCATTTCTATCCCGATTATTATTTGGGGCAGCAAACTCATTTTAATACTTATGGAACGCTTTCCATTCCTCATCTATTGCGGGGCAGCAATTCTCGCTTATACAGCAGGAAAAATGGTCACACATGAAGACAGACTGGCAACCTTTTTTCATAACAACCCAAGTTTCACTGCAGGCATTCCTTACTTATTTATTTTCACCATCTTATGCATCGGTTTTATCGTTCAACGAGTTCGATTACGAAATGTGAAACATTAAAAAAAACCTTCTACTATATAATAGGTAGAAGGTTTTCATATTATTATAATTAATTTACAAGACGCTGTGCTTCACGTAATTGGAACGTTCTTACTGTACGTGGTAAGAAACGGCGGATTTCGTCTTCATTGTAACCTACTTGAAGGCGTTTCTCGTCAATCATAATTGGACGACGTAAAATCCCTGGATAGTCACGAATCATCTTATATAAATCTTGAAGTGGTAAAGACTCTAAGTTTACATTTAATTCTTGGAAAACTTTCGAACGAGTAGAAATAATCTCATCCGTTCCGCTTTCTGTCATGCGTAAAATCTCTTTAATTTCCTCAATCGTTAACGGATCTGAGAAAATATTACGTTCTGTATAAGGAATATGATTTTCCTCTAGCCATAATTTCGCCTTTCTACAAGACGTACAGCTTGGAGAACTATATAATGTTACCATACAAAGCTCACTCTCCTTAAAGAGTACAAATTCTGTACTAATTACAGTTTAAATTTCTAAATTCAGCAATTTTTCGCGATACCTTGTCTTAAAACAAAGTGCAAAAATTGCTTTTCATGTAAGCAACAACTTTTAGTAAACAACAATTACTTTTAATAAGTAACTTCTATAATCATTATACAATAGATTTTGCAAGAAATATACAGTAAATTTCCTTCTAATTGAGAAAACTCTTCCGTGCATTTCACTGCTATGTAACATAATCACACTTACTTCATCTGTTCTTTAACAATAATCTTCAACCCTCTTAACGCTTGCTTTTCATAGATTTTTCATATGATTTATAGTTATTTCCTCATAATCTTTTCTATGAAAAAGAGAACGTTTTCTTACCTTTTTTTGATAAATCAATTAAGAAATGTAAGACTATATAAGTGAGAATTAAAAGAACGTTTGTTCTTATTTTAACAAACATTCTCGTTCATGTCTATACGATTTCTAAAATATATTAAATATTTTTCTGACATTTCTTTCTTTTTCATCTTTTATCTCATACAATAAAAATACAGACAGGCAAAGGGGGAATTTGCAAATGATTGCTTTTTTTATTGATTTTGTCACTGTTGCTGCCCTCATCATCGGAATAACAGCATTGATTGGTGTCATTACAAATAGCATTGGTGAAAAACTCTTTGGCGGAAAAGAAAAGATGAAGTTTGTTAATAAAAGTTTGGATGTACAATCCGGCTGGAACGAGGTTGGCGGGAAAGGTATTTATAAGAAACGTACGTATTAAAAAAAAGCAGGCAATTACCTGCTTTTTTCTTATTTCTCTACTGACGCCCATTTAAAGCTTAAATCGCCGCCATATTTATGGTTGTACATATTTTTAATGGAATCTCTTTGTAAGTATGCTCTACCACGTTGATATACCGGTACAATCGCAGCGTCATCAAGTAACATTTTCTCTGCTTCTAGTAAGCTTTTCCAACGAGCATTTACATCGCTTCCATCTTTTTTCGCTTTCATGATGATCTCATCATATTTCGGATTAGAATATTTCATTTTATTTTGTGATCCATCAGTTACAAACATATCAAGATATGTAATTGGATCTGGGAAGTCTGCACTCCATCCAGAGAATGACATGACGAAATCGCCCGCATCTTCCAATTTTAGTTTTTGCGCGAATGGTTGTTGTTTAATTTTCACTGTTAAACCTGGTAAATTCTTTTCTAACTCACCTTTTAAATATTCCCCTGTTTTCTTCGATAATTCAACATCTTCGTTTAATAACTCTAATTCGATTTCATTTTTACCAAGCTCTTTTTTACCAGCTTCCCAATATTTCTTCGCTTCTTTCACGTTTGGTTTTACAATATCTCCATTTACAGCACGGAAGTCCTTTTTATCCGGTCCTTTAATGAAGTTATCAGGAATTAATCCTGTCGCCGGCTTAGAACCGTTATTTAATAATGTATCAACGAA
Source organism: Bacillus cereus group sp. MYBK245-2 (assembly GCF_051916145.1). Classification (NCBI taxonomy): domain Bacteria; kingdom Bacillati; phylum Bacillota; class Bacilli; order Caryophanales; family Bacillaceae; genus Bacillus; species Bacillus cereus group sp. MYBK245-2. Next base: position 156,142 of record NZ_JBQAGB010000003.1, on the reverse strand, counting down.
CGGTTTACGTTCAAAAGCAAGTGAAATTGCTTTACGAATATTTTTATTTGCTAACGCTGGATCTTTTTGATTTAAACGAAGGAAGAATACAGATGTATCTTCTACTGTTTGGAAATCTGGTTTTCCTTTATATTTATCGATGAACTCCGCTAATAACGTCGCTCGATCGACTGCGTTTGTTTCATATAAATTAATTGGTGTAGACGTATCTTTAACAATATTAAAGTTTACTTCCTCAATCTTCACTTCTTTATTATCCCAATATGACGCGCTCTTTGTCATTTTAAAGCTACGTTCATGTTGCCAATCACTTAATGTAAATGGTCCGTTATAAAGTGTTGTATTCGCTTCCAAACCAAACTTCGTACCTTGCTCTTTCACAAACTTTTCATTCACAGGATAGAAGATTGGATATACCATTAAATCTACAAGATATGGAATGGAATTATCTAATTCCACTTCTAATGTATAATCATCAATCGCCTTTACCCCTAATTGGTCCGGACTCATCTCTTTTTTATTAATTTTCTCTGCATTTTTTATATCATACATAATGTACGCTGATTTCGCAGCTGTATCTGGGTTAATCGCTCTTTGCCATGCGTATACGAAATCTTTCGCTGTCACAGGCTCACCATTTGACCATTTTGCGTCTTCACGTAATGTAAATGTATATTTTTTACCGTCTTCTGACTTTTTGAATTCCTTCGCTACACCAGGAACTAGCTTATCATCTTTTCCTAAACTGTATAAGCCTTCCATCGTATTAGTCATTACTCTTGAAGAAACTGCATCAGCTGATAACGCTGGATCCATCGTTGGAATCTCTTGTGTTTCAATTAAGTTAATAACTTGCTTCGCACCGCTTTTCCCGCTATCCCCTTTTGCGTTCGCTTGCGGTTCATCTTTTTGGTAGCTACATGCCCCTAACATCATGCTCATCGCTACTGTTGATACTACAAAAACTGGCATCTTTTTTTTCATATTTCCACCCTCCACAAAAATGTTAGCCCTTTCATTTTCAAACAAATAGAAATATATATATGTTCCAATAATTCATATTATACACACAAATATATTTTTTGTATATTTATATTTCTATTTTATTAAAATTTTCTGTTAAAAAATAAACCTTTGTAAACGTTTCATATTGCTGATTTTCCTTACTGAAATGTCAGAAATAATTATTTTTATATTTTTCTAAATTATTAGATAAAAATAAATTTTATATTCTATAATACTTTCTGCATAATTATCCTTCTGTTTTTATCATAAAATAGCGCTCCCTTCATAATAAAGATATGTAGGTTAAAATGAGTGCAAAGGTTAAGAAAGTATGTTACGATACACTTTGCTAAAAATAGATATCGGTAAAGAGGGGACGGACATGACAGCAATTCAGGCAAAAAACGGGCCCACTGAGAAATTAAGTTTATTCTTATTAACATGGCCTATTTTTCTAGAAGTTTTTCTATTTATGTTAATGGGGATCGCTGATACTTTCATGTTAAGTGCATTATCAGACGATGCTGTATCTGGGGTTGGTGCAGCGAATCAATATCTCCATATCGCTATTTTGGTACTAGAAGTCATCGGGAACGGCGCAGCTATCGTCGTATCTCAATACCTCGGTTCCAAACGTTTTATGGAAGCATCTAAAATATCAGCTTTAGCCGTCACATTAAATTTAGTGGTCGGACTCGTTATAAGTGCTGGTTTTCTTTTATTTTCAAAACATATGATGATGGCGATGAACTTACAAGGCGATGTACTTATGTATGCACAGAGCTATTTATCTATCGTCGGAGGAGCTATTTTCCTTCAAGCTATTATTAATTCATTAGCCGCAATTATCCGCGTACATGGCTTCACAAAGCAAGCGATGTTTATTTCACTTGGAATGAATATTATTCATATCGCTGGAAACTACGTACTCATTTTCGGGAAATTTGGTTTTCCAGAGCTTGGTGTACAAGGGGCTGCCATTTCTTCTGCTGCCAGCAGGCTAATCGCGCTTATCGTTTTCTTCTGGTTACTGTACCGCGTTATGGAGTACCGTGTGAAATTACAATACTACTTCACCTTATCAAAAGAATACATCGGAAAAATTTTAAAGATTGGGATTCCATCTGCATTTGAGCAGGTTATGTATCAAGCTTGCCAAATTGTCTTCTTATACTATGCAACATATTTAGGAACGGAATCGTTAGCGGCTAGACAATACGCTACGAACATTTCTATGTTCACTTATTTATTCGCTATTGCAATCGGTATGGGAACAGCTATTATTATTGGGCGCCTCGTTGGCGGTGGTGAAAAAGATGAAGCGTATGAACGTGTATGGAAAAGTGTAAAGTGGGCGATTGGTGTCACTTTATGTATGGTTGCTCTCGTTATTACATTCCGCACACAATTAATGGGACTATTTACAGATAATCCGCACATTATTTCGTTAGGTGCAAGCGTTCTTTTACTAAGTGTACTACTTGAAACAGGACGTACGATGAACATCGTCATCATCAATTCACTTCGCGCAGCTGGTGACGCAAAGTACCCAGTTTTAATCGGCGCATTTTCTATGGTGTTAATGAGTTTACCACTCGGCTACTTTTTTGCCTTCCATTTAGATATGGGGCTCGTTGGTATTTGGCTAGCAATTGCTATTGATGAATGGACACGTGCTATTATTATGTTCTTCCGCTGGAAAAGTAGAGCGTGGGAACGTTATGCACTTGTTAAACCTCAAGAACAAGAGGAGATTGTTTCTGTTCAGGCGCAATAATACTCGTTTAATTAAGGTGTAGTCATTCGTATAGGCAACTTATATCTGCGATTCTTTAAATATATCGACTTACCGAGAAATATTGACAACTCTTTTATATAGTAAAAAAATCCATTCTTCCGTGATAGAAGAATGGATTTTTTATTATTGATAAATCTCTTTATATTTCTTATACTCCGCTTCAGAACATAATACGAAATGTCCTGGGCGAATTTCACGCATTGTCGGTTCTTCACTACCATAATTGTGCTGAGATGGATCGTATACGATACGTTTACGATTGCGCTCATAATCTGGATCTGGAAGTGGAATTGCTGATAATAGTGATTTTGTATATGGATGAATTGGATTTGCATATAACTCATCACTTGTTGTTAATTCAACGATTTGACCACGATACATTACGCCAATGCGGTCACTAATGTATTTTACCATCGATAAATCATGGGCAATGAATAAGTATGTTAATCCTTTTTCTTTTTGTAACTTTTTCAGTAAGTTTACAACTTGTGCCTGAATTGATACGTCAAGTGCTGAGATTGGCTCATCGGCAATGATAAATTCAGGTTCTACAGCAAGTGCACGAGCGATACCAATACGTTGACGTTGTCCACCTGAGAATTCATGCGGGAAACGGTTTGCGTGCTCTTTATTTAAACCAACTGTGTTTAATAATTCATGAACACGGTCCATACGATCTTTTTTGTTTTTTGCTAATCCGTGAATATCAATACCTTCTGCAATAATATCCCCTACTGTCATACGCGGGTTTAATGATGCATATGGATCTTGGAAAATCATTTGCATTTTACGGTTGAATTTCTTCAGTTCTGCGCGTGATTTTTTACCATGTACATTTTCACCATCAAACAATACTTCACCAGCAGTTGCATCATATAAACGAATGATCGTTCTTCCAGTTGTTGATTTACCACAACCTGATTCTCCTACAAGACCAAATGTTTCTCCGCGGTAAATATCAAATGAAATATCATTAACCGCTTTGACAACACCACCACTCACGTCGAAGTGCTGCTTTACATTTTTTACTTCAATTAATTTCTCACGTTGTTTAGTCATGTTGTTCACCTGCTTTCATTTGAAGAATACGTTTTTCAACGACTGCCGGCGGTTTTACTTCTGGAGCTTGCTCATGAAGTAACCAAGTTGCCGCATAGTGTGTATCACTTACTTTAAATAAAGGTGGGTCCATTTCAAAATCAATTTTTAATGCCTGTGGGTTACGTGGTGCAAAAGCATCTCCCTTTGGCGGCTTCAATAAATCTGGAGGCGTTCCAGGGATTGCATATAACTCTTCTTCTGAACCATCTAAACTTGGCATAGATGCGATTAAGCCCCAAGTATATGGATGTTTTGGGTTGTAGAAAATTTCATCTACAGTTCCGATTTCAACAACTTTACCAGCGTACATAACTGCTACGCGGTCCGCAACATTTGCCACTACACCTAAGTCATGCGTAATGAAAATGATTGCTGCTTCTGTTTTTTGCTGAATGTCCTTCATAAGCTCTAAAATTTGCGCCTGAATTGTAACGTCTAGCGCTGTTGTCGGCTCATCCGCAATCAATAATTTCGGGTTACAAGCTAACGCCATCGCAATAACTACACGCTGCCTCATACCACCAGAGAATTGGTGCGGATATTGTTTTAAACGAGCTTCTGGATTTGGAATACCTACAAGGTCGATTAATTCCAACGCAACTTTACGTGCGTCTGCTTTACTCATCCCTTGGTGTTTAATAAGGCCTTCCATAATTTGATTTCCAATTGTCATCGTTGGGTTTAATGATGTCATTGGATCTTGGAAAATCATCGCGATATCTTTACCACGTACTTGCTGCATTTCTTTTTCTGTTAATTTCGTTAAGTCACGACCTTCAAATACGATTTCACCATTTTTAATGCGTCCAGGAGGATTCGGAATTAAACCCATTAACGCTTTAGAAGTAACTGATTTCCCAGAACCAGATTCTCCTACAATCGCTAATGTTTCCCCTTTTTTCAAATCAAAAGTAACGCCGCGTACAGCTTGTACTTCACCTGCATGTGTATCAAAGGAGACTTGTAAATCTTTTACCTCTAACAATGTTTTCATCTTTGCCTCTCCCCTCTTTTACTTACGCATTTTTGGATCTAACGCATCGCGTAATCCGTCTGCCATTAAGTTAAATGCTAAAATTAATATACTGATGACAACCGCAGGAATGAACATCATATGCGGATACGTTTGAATTGATTTATAACCGTCATTTACAAGAGAACCTAGTGATGCGAATGGTGGCTGAATACCTAAACCGATAAAGCTTAGGAACGCCTCACCAAACACCGCTGTTGGAATTGTAAACATTGTCATTACGATAATTGGTCCCATTACGTTCGGGATTAAGTGTTTTACAATTAATTGTGTATTTGTTGCACCTAATGTACGAGATGCTAATACGTATTCTTGATTTTTTAATTTCAGGATTTGTCCACGAACGATACGCGACATCCCTATCCAACCTGTAATTGCCATTGCGAGTGTAATTGACCATATACCAGATCCCATAATGATTACCATTAAAATAACGATGATTAAGTATGGAATACCGTTAATAATCTCCATAATACGTTGCATAATGTTATCTACTCTACCGCCATAGAATGCTGAAATACCTCCATATGCAACCCCAATTATTAAGTCAATTGCTGCTGCTAAAAGAGCGATATATAATGATACGCGTGTACCTTCCCATGTTCTTGTCCATAAATCGCGTCCAAGATCATCTGTACCAAACCAGAAATACTCTTTAATATCACGTTTTTCATATTGGTCAACACCATATTGATCTGTACCGTCAAATGGTAACCAATGAACATTTTCAATAACTGGAATTTTCGGTGGCAATTTTGCACGTCCTAAATCTTGCTCTTTATACGAGTGCTTACTTACCATCGGTCCGAAGATTGCTAGTAAGATAATAAGCGTTAATAAAACTAAACCGAACATTGCTCCTTTATGTTGGAACAAACGTCTTCTTACATCTTGCCAAAACGTTAAGCTTGGACGGGCAATGACTTCATTATCCACATTATTTTGATTAGCTTGTTGAAATAAGTCTGGAGATAATTTTTGTACATCTTTCATCATTTTTTCCCTCCCGCTAAACGAATACGAGGATCAATAATTCCGTATAAAATATCAACAATGAAAATAACTAAGATGAAGATCGCACTATAGAAAATTGTAGTTCCCATAATAACTGTATAGTCATTCACTGTAATAGATTTAACGAACTGTTCCCCTAGTCCTGGTACAGCATAAATTTGCTCAATAACTAATGTACCTGTAATTAACCCTGCAACCATTGGTCCTAAAATTGTTACAACTGGAATTAACGCGTTACGAAGGGCGTGTTTGATAATGATAACGCCTTGGCTAATTCCTTTCGCTTTCGCTGTTAAAATGTAGTCAGCTTGCATAACTTCAATTAACTCTGCACGAGCGAAACGTGCGATTGTTGCGATAACTGCCATCGATAAAGCGATTGTAGGCATTACTGTAAACTCTGGTCCTTTCCAGAATGCTACTGGGAACCATCCAAGTTTTACCCCTACGAAATATTGTAGTAATGCGGCAAATACGAACGATGGTACCGACATCCCGAGTACGGAAATAATTGTCGCTCCATAATCGACCCACGTATTGTTACGAAGTGCCGCAACGATTCCTAAAATTAAACCGATAAATGTTCCTAATATAATCGCTTGTAAACCAAGTTGTGCTGATGGTCCAATGCGATCCACAATCATGTCTGTTACTGGACGGTTATCATATTGGAATGATACCCCTAAATCACCTTTTGCTAAGTTACCTAAGTAACGTGCGTATTGAACTGGTACTGGATCATTTAAGCCATATTTTTCAAGAATGATTTCTTTTTGTGCCGGTGATAACTTCTCCTGGTTTTTAAGCGGAGAACCCGGAAGTAATTTCATTAAAAAGAAAGTCAGTGTAGTAATTAAAAATAATGTCAAAGCCATGTACACGAAACGTTTTAATACATAACGTCCCATAGTCAAGCACCTCCCCGTTTTTCTCAAAAGCAATAAGATAGTTTTAAATATTCTTACTTTTATTTTTTTAAAATAAGAGTATATGCCCATCATAGGCATATACCCTTATTCATGATGGAAACCATTTTTAGTTTTTGAGTTCAACCCACTTATAGCTAAATTCCCCGCCATATTTATGTTCTAATAGGCCAGTAATAGATTGGCGTTGTAAATATGCTTTTCCAGGTTGATATACTGGAGCAATTGCTGCATCTTCAAGCAGTTGTTTTTCTGCTTGTAATAATGCATCCCAACGAGCTTGTACATCAACTTCTGTTTTTGCTTTTTTAATTAAATCATCATACGCTGGGTTTGCGTAATGTACTTTGTTTTGCGCATTACCTGTCGTATACATTTCAAGGAATGACATTGGATCCATATAATCTGGATTCCATCCCGCATATGACATTGCATAATCTCCACTTGCTTCAAGTTTTAATTTTTGTGCAAATGGTTGCATTTTTGTTGGAACTGTTAAACCTGGTAAGTTCTTTTCAAATTGGCCTTTTAAATACTCTCCGATTTTTTTAGCATCATCAGTATCAAAGTTTAATAGCTCTAACTCTACTTTGTCTACACCAAGTTCTTTTTTACCAGCTTCCCAGTATTTTTGTGCTTCTTTCATATCCTCTTTTATAAGCTTTCCGTTTTCTTCACGGAAGTCTTTTCCATTCGGACCTTTTGCTAAGCCTTTCGGAACAAAACCATATATACCCTCTGAACCATCGTTTAAGATTACTTTTCCGATGTTTTCACGTTCAAAGGACATTGCAATTGCTTTTCGGATATTTTTATTTGCTAAAAATTTATTCTTTTCATTTAAGCGAATAAATTGTGTAGATGGTCTCTTAATCGTTTTAAAGTCAGCATCTGATTTGTATTTATCTACAAACTCTGATGTTAAGACTACACGATCAATTGCTTTCGTTTCATATAAATTTATAGCAGTTGAACGATCCTTAACAATATTGAAGTTTATTTCCTCAAGTTTTACTTCTTTATTTTCCCAATACGTTGGATTCTTCTTAAGCTTGAAACTTTGTTCATGCTTCCATTCATTTAATACGAATGGACCATTATAAAGTGTCGTATTGGATTCTAATCCAAATTTTGCTCCTTGTTCTGTTACAAACTTCTCATTCAAAGGATACAATGTTGGATAGACTGTTAAACTTACAAAATAAGGAACAGGGTTATCTAATTCCACTTCAAGTGTATGATCATCAATTGCCTTTACACCAAGTTCTTCAACTGGTAACTCTTTTTTGTTAACTTTCTCCGCATTTTTAACATCAAATAGTATGTAAGCAAACTTGGCACCCGTGTTTGAATCTACAGCTCTTCGCCAAGAATAAACGAAGTCCTTCGCTGTTACAGGTTCACCATTAGACCATTTCGCATCTTCACGTAACTTAAACACATACTTTTTGCCATCCTCTGATTTCTCATAAGATTTAGCGACACCCGGAACAAGTTTATCATCTTTCCCCAGACGATATAACCCTTCCATTGTGTTATTCATGATGTTAGAAGATGTTGCATCTGTTGATAACGTCGTATCCATAGTTGGGATTTCAGCTGTCTCAGTTAGATTTAACACTTGCTTGTTTGAGGATTTTTCTTTCGCGCCTGCTTTATTATCCTCTTTTTGGTAACTACAAGCTCCTAACATACTGACAGTCAACGTCGATGCAAGTAATAACGGTATCTTTTTCTTCATGTTGTGTTGCCTCCCCTAATTGCACTTCCTGTACCCTCACTTGTAAAAAAGTAGAATTGAAAGAATAATCTCCAAGTTTCTACAATTTTCATTATACATATAATATAACAATTGTGAATATAGTTTTTTGTTTTTTTGTTAAAATTTTTAATAAAATGTTTATATTTTTTTTTTTTGTAAAGGGATACGTTAACATTGCTACCATCATCTTGCAATCAGACCTTTAATTGCGTATAATTTTCAAAAAATTAGTTCTAGTACATATTATAGCTTTTATAGTATAATAATTCTAGTAATATTTTGACGGAGGGGAACATTTTGAATAAAGTTTTTTTTCATACTTGTATACTAATTTTCATAGCGATAATCGCTTCTAGTATTGGTGCATTCCTCGTTTCATCGCATTTTTTGTTGAATTTTGTCAACATCTCGTTTTATATCGCACTATTTTTTATTCTTATAGGCGGTTTTTTATTCATATTTCAAAATGGATTTTTTAATGTAACAATTTACGCCTTCCAAAGAGTATTTGGTACGAACAAAAAAATTGACTCTTTAATTGAAGAAGTAGAGGAACCTGTCGATAAGAAAGAACGTATTTATAAAACATATTCATTCAAATGGACGTATCCAATTTGCATTACCGGTATCATTCTTGGGTTGTTCTCGACCTTCATTAGCTTTACTATTTTGATGTAGTTTGCAAACACTATCCCATATGATATAATAATCAGCAAAACATTTTGTTATAAAACTTTAGTTCTTTCATATTTAAAGAGCTCAGGTAACAATAAATAAATTTATATGTATGCGATGATAAAGAAGAGTACATATTGAGGCAATTTCAGAGAGCTTGTGGCTGGTGTGAACAAGTAATTGTACAGTATGGAATGGGCTTTTGAGCTCCAAACCGAACCGAAAGTAGTAGGCTTTGGCGTTATATCCAAACGTTATTATGGATTAGAGAGATTTCACAGTAGTGAAATAATTAGGGTGGTACCGCGGTCCATTCGTCCCTATAGTTTTTTGGGATGAATGGGCTTTTTTTGTTTGCCTTCTCTTCCCCATTACGCATTCAAATTTAGGAGGAATTAATTATGTCAGTTATCTTTTCTGGTATTCAGCCAAGTGGAACGATTACACTTGGAAACTATTTAGGAGCTATGAAGCAATTTACAGAGCTTCAAAATGAACACGACTGTTATTTCTGTATTGTAAACCAACATGCGATTACAGTACCTCAAGATCCTGTCGGGCTTCGTAAAAACATCCGCAGTCTTGCTGCACTTTATGTAGCATGCGGTATCGACCCTGAAAAAGCTACGTTATTTGTACAATCAGAAGTACCGGCACACGCTCAACTAGGATGGATTATGCAATCAGTTGCTTACGTTGGAGAATTAGAGCGTATGACGCAATATAAAGATAAAGCGTCAGGTAGAGATTCAGTACCAGCTGGATTACTAACGTATCCACCATTAATGGCTGCTGATATTTTACTTTACAACACTGAGATCGTGCCTGTTGGTGATGATCAAAAGCAACATATGGAATTAACACGTGACCTAGCAGAGCGTTTCAACAAACGCTTCCGTGAAGTATTCACAATTCCTGAAATCCGCATTCCAAAAGTAGGAGCTCGCGTTATGTCACTAACAGAGCCTACGAAAAAAATGAGTAAATCTGATCCGAATCCAAAATCAATGATTAGCATGCTTGATGAACCAAAAACAATTGAAAAGAAAATTAAGAGTGCTGTAACTGACTCTGAAGGTATCGTGAAATTCGATAAAGAAAACAAACCTGGTATCTCTAACTTATTAACAATCTACTCTTCATTCTCTGGAAAAACAGTTGAAGAAATCGAAGCAATGTACGAAGGAAAAGGATATAGCGACTTCAAAGGCGACCTAGCACAAGTAGTCGTAGAAGCGATTCGCCCAATCCAAGACAAATATAACGAACTAATTAACTCACCAGAACTAGACGAAATTCTAGACAAAGGTGCCGAAAAAGCAAACCGCGTCGCATTCAAACAACTACGCAAAGTAGAAAACGCAATGGGACTAAGCAGAAAACGTAGGTAACATATAAAGCGGAGGGCTAGGAGCCAGAGCTGGATTTCTATATAAAGCGGAAGCGGCTCGCTTAGAATGTGAGGGGGATGGAGCTCCTGACGGAGAGGCGTTTTTTGCCTCGCAGGAAGGTGCGAAGCCACCGAACATTCTTGCCGCTGGAGCTGGATTTCATATAAAAGCGGAGGCAGCTCGTTCAGTTCTTAGACACGAAGAGCTTGCTGCTGAAGATAAGTTACACCAAATTAAAAAAACCGCCGATTGGCGGTTTTTTTAATTTACCTTTTGCTCGTTTTCCATTTCCCATAACTTTTCAAAAAATGGTTGTCCTTTTACGAGACGCTCGCATAATTGTTCGTGCTTCTCAGACCAACCTGTTTTCGCTTCCTCATACAGCTTAGCCCAAATATCTTCAAATTCCATATGTTGAACCATTCCGTATGCTGATGGATCCCACTCTGTGAACCAATAGCGAATTTCTGCTGTGTTTTTCGTTGTATGTAATTGATCTAACGCCATAAATAATAATTGTTTAAGCTGTCTTTCTTTACGAGTCAGGCCATTCATAATGAATGGTGATGGTGATAAAATATGATGTTCTTTTTCTATTTCTTCTACTTGGAACTCATACTTTTCTGCTTGTACGTTTTCTACCATCTCATATACCATCTGCTCTTGGCGCGGTATAAGTCTACTTTTTCGAATCGGTACATTGTAACCAATTGTGTCAATCGCAATAATTCCTTTTCCATCTGTAACTACAAAGCAATACTCTTGCTGCAAACGTTCATGATTTTTACGAATATAAGCCTTATGATGTACGTCTTCCAACATTTTTTGCGGAAGCTCTAACAATTCGTTCTCGATGTAATGATATAATGTGGCATCTACTTTTAATAATGGCACTTGATCTAATAGCTCAATCGTATCATCTTTCCGCCATTCGTAAAAATGACAAACGTTATACCCATTTTCTTCACCTTCAAACCAATTTACCCATACATCATGTAGATATAACATTCACTACCCCTCACTTCACTACTGTTTGTATCCATCATTATGTTCAATTTTTCTTAACTTTATTCCACCTAAGGAAATATATTCTAATTATTATTTTTTCTTCTATTAATACTAAAAAAACAGGAAAGAGAGCTCCTGTTTTTTTATATATGAAATGTATTTGCTTTATTCAATATTTCTTTCGCATCTATAGGCAATAAAGAAAGTGTATCTTCTCCTTCCAAAGTTACACAATCTTTGACAATATGAAATCCAAGCGCATAGCCAAGCATCTTTGGATAAGAATGAAATCCATTTAATAAGATGTCGTGCTCCCTTGTTCCTCGCTTTATACTTATTCTTTCATGTACAACATTTTTCCAATAATATATAGCCTCTTCTTTTGAAAGATACGTCGTCCACGGTGCATTGTTTTTTTCTGAATATCTTTCCGTTACCGCTTGCTCAGCCAAACCTTCCATAATCATCGTATCAAGTAATGTATATTCCGTTTCTTTCGTCTCAATTTGATGTAACCTGCATATGTGATGATATTCATGCGCTAGTAACACTTTTAATTCTTCCACCGAATTCCGTCCACATACAAATAAGAAAATAACGTGACGCATAGATAATCCAGCCCTGCCGTTATACTCTTCTTGTACCGTTCGATTATAGGAATCTGATAATAAAATAAAGACAGGGACATCTGGACCTTTTAGCCAATCTTTCAGCTTCTCATACTCCGCACGTAACTCTTTCCAAACTTCCTTTTTCTCTAACTCTTTAATTTCTCGTTCTCCTCGCATAACGGGGCGATACATACCTTTAGAAATTAAAAAGCGATACAATCTTTCTTTTGGCAGCGGGATATACTTCGTAAATTTCTCACACAGCTTTTCTGGCCGTCCGTAATATAGATGTAACCACTCAGCAGTTTCAACAACCCCCATCTTTATCCCTCCTTTTTCTTATGTATATGCAAAAGGAGAAAAAGGCGTAAAAATAAATAAGGAGTTTTTTCGCAATATGTTACGAAAAAACTCCTTATTTCATCTATTATTTATACGCTTTAAATACTAATACTGCGTTATGACCACCGAATCCTAATGAATTACTTAACACTGCGTTTACTTCTTGATGTCTCGCTTGATTCGGTACGTAATCTAAGTCACATTCTGGATCTGGTGTCTCATAGTTAATTGTTGGAGGAATTACTCCATCTGTAATTGATTTAATAGAGAAAATCGCTTCAACAGCACCAGCTGCCCCTAATAAGTGACCTGTCATTGATTTCGTTGAGCTGATCGCTACTTTATACGCATGCTCACCGAACGTTTCTTTAATTGCCATCGTTTCATACTTTTCATTCGCATCCGTACTTGTACCATGCGCATTAATGTAATCAATATCTTCTGGCTGTAGACCTGCATCTGCTAAAGCTTGACGCATTGCGCGCACGCCGCCTTCACCGCCAGGAGCCGGCATTGTAATATGGAATGCATCACCAGTTGCACCGTAACCAGCGATTTCTGCATAAATGTGAGCACCACGAGCTAATGCGTGCTCTAATTCTTCAAGAATTAAAATACCCGAACCTTCACCCATTACGAAACCGCTACGGTTTTTATCGAATGGACGGCAAGCTGTTGCTGGATCTTCATTGAATGTTAATGCTTTCGCTGAGCTAAATCCTGCGAATGCCATACTTGTTAACGGCGCCTCTGCTCCGCCTGTAATCATTGCATCAGCATCACCTCGCTGAATCGCTTTAAACGCATCACCAATTGAGTTTGCACCAGATGCACAAGCCGTTACAGAACAAGTGTTAATTCCTTTTGCTCCTGTTGCGATTGATACTTGGCCTGCTGCCATATCTGGAATCATCATCGGTACGAAGAATGGGCTCACGCGGCGCGGACCTTTCTCAGTAAAAATCTTAAATTGTTCTTCGTATGTTTCCATACCGCCAATACCAGAACCAATCCATACACCAATTCGAGGTCCGTTTTCTTCTGTAATCTCAAGCTTTGCATCTGCAACTGCCATTTTCGCTGCTGCTACTGCATATTGTGTAAAGCGATCCATACGGCGCGCTTCTTTTTTATCAATATATTTCTCGACTTCAAAGTCGTTAATTTCTGCTGCTACTTTTGCTGGAAATAGTTCCGGATCAATTCTTGTAAGTCGTCCGATTCCAGATACACCTTTTTTAATGTTTTCCCACGCTGTTTCAACATCTGTACCGACCGGTGTAACAGCTCCTAGTCCTGTAATTACGACCCTCTTTTTTTCCATACAAAATACACTCCTTTTTTCTCTCAGTCCTTATTTACCCCAACGAAGAGCGACTGCTCCCCACGTTAATCCGCCGCCAAAACCAACAAGTATAATTAAATCACCATCTTGAATACGTCCGTTTTGCAATTCCTCTACCATCGCAATCGGAATGGAAGAAGCTGATGTATTACCGAACTTCTCAATTGTCATACTCATTTTTTCTTGTGGTAAATTTAATCTCTCTCTTGCAGATTCCATAATACGAATGTTCGCTTGATGCGGTACTAAGAAATCCACATCTTCTTTCGTAAGACCTGCTTTATCTAAAACGCGAAGACAAGAATCCCCAAGTTGACGAACGGCAAATTTAAAGACTTCTCTGCCATTCATCATAACATACTCGTCTTGATAAAGATGCTTACCGCCACTTCCGTCCGCTCCTAATTCGAAAGATAGAACACCTTTACCTTCTGAAACAGCTCCCATTACAATCGCACCGGCTCCGTCTCCAAATAGTACTGCTGTATTTCGATCGTTCCAGTCTACAATTTTAGATAGTTTATCACTACCAACTACTAGTATATTTTTATAAGTTCCCGTTTGAATAAATTGCTGCGCTGTAATCATTCCGTACATAAAACCAGCACACGCTGCACTTAAATCCATTGCAGCTGCATGTTTTGCGCCAATCGCTTCTTGAATAACACAAGCTACTGCTGGAAAAGCACGATCTGGCGTTACTGTGGCTACTAAAATAAGATCGATATCCTCTCCGCTAATCCCTGCATCTTCAAGTGCTTTTTTAGAAGCCTCTACGGCCATATATGAAGTATCTATTGTATCATCGGCAATGCGTCTTTCCGCAATCCCTGTTCTCGTACGAATCCATTCATCGGATGTATCCATTATTTTCTCTAAATCGTGATTTGTGACTACTTTTTCTGGCACATATCTTCCGATCCCTAAAATGCCCACGTTCACATCGCAGCCCTCCGTTTTATATCAATTATTATGACTTGGTACTAATTTTAAAACATAAATGTATTTTTGTCTAGAATATATTTCAGCTAAAACATAAAGCTAACGCATTATTCACCTTATTGTTCATGAAAAGAAACGGAAACATACCTTTCCCTATTCTTTCGAAATATAAAAAGGCCCGAACCGCTTCTACTTACGGTTCGGGCCTTTCTTCCGTCTAAAAAAATGCTTTTATTCTTTATCTGCTTTCCCGAGCTCATATGCTTCGTTCATAACTTTCATCAATAACTCTAATACTGGTTGAGCTTTCTCCATATCAAGCGCAATTCCATTATCATCTAAAATGGCCTTAGCTTCTGGTAAATGCTTCATTGCGATTTGTAAAAATTGCATGCTTTTCTCATTCATATTACGTTCTTCCTCTCCATTAAAACTTTCACATACATAGTGTAACATGCTCTCTATCCTTCGTATAACTCTTTATATTTTTTCATATGTGCCAATTGTTTATTTAAACCGTATTCTAACGGAGTATTTCTTTTTATTGAAATATCCTCGGCCGCTCCATCTCTTTCTTCCGCATTCTCTTTATTCACTTTATCCTCTGCACGTAAAAGGTTCATACCTTTTTTCCATAATGATTTTTTGCCACTAAGTAAATTATATATACCGAGATGCTCCTCGTTCATTCCATTTTCCCATAAGTATTCACATACATCTTCAACGTACAGTAGATCACTTCCGTTTTCCTCACTCACATAATGGCACTCTTTCTCACCCAGTTCTGATAACATGAGCTGATGATACATCATAAAAGATGGTTGCCATGGACCATATAATGTAGGAACTCGAAATACACTATATTGTACCTCTCCTTTTTTCAATCCTTCTTCCACTTTCGAAAATAAACGTTTATTTTCGGACTCATCTGCGTTTCCTACTTCAATAGAAGAAATTAGATTTAACTTCACTTTATGTTCTTCACACAGTCTTATCATTCGCTTTAAATACTGTAATATAACTCTTTCATTTCGAAAGCCCCTTTGTTGATTTGGTTCATACAGACAAAAGTAAACGGCATCAAATTTCTCTTCCTCTACGGATCTCCATCCGTCTTCATCTCTTATCGAATAATACGTAAATAACGCATTTCGCCCAATTAACAATAACTTCTCTTCATTAATTTTTGTCATACTATCAAATTCATCAAAATCAAGACCATATACTTCTACTTCTTCTGCAATCATTTTATTCACAAGGTGATAACCTACAAACGTAAGTGCACCTATAATTAGCACGCGTTCCATACCACCAGCCCTTTCCCCTTGAAACAAATAGCTCCTCATTTATGTATATGGGAGCTTCACAATTCTTCTTCATATTTTTTAAAGAAATCAGTCGTTTGCCTAACCATTTTATATTTCACATCTTGCAGATGGAATAAGACAGAAGTATCGCATTGGTTCAATTGCCTCATTTTCTCGTATTTACGTAGCAGCTGTTTTCTTCCTCTTTTTTCTTGTGTTGATACAAAAATTTTAACAGGTACACAAGACGGAAGAAGCGTAAATGATTTCTTATTTATTTTCGCTTCTAATTCTTCTTCTTTAGCATCATACGCCAAACTTAATTCCTTCAAGAGTCTCTTGTAAAAAAATTTATGCTCTTTCTCAAACTCCACATATTCTGGTAAATCTAAACACGGATTTAACATAATGACAGAACGTATACATTCAGGGTATTTGTTCATCATTTCAAGCGCAACAAGTGCTCCCATACCATCTGCCATAATGTGCATTTTTGCATTTAATGTCTCTTTTCTCAACACAACGTCATATAGACGTTTCGCTAGACGAACAGATTGGTCGTTTCCCCAATGTCTTCCGTATAAATTAGAAGAAAAGACCGTATAGCCTTCCTCAATAAGGCCATGTAAAAAATAAGATCTACCTGTATGCTGTGTCCATAAACTTGTACCATTCTCAATAAAGTAGTTGTAATCACCAAGAAGCATGACAGAAAATCCATTTGGCTTCTCTGGTAAATAAATAACGCATGGTTCTTTTTCTAAGTAAAAAAAACGTTCCGTAATACTCATTTTTCCCCCGCCTTATTTTCTAAACGTATAAAAGTACTCTTTTATAATGTATGAACGGAATGCAAATTTGCGTTGAAAAATCTACAAATATTTTTCTATATTCTTTTTTCAATTGTGTTACAATAAGGACAGATTGAACGAATAGAGGTGTAAAATATGCGTTTCATTTGGGCATTAATTTGGTCGTTCTTGCTTGTACATATGATGAGCTACGTAATCGGCTCTATGACTGGCGGTACATACGATTTTAACCAAGCGTCTATTTTCTCAGTTGTTCTTGCGGTATTCGTACTAGCAATTTCAGCTGCAATTCCAAACGAGCCAGTAGAACAACACTAAAAAAAGAGTCCGGATTTTATCCGAACTCTTTTTTACATGGATAAAAATCCTTTATTATCCTTTAACGGTTAAATAACTAATATAAGGACAAAAAGCACTATTCTCTTATTAAAAAAGACTATATCGTAATATAAAGGAGTAATGTTATTAATTTCAAAGATTATAAGATTTGCAATATTTACGGCCAGCAAATGTGGCATAATCAAGCTATAATTATCGGTAACAAAAAAGGATTAGAACAATTAAGGGATATGATTGATGTAGCATTAACTGAAAATCAAAGTGAAGATATTTTCTATCCAACCGATTTTGAAGGATACGAATTGAAAATTATTTGTCTAGAAGATGAAAAAACATTGGAGCACTTAGCTTTGCCCTACCACGATGAAAATTACTACACTCAAACCGATAATGAAGTTGCACCAGAGTCTATAAACAATAAAAAAAGCACTTAAGAGTGCTTTTTTTAATAGACTGTGGAGAAATCCTCCTCCACAACCTATTTTCATTTCACATGAACAACTAACTCGTTATTTTCTACATCAACCACTACATGACTATTGTCAGTAATCGTACCTGCAATTAATTCTCTCGCTAATTTCGTCTCAACTTGACGCTGTACATATCTTTTTAATGGACGGGCTCCGTACATCGGATCGAAGCCAGCTTCGACAACAAACTCTTTCGCTGCGTCTGTTAATTCTACCGTAATGTGACGGTCAGCTAAACGACCTTGTAATTCTTTTACAATTTTATCAACAATACCTTTAATTTCATTCGTTGTAAGAGGTTTGAATAAAATAATTTCGTCGACACGGTTTAAAAACTCTGGTCGGAAATGTCCTCTTAATTGTCCCATTACAAGCTCTCTTGATTCCTCTTTAATGGAGCCATCATCTTCTAATCCATCTAATAAATGAGCAGATCCAATATTTGAAGTCATAATAATAACTGTGTTTTTAAAGTCTACTGTACGTCCTTGCGAATCTGTAATGCGACCGTCATCTAACATTTGTAATAAAATGTTGAATACTTCTGGATGTGCTTTTTCGATTTCGTCTAATAAAATAACCGAATACGGTTTACGTCTTACCGCTTCTGTTAATTGACCGCCCTCTTCATATCCAACATATCCAGGAGGCGCACCAATTAAGCGTGACACAGCGTGTTTCTCCATATACTCAGACATATCAATACGAATCATTTGTTCTTCACTATCGAATAATGACTGCGCTAACGTTTTTGCAAGTTCTGTTTTACCAACACCAGTAGGTCCTAAGAAAATGAAGGAACCAATCGGACGGTTCGGGTCTTTGATACCTGCGCGCGCACGAAGAACTGCGTCTGATACTAAGCTTACCGCTTCCTCTTGTCCGATGACACGCTCTGATAAAATTTGCTCTAATCGTAATAATTTCTCACGTTCACCTTCAACGAGTTTTGCGACAGGAATACCAGTCCAGCGTGAAACAATATCAGCAATCTCTTCTCCACTTACTTCCTCACGTAATAAACGATTTTCTTGTTTATTATGCGCGCCCATTTCTTCTGCTTCTTTTAACTCTTTTTCAATTGCAGGAATTTTTCCGTGGCGAAGTTCCGCTGCTCTATTTAAATCGTAATTACCTTCTGCTTCTTCTAATTCACGGCGCAGACGCTCTAAATGTTCACGTAAGTCACGAACTTTGTGAATATCTTCTTTTTCTTTCTCCCATTTGGCTCTCATACCACTTGCAACTTCTTTTAAATCCGATAATTCACGTTGCAACGTTTTTAGACGTTCTTGGCTACCAAAGTCCTTTTCTTTTCCAAGAGCCGCTTCTTCAATTTCTAGCTGCATAATGCGGCGCGTTACTTCATCTAATTCTGTCGGCATAGAATCGATTTCTGTACGAATTGTTGCACACGCTTCATCGACAAGATCAATTGCTTTATCTGGTAAGAAACGGTCCGAAATATATCGATCTGATAAAACTGATGCTGCTACAATCGCGCGGTCATGAATATTTACACCGTGATAAATTTCAAAGCGCTCTTTTAAACCACGTAAAATGGAAATTGTATCTTCAACAGTTGGTTCTTCTGCTAATACTTGTTGGAAACGTCTTTCTAGCGCTGGATCTTTCTCAATATATTTACGATATTCATCTAACGTCGTCGCCCCGATACAATGCAGTTCACCACGCGCAAGCATCGGTTTTAACATATTTCCTGCATCCATTGCGCCTTCTGTTTTACCAGCGCCGACGATTGTGTGAAGTTCATCAATGAATAGTAAAATACGACCTTCACTCTTTTTAATTTCATTTAATACAGCTTGGAGACGCTCCTCAAACTCACCGCGGAATTTCGCTCCAGCTACAAGCGCACTCATATCTAATGCAAAAATTGTTCTATCTTTTAATCCTTCAGGTACATCCTTTTTCACAATACGCTGTGCTAACCCTTCAACAATTGCTGTTTTACCAACACCTGGTTCACCAATTAAAACTGGGTTGTTTTTCGTTTTACGTGAAAGAATGCGGATTACGCGGCGAATTTCACTATCGCGGCCGATAACAGGGTCAATTTTCCCCGCTCTTACTTCCGCCACTAAATCACGACCATATTTTTCTAACGCTTCATAAGTTGCTTCTGGATTTTGACTAGTCACTCTTTGATTCCCCCGAACTGTCATTAAAGACTGTAATAAGTTATCTTTCGTAATATGAAATCTTGTAAATAATTGGTTTATATCGCCTTTTTCTTCAGTAAAAGCAAGTAATACATGTTCAACTGAAATGTAATCATCTTGCAATTTTTCTGCTTCTTTTCCTGCTCTTACAAGCAGTTGTTGCAAAGCACCTGTTATATATAATTTACCTGCTTCTGCACCGCTTCCCGTTACAGAGGGCTTTTTCTTAATTAAACCTTCAGCACCTTGTTTTAACGCTTCTATATCGACATTCATTTTTTGAAAAATACGTACTGCTAGCCCATCTTGCTCTTCTAATAATGTAAACAAGAGATGAACAGTATCTACTTCTTGATGATGATGAGATACCGCTAAAGATTGAGCACTCATAATCGCCTCTTGTGTTTTTGTTGTCATTTGATTTAAGTCCATCTTTACAGTCCTCCAAATGTTTGACTTTCTTTGACCTTTGATTTGATTATACGCCAACTGACTTTTTTATACAATAATTTTGATTATGTATTTTCAAACTTATTATTAGAAAAAGAAAAAGGGAGCATGCATGATACGACTGAAAAATATACGGTAAATGAAATTAAAATGGATGACGACAAAAAAGCCGCAATAATAATTGCGGCTTCTTTTACGGTTTTCTTTTATATGTCCACTGGCGGTTATGATTTGTGTTATCTGGAAACTTTTCACCAGCAGTTAATTTTACCATTTGCGGATCTTTCACCATACTTCCCGTTTCACCAATTTCTACGTAAATGCCATCATTCGGCGCTTTTTGTCCAGAACGAAACCTACGATTTTGCCCCATTTCCATTCTCCTTCCATGACGTCTTTGCCTCATTAGTATATCCATTTTAAAAGAAAGCTTGTCTGTCATGTTTAGGAAACAAGTACTACATTTCATTCTTGTACATATACATGAATGACACAAGCTTAAAGCAGGGATTTCTTCCCTATTTGTAGAAAAAAAAGAAACCAACCTACTATAGGCCAGTTTCAAAGGAGAGTCAAACATATACGAGAAGATTACATGTTCATTATAAGCCTCATCCTACGAACAATGTAACCCTTTTCACAATTTGTCCATAATGAAAGAAACATTGTTTGAACTTTCTAAAAAGATGTTGACTTTTCTTAATTTCCAGCGAGAAATAGTAGACACCGTAACACTTTGCGACGTAAGATGGATATATAGTGAAGTTTCCATCTTTGGTGGTCTCACCCAGCTTAACCTCTTATTTCTGCATATTAAAACGGAAATACAGATAGAAACAAAAATAAATTATTATAAGAGGTGAAATTATGAACAAACAGCATTTAATCGCACTAGACTTAGACGGCACTTTATTAACAGACAACAAAATAATTTCCACTCGAACGAAACATACAATTGCAAAAGCAAAGGAACAAGGACATATTGTCGTTATTTCAACAGGACGTCCATTCCGCGCTAGTTATGATTACTATAAAGAACTTGGTTTAAATACACCAATCGTAAACTTTAATGGCGCTTACGTACATCACCCTCTTGATTCAAAGTGGGGCACACATCACTCTCCTCTTGAGCTAGCAACAGCGCAAGAAATTGTCCGAGCTTGCTTTGATTTTGGCGTAAAAAATATATACGCTGAAGTAATGGATGATGTGTATGTTCGTGAAATTGATGAAGATAAAAAACATATTTTTGAATTCGGTTCTCCAAACATTTTTACAGGAGACTTATTAAATATTTTAAACGATCATCCAACTTGCTTATTAATTGACGCACATGACGAGCATTCCAGTGCAATTCGTCAACATTTAACTGATATGCATGCTGAAGTAATTGACCATAGAAAATGGGGCGCACCTTGGCCGATTATTGAAATTGTAAAAAGCGGATTAAATAAAGCCGTTGGACTACAAAAAATTTCTAGTCATTACAACATTCCACAAGAGCGAATTATCGCTTTCGGTGATGAAGATAACGACTTTGAAATGATTGAATTTGCTGGTCACGGCATCGCAATGGGAAATGCCATCCCTGAATTAAAATCGCTCGCAAACCATACGACGCTAACGAACGAAGAAGATGGCATTGCACTATATTTAGAAGAGGTTCTTGGGTTGTAATCTAAAAATTCCCTGCTTATAGTTTCTCGCCAAACGCTCATACTATCATTAGACGCAAAAGTTAGCGCGTCGATTGTTTTCAGCTAAATAAAGGGGGTTTTTCGAATGGGTAAAAAGAATAAATCAAAACGTTTTATCCAACAAGGAGCCGATGCTGTTATGAAGCATGATGCAAGATTCCCGTACCGAGGTACATTAGCTGAGGCAGAAAAAGCGAGAAGTAACTCTTCTTTTGGAGGGGTCTAAATGGGGAACTTACTATTTCAACAAGCTAGAGATGCTGTTGCAAATGCCGTATCTTGTTCAAGCGGTGCCGAGCAACAAGATCTCGTATATAGAGCCAAAAACGCTTTGCACTCTGCATACGCAAACTCTTCAACAGCTGAAAAAGCTCAGCTACGTGAAATGCAAGAGCAGTTGCAAAACATTACGAATGCACATTAAAAAAGAGGACCAGCTTTGGTCCTCTTTAATCTTTTCGAAACAATCCGAACACCCCAACCGTTTGCAGTACGTTTGTAAATGCACCTGGGTCCACTTGTTTAATAACCCTCTCTAATTCGTACAGTTCGTAACGAGTAATAACAATCATTAACATTTCCTTATTTTCATTCGTATAAGCACCAGTTGCTGGTATAGTTGTAATCCCCCTCACTAAGCGTGAGTGAATCGCCTTTCGTACATCCGCCCCATTCTTCGTAACGATTAACGCCGTAATCTTCACATGACGCGTATGAATTGCATCGATGATTCGCGTTGACACATACAAAGTCACTAAAGTATATAATGCTTTTTCCCATCCATACACATAGCCGGCAGCGATAATGATCAGTGCATTAAAGAAGAAAAAATACGTACCGACAGGCTTGTCTTTAATCTTTGATAAAATCATGGCGATTATATCTAAACCACCTGTAGAAGCCCCCCACTTCAACGCAATCCCTACCCCGATTGCTGAAATAAGCCCACCAAAAATCGCATTTAATATGATGTCGTTTGAAACTGCTCTAACTGGGATAATTTCTAAAAACATAGTCATAAAGATAACGCAAAGAAAACTAAAGAAAGTAAAGGCCTTTCCAACCTTTTTCCAGGCTAAAATAACGACTGGAATGTTAAACAAGCTAAATAATACCCCGGTTGATATGTGAATAGATAAAAAATCACCTAATATTTGTGATAGCAATTGAGACAATCCAGCAAAGCCACTTGCATACACTTTCGCTGGCGTTAAAAATAAATTCATTCCAATCGCATTTAACAAACCTGCGACGATTACAACGATTAACTTCTTTATAAGTTCGGTATAATTCAACTTCAAATCCATTTCCAATCCACCTTCATTATTCATGAGTACACTGCTATACATAGTCTTTACGAAAAAGGAAATGATAAACGTACAACGTTTAGAAATGGAGTTGATACATATGCCACATACGAGTGATAACGACAAAAAAGCACGCGATAATAATGCAAAACGCGCGCAAAAAAATGAGCAAGAACAAAAGAATATAGAACAAGGTAAGCGTGCCTATTCTAAAAAGACTGATCACCTTTGATTCCATCGTACACCGACAATATTGTTGGTGTACTTTTTTTACAGTTTACAGGGAAAAAACATTAAAAATTCACTTCATGTTCACTTCTATATTCTACAATAGCGATAACATATTCGGATGAGGTGTTAGCATGAGAGGGAAACACATTTTCATTATTACTGCACTACTAAGTATATTAATGCTATCTGCTTGTGGACAAAAAAACGACTCAGATACAGTCGCTACAGCAACAGACTCAACCATTACGAAGAGCGACTTCGAAAAACAGTTAAAAGATCGTTACGGAAAAGACATGCTGTACGAAATGATGGCGCAAGACGTTATCACGAAAAAATATAAAGTATCTGACGATGATGTAGATAAAGAATTACAAAAAGCGAAAAATCAATACGGAGACCAATTTAAAAACGTATTGAAAAACAATGGTTTAAAAGATGAAGCTGATTTCAAAAATCAAATTAAGTTCAAACTTGCTATGAATGAAGCGATTAAGAAAAGTATTACAGAAAAAGACGTGAAAGACCACTATAAACCTGAAATTAAAGCAAGCCATATTTTAGTAAGTGACGAAAATGAAGCGAAAGAAATAAAGAAAAAATTAGATGCTGGTGCTTCATTTGAAGAACTAGCAAAACAAGAATCGCAAGACCTACTATCAAAAGAGAAAGGCGGAGACCTTGGATACTTCAATTCAGGTAGAATGGCACCTGAATTTGAAACTGCTGCCTATAAACTAAAGGTCGGACAAATTAGCAATCCCGTTGCATCACCAAACGGTTATCATATTATTAAATTAACTGATAAAAAAGCTTTAAAGCCTTATGATGAAGTGAAAGACTCTATTCGCAAAAACTTAGAAGAAGAACGTATCTCTGACCCTATATTCGGCAAAAAACTATTGCAAAATGAATTAAAAAAAGCAAATATTAAAATAAACGATAGTGAGTTGAAAGATACGTTCACTCTTGTACATGAGCAAGGGAATTAAAAAAGCACCACCTTATAGGTAAAATATAAGGTGGTGCTTTTTATTTCCTTTATTTCTTAAAGTACGTCCAACCTTCTTCTTGGTAAACCTTTTCTTCTTTCATCAACTTACCAAGTGCACGCTTAAATGCAGCTTTACTCATATTGAAACGTTCTTTAATGTCTTCTGGATAGCTCTTATCCCAAAACGGCATTGCTCCGCCTCGTTCTTCCATATATGCATAAATCACTGCAGCATCATCTTCCATTCCTTCTTCCTTACGAGGAAGAAGAGAGATGTTAATTGTACCGTCATCTTTTACATCAATAATTCGTCCCGTTACACGCTGACCGATGCGAACTTGCTCTTTTCTTTCTGTATGATGTAAAAATGCACGGAAATGCTCATCTGTTAATACGAACGAACCAACTTGAAGTGAACGATACACACGTCCGTTTACGTTTTTATTACGCATAGATGGTGTCGCATCTACAACGATTTCTTGCATATCACTATCTCTTGCTGGAAGAGCAATTAAACGATCACGATTCGTTAATTTTAACGTACAATATAATTCGTCTCCAACTTCTGGCCATACTGGCATATAAATTGGGAATTCATCAGCTGGAATTAGTATATCTTTTGATACACCAATATCAACAAACACACCTAGACTAGGAATGACTTCTACAACCTTTACCCAGTTCCAATCATACGTTGTAATAATTGGTTCCTTCATTGTTGCCGAAATACGATTTTGGTGATCAAGATATAAGAATACATCAATCGTATCGCCTTCTTCAATTTCTCCAGCTACTTCATTTTTATGTAGGAAAATTTCTTCTTCTTCATTCCCAACCATATATCCGATTTCCGTTTCGCGTAAAACAGTTACCTGCTCAATCGATCCTATTTGTAAATACATATTTTTTTAATTCCCTTCTCTATATATAAAATGAACTTTTTTAACTTTTTATATTTTTATCATTCCAAACAAAAGTTAATTATAACACGATTTTCTCTTTATTTGTCCAACTGCCCAAAATTCACTATAATAAAATGAGGTTACATCATTATAAGCATGAAAACACTTAAGTCTAAGCTCGTTTTCAGCTATACTTTAGTATGTACAGTACATAAAAAGATTAGAAATTTATTTGGAGGTGCTAACTATGGCAAAAGATAGTTCTTTTGACATCGTTTCGAAAGTAGAATTACCTGAAGTAACAAACGCAATTAACACTGCATTAAAAGAAATCCAAAACCGATATGACTTTAAAGGAAGTAAAAGTGATATTAAACTTGAGAAAGAAGTACTTGTTTTAACTTCTGACGATGAGTTCAAATTAGAGCAAGTAAAAGACGTTCTTATTTCTAAACTCGTAAAACGTAACGTTCCAATTAAGAACTTAGATTACGGAAAAGTTGAAGCGGCGGCTGGTAACACTGTTCGCCAACGCGCAACACTTCAACAAGGTATCGATAAAGATAACGCAAAAAAAATTAACAATATCATTAAAGAAATGAAATTAAAAGTAAAAACACAAGTACAAGATGATCAAGTACGTGTTACGGCGAAAAGCCGTGATGACTTACAAGCAGTTATCGCAGCAGTTCGTAGCGCTGATTTACCAATTGACGTACAATTTATTAACTACCGCTAAAAAGAAAAACATCCTCTGCATAGGGGATGTTTTTCTTTTTAGCGGGTAGAAACAATATGACGAGGACAAGAAGGTATTTGCGGTGAAAATTGCTGAGCGAACAGTGTTTATTCATGCGAATATCTTACAGGTGACCGCGTTGTTAGACTAGGTCTCATTGTAGAATTTTTTTATACATGGAATTGAGGATAACCTTTTAAAAATAAGGAAAAGACACCTTAGAACATTTCCCTTCAACTTGAAGCACTTTCTTTATCAATTGAATCCCAAACCAAAATCCCTCTCCTACTCAAGCGTAACAATTTATGAGTATAAGAATATTTTCCACCCTTCAATGTAATGTAAAATTAATAAGGAATCTTATTCCGTAAAAAAAGTTAATTATAAAAGAGTTAGAAGTGGTTATTTGAAGAAGTTAATATTATGTTTTTTATTGGCTATACTCTCTCTACATATGACAGGATGTTCTAATAATGTAACTACACTAAATGATAAATCTAATTGCATTCACAAAGCTTGGTACAAAAAAACTACGTTATGTAATAATTTAAAGAAACACTAAATAGTTGATGATAAAGCTCATAAAAAAAAACACTTTAAGTTGCCTTCCTCTTACTTGAACCATCTTAATTTTAATATGGAAGGAAAAGAAGTATAAAGTGTTAATAAGGATGCAGATTTCAAAATAGAAAGTACGTTAAGTAAACTTTCATTAAAAAATTCATATTAAGTAATAATATTTTAGAATCAAGTTTATAAAAAATATTAAGAGGTTTATAAGTGTAAAACCTACAGGAACTTTTCCTGTAGGTTTTATTGTACTATAAGTAGTTATTTAGCAATTATGTTTTTCGAAATATCCTTCTTTAATTATTTGTAATTTTTTTTCGTTTTTTGTTAATTCAAATATAAATAACGCTGTTTTCATGTTATCAGCAACTTCTTCTTTATTAGATTGTTCAAGCTTTAATAAATTCGAACCTTTTTCATAGTATAGTTCACCCAATAAGTATAAAGTATTTAGATTAATAGCTAATTTGATACCCTTATCAATGTATTTTTTTGCTTCTTCGTATTGATATGTGTAATTTAAACATTTTGCTAAATTATAAATAATTTTTAATTTAATTTCTTTATCTCTAGGAAAATCTAACTTATCAAAATTATTTAAACATCTTTTTAATATATTAATACTCTCTTTATATTCTTTATTTTCTGCATGAAATATAGCCATTGTCTGCATAATATCTATTTCTCTCTCTGTTAAAAAATCAATATTCGTTACAGTTATTTTTAATGCATTATTCAAAAGAGTTAAAGCTGTTTTTATTGAGTTATTCACACGATATATAGCAATTGCTTCATGCCATATTAGAAATTGTTTATCTTCTTTCATTCGAAAATTATTTAAGTTTTTTTCTTTTGTTACTATTTCATAAAGCTCTTTATATTGATGTTGTCTTATGCAGTCTTTCATTACAAATTTTACATTTTCTATATATTTTAATTTTTTGTTTTGAGTTAGTGCAAATATATTATTTGGATCAATACCAAGCCTTTCTGATAATTGATATAACAATATGCTAGATGGATAAATCACACCTTTTTCAATCTTGCTAATTTGACTTTGTGAACATATTCCATGACACAATTCGGATTGTGATATATTTTTTTTAATTCTAAGTTCTTTAATGGTAATACCCAAATCGTAAAATTCCATTTTCGCTCCTCAAATATAACCCTTAATGAGTATAAAATTAGTTTTCATCTTTTAATGTAATGTAAAATTAGTATAGTTGCAATTATTGTTTCTTCTATTGTTCTTTTCACTTCTTTGCTCAGATGCATTTCGAGGCGCGAGTCTTACTTCGCAGAAAAACAGGTTAAGGAGAAAGTCTTCTCTTTAACCTGATCCCCTATACTTATTAAGAGCAACGCCTTACCTTAAACTGAAGACGAGATACTAAAGAAAATCGTTACTTATTTCCGTCTCTTTTTAACCGCAATTAAAAAAGCAATAAACAATACGTTCACACCAACTATTAAGGAGATAAATAACCAATTCACACCTGTTTCTCTATTAACTTTATACACATTTGATTCTTCACGCTTTAAAACGAGATAAAACTTTCCATTTTCTTCTCGTATAATTTCATCTTCTAACAATCCTCTTAACTCTTGTTTTTCACCAATCGTACTTGCAGGTAAAGCAACTTTTTGCGTCTCTTTCGTATTATTAATCGCTACTAATGTGACTTCATCTTTATACTTTCTCTTTAGTACACTCATTCCATCTTTATCGTATAGAAGCTCAAACGTACCGCGGCGTAAAGATGGTCTCGCTTGTCTAAGCTCACCAAGTTTCGTTATGTGTTGCATAAACTTTTCATCTGATTTGAAGTCCATTAATCGTCTATTATCTGGCGTACCTCCTCCATCCAATGCAATTTCAGTTCCGTAATAAAAATTCGGAATACCTGGTGTTGTTAATAAATATGTAAGAGCTAGTTTCAAACGAGATGGTGGATAATTCATATTCTCTTTTGCAATACGAGCAAATCTTTTTGTATCTTGATTATCTAAAAATGTAGCGGCTGCTCCGTCTTTTTTACTCACATCATATAAAGGTTTCACCGATACGTCCGCTTTGGAAAACGCATCTACTATTTTTTCGTTGTATTCACTATCTTCTTTTGTCATAACTCGAAAATCTTTCTTTATCACTTGCATATCTTTTTGCACATCATCCCAAAAAGCAGGCGACTTTTTTTCACTATGTATTACATAACTTGCATCTAAATCAACTTCTTTGATCCACCATTTCATCGAGTCAATTACTTGTTGTTCGTTTTCTCCAAGTGGAAATTGAAATACAACTTTCATTCCTTTTGCATGAGCTTCTTGCACAAGTTCTTTCACATCATTTTCTGTTCCGAAATGTTCATTTACCTTCTGAAAATTGCGCACGTCTAACCCATCGTATTTTACACTTTCAAAAAGCGGCGAAAGCATAACAGTAGTAAATCCCATTTCTTTTATGTAATCCAACCTTTTTATAATACCTCTTATATCTCCGCCCTGATATCCTTCTAAATTGCCAACTTCTAACTGTTTGTCATTTTTCGGTTCCCCATTATTAAAACGATCAATCATAATGGAATATATAACTTCGTCTCGCCACTCTCTTTTTTCGTCTGCAAATGTATGTATTGGTACAAACAAAACGACAGCTAAACAAAAACAAATGAATAGTTTCCTAGTATGTATTTTCCCCACACGCATCCCCCATGTATTTTAATTGTAAGAATATTATACCAATTATCCGAACGAATCGCATACGTTGATTTCATTCTTATTAAATTACTCCATGTTAGATTTTCTAACATTACATATAAAGTTTTCTGAATTTTTAGTTGATTTTTCTCTTTATTTCGAATATGATATGAAACATAACAAATTGATGTTATTTTTTCTAACATTATAGGAGGAGAGAGAATGAATACAGGAGATACGGTTTTTATGTTTGTAGCGACAGTAATGGTCATGTTAATGACACCAGGATTAGCACTTTTTTATGGAGGTATGGTTCGCAGTAAAAACGTACTCAGTACGACAATGCATAGTTATAGCGCAATGGCTATCGTTTCGATTCAATGGATTGTAATTGGTTATTCTTTATCATTCGGACCCGATTGGCACGGACTTATCGGCACATTCAATTGGTTCGGTTTAAACGGAGTTACCTACGCACCAAATCCAGACTACTCATCTACTATTCCTCACAATTTATTTATGATGTTTCAACTCATGTTTGCTATTCTAACCCCCGCTCTAATTTCAGGAGCATTTGCCGAAAGAATGCGATTTTCAGCTTTCCTTATTTTCATCCTTCTATGGACAACAATCGTTTACAATCCTGTCGCTCATTGGGTATGGGGCGTTGGCGGATGGCTAAGAGAACTTGGCGCATTAGACTTCGCTGGCGGTAATGTCGTTCATATTACATCTGGCGTGGCTGGCCTCGTATTAGCTATTTTCCTTGGAAAACGAAAAAACATAAACGGTTCGTCTCCTCATCATTTACCATTTACGATGTTAGGCGCTGGGCTGCTATGGTTCGGCTGGTTCGGTTTTAACGTCGGAAGCGCATTATCTTTAAATGATGTAGCTTTAACTGCATTTATTAATACAAATATAGCTGCCGCTGCCTCCGCATTAACTTGGATGCTTTCAGAGTGGTTCTTCCAATCAAAACCGACCGCGATGGGAGCTGCTTGTGGCGCCGTTTCCGGTCTAGTCGCTATTACACCAGCTTGCGGGTTCGTTACACCTTTCTCAGCTCTTCTTATCGGAGCAATTGGCGGCGTATTATGCTTCGGAGCGGTCTTTTTCTTAAAAACAAAATTCGGATACGACGATACACTCGATGCATTTGGATGTCACGGCATCGGCGGAACTTGGGGCGGCATTGCGACAGGACTATTTGCAACTACTACCGTAAACAGCGATGGCGCTAACGGATTATTTTACGGAAACGCCGCGTTGCTGTTTAAACAACTTGTAGCAATCGGTGCAACATATGCGTTCACAATTATAATGACGTACGCGATTATTAAAGCAATTAACTTCTTCCTCCCTGTCCGGGTAGATGAGCACGAGGAACATATGGGACTTGATATTTCAATGCATGGGGAGAAAGCTTATGAGTATGTAGAAAAATCGGCTAATTAAAACGAAAAAGGTGTACTCCGTTCTAACACGGGGTACACCTTTTTCGTATATTCATAACGATACAATTATCCCAAACTATTGGTATATAAATATCTTTATCTATCTATTCATATAAACATCTTATCTTTTCATTAGTGCATTTAAAACAAGTTGTACCGCAACCGCATCATCTAAATAGCCGATTGGAAATATATAATCTGGGATTACATCGACCGATAATATAAAGTAAATGAGCGCACTTCCCATTAAAGCAAGTTCTGCAGTCGTTCCTTTCTTCTTCGAAAATCTCTCGTACAATTCTTTTAAATCATTAATAAATGGGCCGATACTGCTTACCTTTTGAATCTTTTCAAGAAACCCCTTTTCAATTGTTTCTTTCCCTTCTTCTGTTTGCGAATATTGTTCATAATTCGCTAACTGCTGCTCTACATTTGATATACTAAACTTTTGATCATATAGCTGAGCAGATTCAAGTAAGTGTTCAATATTATTAATGGAAACGTGAATATCAGATTGCTCCTCCTGTTTCGTGTCAATAGAATAACCTGCCGCTACAAACAAATCACCTACCGGAACATCAAGGCTCTCTGCGAACTTTTGCAAATGCTTCGGATTCGCCTTTCGCTTACCATTTACAATCATTGAAATTGTAGCGGTATCAATATTAGTGAGCGCACTAAGTTTTCGCATCGATAAAGACTTTTCCTTAAGTAATTTTTTCAACAACAATCCAAGATTACTTTTTTCATTATCTTGAGACATATCTCATTCCCCTTTATTCACGAGAATAACCATAGTTATTATATGAAAAATAACTACATCACTATACATTTTATATTAACAAATTTTTCTGACCATTTACAAGATAGAAGTCCCTTTATATGTTTACATTTTACAAACAAAAAAGCTATCTTCTATTCAAGATAGCTTTTTAAAATCATTTTAACCATTTCCGCAATAATACAAATACACTACCGCAAATTATATAAGAACTCACGAATAT
Organism: Bacillus cereus group sp. MYBK245-2; assembly: GCF_051916145.1. Taxonomy (NCBI): domain Bacteria; kingdom Bacillati; phylum Bacillota; class Bacilli; order Caryophanales; family Bacillaceae; genus Bacillus; species Bacillus cereus group sp. MYBK245-2. Next base: position 124,027 of record NZ_JBQAGB010000003.1, on the reverse strand, counting down.
GACGATGGCCATAAAAAATGAATGATGTAGAGAAAAGGTTAGTATCATCAATAAGAAAGATACAAAGAATAAATCTAATAAAATAAAGTACCCTGAAGTTAAAACACTTTCTACTAACTGCAACTCCGACTCTAACTCCGAGTACTTTAGCCTTTTATACAGTAATCTCAATTTCACTCACCTTCTATGAATTAATCAAAAAATGCAGCAAACGCAATAACTAATAATAATGTTCCACTAATCAATGTACCAAACTGACCTAAAGTGAACTTACCGATACGAACATGAGCAATCTTTCTCCCTAACGCAACTCCGCCCCATACTGTAATAAAACTACCCACTGCAGCGGCAATACAAATCGCAATTGGATTCAAACCAAATAATCCTGCGCCTAAACCATTCGTTAGTGCATTCGCAGACAAACCAATTCCAAGAAAAATAGATTCTACAAAACCGATTTCACCAGATTTACCGATATTTTTCGTTAAACCATTTATTTCTGTACTTGCCACTTCTCCCTCAGTCTCTTGCACCGGAACTTTACGAGGAATTGCTAGTAAAATAATTCGGAGACCAATTATCACTAATAAGAACGAACCGATTACAACAGGCATAATCCCAGGTAAAATTTTTGACAGCCATAAGCCAAAATATATTCCTACTACACTAAATAAAAAACAAATTATCGAAATAATAAAGTTTGATAGATGACTAATTTTTATATTTCGAATGCCGTAAGAAATTCCTACTCCTAAGTTATCGATACTTGATGAAAATGTTAATGCCAATACCATTATCCATGCTGCCATTTCGTTCACCCCTTCATATTGTTGAACATTCCGGAAACTAACGTGACATACATAGTACGGAATATGGATAAGGGAGACAAAACTCCCTATATCCCTTCCAATTAACGGCCCTGTTTACAAACGTGGTAGCGTGAACCACTTCATTATATTCATGCGATTCACCTTTCCTTTTTCACGAACAGATCGAAAAATTTCTCCTGTAAAAGACCCCATTTTAGTAGCAATCTCTTTTTGCATCTCTTTATTTTCTGATGCTACCTTTACACTCAAGTCTAACGCCTGTTCAAAATGCTCTAACGCTTTTTCTAAATGGTAATCTACATTTTGTTCAACAACTTTATGCGTCATTTCTTACTTCCTCCTTTTCCTCAACCTTTGCAGCCGCTTCTATTACCTCTTGCTCTTCAGCATAATCATCTTCAACATAAGAAAGTTCTTTCTCAAATTGTTTTTGCATTCTATCCATTTTCGCTTCTACAATAATATCTTCTACTTCTTCTTTAATTGTTTCAAAAGTAGATTTCACAACTTTTGTACCTGATTCAGCAAGTGGACGAAGTGTATTTCTTACAACAGGTAATAAAGCGGCACTCGCTAACGCTAAAGTAGACCCAATAACAATTTTTCGTATCATCTTCATTACTCCTTTACACTGTTTTTAATAATGCTAGTTCATTAACTGCCAATTTTTTCGAATCATCATTCTTATATGAAACTAAATTAATAATAGGTTTTGAAATTTGAGATACTGTGCCCGCTACAAGAAGAACAGGTACCCATTGCATAAATGTCAATGGAACGGTATGGAATATACGAGCAAACGGCGGAACATATATAGTTGATAATAATACAAGCCAAGACGTTCCTAATGCTGTTACAAAGAAACGATCTTTTGACCAATCACGCATCGTTTCATCTGACCCTTCTTGTCTCCAAGAAAATGTTTGAATAAGTTGACCTGCAACTAATGCAGCAAATGCTGATGTTTGCGCTACCGCAAGAGGCACGCCAGCCGCTAAGCTCATACCGAATAAAGCAAGTGAACCCGCTCCAAGCAGTATGCCTCGCGTTACAACCTTTTTGTATAGCTCTTTATCAACAATATCTTGACGTTTCGTTTGCTTCGTTTTGTTTCCAGGATTTACAGCTAAAATCATCGCTGGTAAAGCATCCGTAATAAGATTCATTAATAAAATTTGAATTGGCACTAACGGAATGGGCATTCCTGCAATAACTGCTGCACTTGTCACTAATACTTCAGCTAAATTTCCCGTTAATAAACACCCAACCGCTTTTCGAATATTACCAATGATCGTTCTACCTTCTTTTACCCCTTCCACAATGGAACCGAAATGATCTTTTTTCAATATAAGATCGGCAGCCTCTTTCGTTACTTCTGTTCCCGTTTGCCCCATTGCAATACCGATGTTCGCTTTCTTTATAGCAGGCGTATCATTCACACCATCTCCAGTCATCGCAACAATTTGACCGTCAGCTTGATATGCAGTTACTATGCGTAATTTATGGGCTGGTGTTACTCGCGCAAACACAGACGTGTTTTTCACGATATTTTCCAACTCTTCATCTGTTAAATTATCAATTTCTATCCCTGTTAAAACACGATCATCACGATTCCAAATGCCAGTCTGCTTCGCAATAGAGATCGCCGTAGTCGGATGATCCCCAGTAATCATGACTGGTTTTACACCAAGTTCAATCGCTTCACGAATACTCTCTTCCACTTCAGGTTTCGGCGGATCAATCATACCAACTAATCCAACAAAAATAAGGTCATCATTTTCACCATTACTATACGCAAACGCTAATACTCGCAGCGCCTGTTCTGCAAAACCTTCATTTTGTTGTAAAATCACTTCTTTTTCCTCATCACATAACGGATAGATTTCGCCATTATGTTGATACCATTTACATCTAGTAAGAATCGCCTCTACAGACCCTTTCGAAAACTTATAGATTGATTCATTTTCCTTACAAACGACACTCATAATTTTCGTCTCAGAGTCAAACGGTTCTTCATGATGTCGTTCAAATGATTTCATATCTTCATGTGACACCCCCACTTTAGAGGCCAAACTTAACAAAGCTCCTTCAGTCGGGTCACCTTTCACAATCCACTGATCCTCCTCTTGTTCTAATTTACTATTATTACAAAGAACACTAATTTGCAGAACGCGAACTAAATCTGGATGTTCTAATGGTGTGTTTTCACTTTCATGATAAGTCACTTCTTCTACTTCCATCTCTACAGCAGCAGCGACTTTAGATGACGTTACATCCGAAATCTTACCAACTGGTTCATATCCGTCACCAGATACACTCCATACACGATTTGGCGTAGCGATCACTTTAACCGTCATTTCGTTCTTCGTAAGAGTACCTGTTTTATCAGAGCAAATAACCGTTGTTCTACCCAACGTTTCTAAACTGGAAAGCTTCCGAACGAGCGCATTTTGCTTCTGCATACGGAATATCCCTGCGCTTAAAGCGATTGTAATCATAATCGGCAAACCTTCTGGAACAGCTGATGCTGTAAGGGCAACCGATGTTGTAATCATTTGCGTAATTGGTAAACCACGTAGTAACCCCGCTACAAGTACAATACCACCAGCTACAAAAGCCCCTTTAATAAACGTTTTACTAATAGACGTCACCTTTTGCTGGAGTGGTGTAGGTTCTGTTTCTTCTCCTTTCATCAAGGAAATCATATAGCCCATTTCTGTATTCATCCCTGTTTCCACTACTATAGCTTTCGCCTTACCGCGCGTTACAGACGTACCCATAAAGAGCATATTATTCCGCTCCGCTAACGAACATTCTTCTCCTATAGCATCCACTTTCTTCTCAACAGGTAGAGACTCCCCCGTTAACATTGCTTCATTCACTTCCAAATTCCAAGAATGTATAGTACGAAGATCAGCAGGTACACGGTCTCCAGCCTGCAGGCAAACAATATCACCGGGAACAAGCTCACTACTTGCTATTTCTACTTCTTCCCCTTCTCGAAGTACTGTACAATTCGGCGCACGGAATTGATTTAAAGCTTCCACTACTTTTTCGGCCTTCCGCTCTTGAAGAGTTCCAATTACCGCATTGACAACGAGGATTATGCCCATTGCTAACCCGTCAAACACACCGCCTGATAATACAGACAATCCAGCTGCTCCAAGTAAAATAAGCGATGTAAACTCTTTAAATTGGCCCATAAATGAAACAATCCAAGGAACAGACTGCTTCGGTTCAATTGTATTCACCCCATACTTTTCTTGTCGCACTTGCACTTCTTGCTCACTTAATCCTCGCTGTTTCTCCACTTGCAAATCATTTATTACATCTTCTTGCGAGAGTGTATACCATTTAGTAGAAGGTTCTCTCACTGACGAGTCGTTCTTATTTACTATCTCTTTATTAGAAAAAATCTTCTCACTCACCCGCTTTGCTCTAGATAAAAATGTTAAAGATAGAGCATTCGCCATTAAAGCGATGACAGGTGCAGTAAATATAGACCAAACAGCCAACATCTCTCCAGCAATATTCCACATTTTTGCTACTCGAAAATGTTCCTTCACTAGCATATCTATTCGTTTTGCATACGCTATTGATTGGAAAATATTTTTCATTTCATAGTGAGCTACTGACGGAAATTCAATCTTTTCCTCACATACAAATAACACTTCTTCCCCATTCAAACGGATACGCTCTACACGTTCTACAACATCGCTATGTCGCCAGCTTGTATCTATACCGTATTGCGTAAGAACATCCTCATTTATATTTAAACTATTTCCCATAACAGCTATTGCCCATTTATTTTCGTTTAACTTATGAAAGATATGTGCAAACTCAGGAACAATTGTTATTTTTGATCCAACTAACAATCCGAGGCATTTTTGACCCTTTGCTACAAACTGAATGTTAAATCCTTCTTTGCTTAGTCTCTTCGCTTCTAACTCATATAGGCTTATATCTACACCATTTCGTTCTGCAAATTCTTTACTACCGACAAAAGATGGCATACCTTGTATTTCACCTTTTATCCCTTCATCATCAGCTTCAACTTCAAAAGCTTTCCTTAACGTTCTTCTTGTTTGCTTCGCTCGTTGCACAACCTCATCTTTCCAATCATGCTCACTTTTCTCTAGTAACGAAGCTGCCGTGCACAAAACTTGCCCTTCATCTTCTGAAACGCAGCTAATCTCCGCTTCTTCATTACGGAATATACGAGACACATCGTCAAATACGACCGTTCTCGTTCGAGACAATTGAGATAATGACCCTTCATTTGGAATAACGTATCCTCTTTCTCGCGCAACGAGATCCCCTTGTCGCCACGCATACTCAGCAGATGAAACAGCAGGTTTTGGATTCGCAGCTAATAAAACCGCCATTCCGCGTAACGGATTTCTCGTAAATGCCCATGTTGCTCCGCCAAAAAGCATACCCCATTTCGATTGTCTTTCACTGTATGCTTTAATCTCCGGGGATAAAATCCTTTCTTTGTACGAATCTGTTTCTTCATTTATATTCGCCTGACTACGCTTCCAATTTAAATAGTTTAATAGACTAAGTCCCGCTAATACGATAATATTTTCTCGCGCAAGTGCTAGCGCTAGCGTTCCTATGCCAAGCACTAAATCAGAATTCACTTTTTTGCTAGCAACCATTTTTTTGAATCCTCGTTTAAGAAACGGATATCCTGTTACAACGGATAAAGCACCCGATACATAAAAAAGCCCTGGACTTCTAGCTAAAGCTGACCTTCCCATAAATAATTGCTTTATACCAAATGCACCTAATCCAGCGACAGAAAGCGCTAACGGTAACGGGACACCTTCACCTTTTTTCTCGTAAGAAATTACACTAGATGAAGAATCTTCTACTTTCTTCGTTTCTTCCATATTATTAAGGTTATTATTTTTTGTAATTTGTTCTTCTAGGAGTTTAATTATTTCACAAATTGTATGTAGAGAGGTCTTGTTGATATCGTAAGTAATAAGGGCTCTTCCCGTAGAAATAGAGGGACTTACTTGATAAATACCTTCCACGTCACGAAAACGTTCTACTATCAAGTTCGCCATATTTGTATTGTATTTCAGTTTATATATTTCAATTCGAATTCTTCCAGGTAACGATCGTATAAATCTCGTTTTCAATGATTTACTCTGCATCATCATCCTCCTTATTCTTGTAAATGAAATAACATCACTTACTATTTAAGGAGTAACAGGTAGGCTTTCATAATCTACACTCTCATTCGAATGATATGCATTTACACGAGATGCCCATTTTTCCTGGAATTTAGAAATTGTAATCGGCACTGCTTCTACCGCTCCGATAATCGGTGATACTGTTTTTACCGCCGCTTTTCGTGCCGCTTCTTTAACTTTCGGCAGAGCTTCTTCCATTTCTGAACCAGCACTTTTCATTTGTTCTTTTGCACCGAGAAAAGCAGATACTGTTTTTACCGCTAATTTTCTTAACCCCGTTCTCGCTTTCGGTGACGCCAATATAACTGCTGCTACCCCAACAGCTATACCGATTGGTGATTTCATAAATCGAAACATGTACATTTCTCCTCACTTCATTATTTTTGAGTCTGTAAACTGAATCAATCCTATCCAAGCTAAGTAAACGTGTAATCCATTTTGTCACATCCTTTTTTTGTAAAAAGTATATATCGAGTATATATTTTCATTTGCATTATTTCAACAATTTATTAGTTTTTTGTAAATTTTATGTTAATTCAGAAAAATGTTTTGTAAACTTTTCTATTCTTATGCAAGTATACAGGTAATATATTCCACATTATTCTTGCTCAATTATTGAGATTATATTGAGAATTCGTTTTATTTTTTTACAAATCACAAACTAAGACATGCACTTTTACGAAACAAATTTTATATACTATAAAAAATGCCTCAGGGAGTGATTTTCATGAGCTTATCCTATTGGAAATACGCAATTCTTAATCATATCACTACAAATTTCCGCACCTTCTTATTTAATATCATTGTCGCTATTTTAGGTGAAATCGCACTTTTCCTCGTCCTCAGTTTTGTCCCAAAAAGATTTCATAAATTTTTCGCATAAAAAGGCCTGAGTTCCTATCTATTGTAGAACTCAGGCTGCTTAGCTTTATTGAATGTAGGGGAACCGTTACATATTGTTTATATTCGCATCTTGAAATACCCCATCTAGTATTTGGTAGAATATATCGGCGATTCTTCGGATATATCGGCGATTTTTCAAATATATCAGCGATTATTTCAATATATCGACGTTTCGACACAGGATATCGATTTACCAGCAAATTTCGACATGACGAAAATGAAAAATACCCCAGAATAATTTTACAAAAAAAGACGACCGTTTAACAGTCGTCTTTTCCAATTTATTTCGGAGCATTTCCTACATATTGCGTAATATCAACATTTAATGATTGCGCTAAACGCATACCGTACTCTTGATCTGCACGGAAGAAGTTACAAACAGCTAGTAATTTCGTGCGTTCATTTACGTCTTTTAAGTCATTTGTTAAGTTTGCAATTAAGTTGTCTTGCTCTTCTTTAGAGAATGAACGGTAACGCTCACCAGCTTGTTTGAAATCATTTGGTTTGTCAATTTTCTCACGAGATACATAGCCTTCTACTTTCATAGTTGAATCGCGGTAAGCTGGGTCTTCAACTGGATTTTCAGCATGACGGCTCGGTTCGTAGTTGATTGTAGATGGGTTTTGATTGATTTGCATCGCACCATCACGTTGTTGGTTATGAACAGCTGCATATGGGCAGTTTACAGGAATTTGTAAGTAGTTTGCACCAAGGCGATAACGCTGTGTATCTGGATAAGAGAATAAACGACCTTGTAATAATTTATCTTCAGATGGTTCAATACCATTTACAGTTGCACTTGGAGAGAACGCCACTTGTTCTACTTCAGCAAAGAAGTTTTTCGGGTTACGATTTAACGTCATTGTCCCTACTTCCATTAATGGAAAACGATCTTCTGGCCAAACTTTCGTTGGATCTAACGGATCGAAATCTAAAGAATCCGTTTCTTCTAGTTGCATCACTTGTACGTGTAAATCCCACTTCGGATAATTTCCTTTTTCGATTGCATCGAATAAGTCACGAGTTGCATGGTTGAAGTCTTTTCCTTGTACTTCTTGCACTTCTTTTGCACTTAAGTTACGTACACCTTGCTGTGGTTTCCAGTGATATTTAATGTAGACAATTTTACCTTCTGCATTAATCCATTTAAATGAATGTACACCGAAACCTTCCATTTCACGATAGCTCGCTGGTGTACCGTAATCAGAAAATACCCATGTCATCATATGTGTAGATTCTGGACTTAACGTCATGAAATCCCAGTAACGATCTGGTGTTTGAATATTTGTATCAGGTGCTGGTTTTAAAGAATGCACCATATCAGGGAATTTAATTGCATCACGAATGAAGAAGACCGGTAAATGATTACCTACGATATCATAGTTTCCTTCTTCTGTATAAAATTTAACAGCGAACCCACGTGGATCACGAGCTGTTTCTGGAGAACCTTGACCATGAATAACCGTTGAAAAACGAACAAATACAGGCGTTTCAGTTCCTTCATTTTGTAAAAATGCTGCTTTCGTATATTGCTTCATGCTATTTTTCGTAACGAATACACCATGAGCACCTGCACCACGTGCGTGCACAACACGCTCTGGAATACGTTCACGATCAAAGTGAGCCAATTTTTCTACTAAATGATAGTCTTCTAATAATACCGGTCCACGGCGACCAGCTGTACGAGAATTTTGGTTGTCTCCAACCGGAGCACCTTGGTTTGTTGTTAAACGATTATTTGGATTCATCTAGGGGGATCCTCCTCTTTCTTTCATAGTAATTATTATTTATTTAAAATTATTATAATCTAATTATTATTCAAAACTAAATCTTTGTCAACTACTTCTTTCATTTTTTTGGAAACAATTTCAGTTAAGCAATCGATAAATATAGATTGTGAATTTGGCATATTCGGTCTAAAATACGCAGCATTTATTTCATCCGTTACAGCTCTACACTCGTAATCGTTGTCATATAAAACTTCTAGATGCTCTGCGACAAAGCCAACTGGGCAATATATGAAAGATTCATATCTATGCTCCTCAAATAAATCTCTCGTTAAATCTTGCACATCCGGTCCAATCCATGGATCAGGTGTATTTCCGGCACTTTGCCAACCTATTGTATAATTTTGAATGTTTGCAGCTGCTGCGATTAAATCCGCCGTATGCTGCAATTGCTTCACATAAGGATCACCCGCCGCAATAATTTTCTCTGGTAAACTATGCGCAGAAAAAATGACAACTGCTTTCTCTTTATCTTCAATCTTTGTAAATGTTTCTTTTATTTGATCTGCCCAATACGAAATAAATTTTGGTTCATCATACCATTGTTCAATTGGTTCAATAACAGGACCACCAATTTCTTCCGAAAGACGAATAGCACGGTCATTATACGCTTTAATGCTAAATGTAGAATAATGCGGTGCTAATACGATACTAATCGCCTGCTCAATCCCATCACGCTTCATCTCTTCTACTGCATCTTCTATAAATGGGGCTATATGTTTTAATCCTAAGTAACAATTAAATTCATACTCTGTAAATATATTATTCATTGAATCTGTTAATTTATGCGCTTGCTCTTTCGTAATTTTTGCAAGTGGTGAAATTCCGCCAATCGCTTTATAACGCCCAATTAAATCTTGGAGTGCTTCTTCAGAAGGTTTGCGCCCGTGGCGAATATGTGTGTAGTACGCTTCTACATCCTCTAATGATTCTGGCGTTCCATATGCCATTACGAGTAAACCTATTTTTTTCTTTGCCATCTATATAACACCTCAATTTTATAAAGTGAAACTTTAATCAGTGGGGAGGTTCTTCATCCCCCACTGATTATTAGTTGAACCAATCGGACTTTTATGGGCAGTTGATCCCCCACCTAAATTCTTTTCTTTCGCTGAATTTTGGGGTGGGGGTCTTACTGCCCATTAAAGCGGGATAAATGAGAATCTTTTTCAAGAACATTTGTTTCCAATTATAACAACTAATAATAATTACGTCAAAATAATTATTATAAATAAAGATTTTTTATAATATGATTTTGAATTTTATATGACAATTTTTTTAATAAAAAGCGACTTACATATAAAGTAAGTCGCTTTTCTTCTATTCTTTAATATTTACCCCGTATTCTTTAAACCAAACATGAATTTGCGCTAAATGAGCTAAAAGCTGAGGCCCAGTCATTAATTGACCGAACCAAGGTGTCTGAAATGCGCTGCCGCCTGACTCAATTAATCCGCTCAGCTGTTCTTTATCAAATAGTTCGTGTAAAATCGAGCCTTTATCCGTTAATAAATCTTGTAGCCACACCGTTACTGCTTTCGTATAGTGCGGATTATGCGTTTTCGGATACGGGCTCTTCTTTCTATATAAAATGTCATTTGGAAGTAATCCTTCTAGTGCTTTACGCAATAGACCTTTTTCGCGATTTTTATACATTTTCATTTCCCAAGGAATATTCCAAGCATATTCGACAAGTCGGTGATCCGCAAATGGAACGCGTACTTCTAAGCTTGCACCCATACTCATACGATCTTTTCTGTCTAATAATGTTGTCATAAACCATACCATATTTAAATAAAATAATTGTCGTCTCTTTGCTTCAATTGGGCTTTCTCCCTCTAAAATAGGAACTTCTTGAATGGACTCTTCATAGCGCTGCTGTACATATTGTTGTAAGTTTAATTTATTTCTCCATTCTTTCTTTAGCAGTTGTTCACGTGCTTCTGTAGAGCGCATCCACGGAAATGCACTCGATTGTAAATCATCCTCTCTATAAAACCACGGATAACCACCAAATATTTCATCTGCACATTCCCCAGATAGACCGACGACAAAATCTTGTTTAATCTCACGACAAAACCATAATAATGACGAATCAATATCTGCCATACCAGGTAAATCGCGAACGAGCACCGCTTCTGTTAAATACTGCGCTAATTGTTCATTTGAAATGACGCAGCGATGATGGATTGTTTGAAACGTTTCAGTCATCAAATGAATAAATGGTGCATCTGAATTTGGCTGAAACGCATTTGCTTTAAAGTATTTGTCATTATCTTCGTAATCAATCGAATATGTGTGCAATTGCCCTTTTCCTGATCTTTCGTATTCTTTCGCAGCAATTGCTGTAATCGCGCTCGAGTCTACACCACCTGATAGAAAAGTACACAGTGGTACATCAGAAACGAGCTGCCTTGTAATCGCATCTTGTAATAAAAAGCGCGTTTTCTCTACTGTTTCTTCAAAAGAATCTTCATGCTTTTTACTTTCCACATTCCAATATCTCCATATGCATAAACCGTTCTTTGAAAATGTCATCGCATGACCTGGACGTAATTCTTTTATACCAGCATAAATACCGTGACCAGGCGTTCTAGATGGTCCAAGTCCGAATATTTCAGATAATCCTTCTAACGTCACTTCCGCCTTCACATCTGGATGCGCCAATATCGCTTTTAACTCTGATCCAAATAGTAATCGCCCACTGTCATATTTATAAAATAGCGGCTTTACACCTAATCGATCACGCGCAATAAACACTTGTTCTTTCTGTTCATCCCATACAGCAAACGCATATATACCGTTTAAATGATCGACACATTCTTCTTTCCATTCCATATATGATGCTAATAGTACTTCCGTATCAGAATGACCTTTGAACGTATATCCTCTTCTTAATAGTTCCTTTCGAATATCTTCCGTGTTATACAGTTCGCCATTATAGCAAATTGCATAATTCGTTTCATCTTTTAAACAAGTCATCGGCTGTTTACCACCCTCAGGATCAACAACGATTAACCGTTTATGCCCAAATGCGACATTCCCTTTAATCCAAACTTTATTATCATCTGGGCCACGCTTCGCTAACGTCTCAGCCATCTTCGTAACGACGTCCCGTTCTCCTTCTAATGAGCGTTTATAATCCACCCATCCTGTAATCCCGCACATATAAATCATCCTTCCATCTTATTTCTTTTCTTGAACGTGCAGTAATCCCCACCCTAAGAGGTGCGGATTAAAAAATGAAAAACTTGACGATAACCTACTATCCACATATGGAATAGCATTTTCACTCAGTAAAACGTGTTTTATTGTATGCCCACCTATGTGTAGATGTGTCTAGTTATAAAGAATGCACGAACTGTCTATAACAGAAATAACTACTTTTCATAAAGGAGAAATCGTGTATGATACAACGTAAACATATTTTGTATAACCAACCTCGTGCTCATACGGTCGGTAATGTAGAATATATAAACAATGAATGGGTATTCTTTGATGATGAAAATGAAGAAGCATTTTTATTAGAAGATATTGCCGAAGATGGATTTGAGATTTTATATAACAATAACTGGCTACCAGCTCGTTTTTATGAACAAGATGTATTACAAATCGCCAACGAACAGCACCATTTGCAAAATGGGGAAATGATACGTATTCGTAAAAAATTACTTCTTAGCTATACAGAATGGCTTGAGGAATTACCTGACTCTGTCTTTGCCTTATTAACAGAGGCATTGCAATCACTTCATTACTCTTTATATGATTGTATGTATTGTCATAATTATTTATCCTTTTTACCGAAAGAGGAAGCATGTGAAGGAGTAAATATTCTTTTGTTTGATAACGAAGAGATGATTTGTACACTACAGCACCATTTCGTTCGTCACGCTACATCAAATAAAAATATGTTTCGTTTTACAAAAGTGAACGGAGAAGAGTTGCATATCGATGCGACATAAAATAAAAAACCACCTTATCTCCCAAGTCTTTGAGATTATAAGGTGGTTTTATTTTCTTTATTAGAATACTTTCCAACCAATCGGTAATTTCAGTCCTAGATAAATTACCGCTACTAGCGCGACAATAAATAAGCCCCAAACCGCCCCTGTTGGTTTGTTTTTGCTCATTTTTACAAGAACCATTTCCATTCCACCGATTACTAATATACCAGCTAACATTTTTAAACCGTACCACATGTGCATGCTACCTGTTGCTGTTTTCACAATACTCATGTACAACATGAATCCCGTCACAATAATGAAGATATACATTAGGCGAAGCCCCATATGTACACCTTTACCTTTTCTTCCTGCTGAATAAAGTGAATACGCAACGAAGAATAAAATTAAACCTAATGCCCATGCTGTAATATGCATATGTACCATCGTATCCCTTGCCTCCTCTTTTCACACTTTTTCATTCTATATGATAACATGTTCATTTATTTTCAGGAAATGTTTCGCTTTTTTACATTTAAATGCTATAATATTTAGAGTATTTACAAACTTCTTGTAATAACAAAAGGGGGAACAATCATGATTCAAACTAAGGATATTATCGAACTTACAGACACATACGGGGCAAATAACTATCACCCACTTCCAATCGTTATTTCTAAAGCAGAAGGCGTTTGGGTAGAAGATCCTGAAGGAAACCGCTATATGGACTTATTAAGTGCATATTCTGCAGTAAACCAAGGTCATCGTCACCCAAAAATTATTAACGCTTTAATTGACCAAGCTAATCGTGTTACGTTAACTTCTCGTGCTTTCCATAGCGATCAATTAGGTCCTTGGTACGAAAAAGTTGCGAAACTAACTAATAAAGAAATGGTACTTCCAATGAATACAGGTGCAGAAGCTGTTGAAACTGCAATTAAAACAGCTCGCCGATGGGCTTATGATGTGAAGAAAGTAGAAGCAAACCGTGCTGAAATTATCGTTTGTGAAGATAACTTCCACGGACGTACGATGGGTGCTGTTTCTATGTCTTCAAACGAAGAGTACAAGCGTGGATTCGGTCCAATGCTTCCTGGCATCGTTGTAATTCCTTACGGTGATTTAGAAGCGTTAAAAGCTGCTATTACACCAAACACAGCTGCATTCATTTTAGAGCCAATCCAAGGTGAAGCAGGAATTAACATCCCACCAGCTGGTTTCTTAAAAGAAGCTCTTGAAGTATGTAAAAAAGAAAACGTTTTATTCGTAGCAGATGAAATCCAAACTGGCTTAGGTCGTACTGGTAAAGTATTTGCTTGTGACTGGGACGGTGTAACTCCTGACATGTACATACTTGGTAAAGCACTTGGCGGCGGCGTATTCCCAATCTCTTGCGTTGCAGCAAACCGCGACATTTTAGGTGTATTTGAGCCAGGTTCTCACGGTTCTACATTCGGTGGTAATCCACTTGCATGTGCTGTTTCTATCGCAGCTCTTGAAGTGTTAGAAGAAGAAAAATTAACAGAGCGTTCTCTTCAATTAGGTGAAAAATTAGTTGGACAATTAAAAGAAATTGATAACCCAATGATTACTGAAGTTCGTGGTAAAGGCTTATTTATCGGTATCGAATTAAACGAGCCAGCTCGTCCTTACTGTGAACAACTAAAAGCAGCGGGTCTATTATGTAAAGAAACACACGAAAATGTAATTCGTATCGCACCACCTCTAGTAATCTCTGAAGAAGATTTAGAGTGGGCATTCCAAAAAATTAAAGCGGTATTATCGTAATAATAGAGAGGTTGTCCTACATGTTAGGGCAGCCTCTTTCTTTTTTTAGTAGTTTATCGTAAAATAAATTTCAATATTCTGTTTATTTTATAGAGGAGGTAGTTATATGCTTTTGAAATACGGCAAACATATTAACTATTTAGCTACTATTCTCATTTCCATTACATTCATCGGATTCTTATTATATACAACATTACTCCGTCACTACTCAACACCTCATACATTCATGCTACTTAAAATCTCATTTTGGGCTTCCGTTTTTCTTACAGCTATCGGGTTTGGCCGTGAAAGAAGTTCTCTTGCCGTTATACTAATCGGGATTTGTACATTAATACTCATCGGATTATATATTGTTGCTATTTTAGATTTTTTCAATAACCCATGGCCATAAAAAAGAGCTATCTATTAATAAGATAGCTCTTTTCTTTTCTTCACTTCACCACATTTCGCAAAGTACCAATTCCTTCTACTGTAATGACTACTTCATCACCGGCATGCAAAAACTTCGGTGGTGTGAAACCTTTTCCAACACCAGCCGGGGTTCCTGTTGCGATAATATCTCCTGGTTCTAATGTCATTCCTTTACTTATCGTTGAAATGATTTCTTCTATTGAAAAAATCATTTTATTTGTATTTGAAGTTTGTCTTACTTCCCCATTTACTACCGTTTCAATGTGTAACGCATTTGGCGCACTAATCATCGATTTATGAATTAAATACGGTCCCATCGGACAAAATGTATCGAAACTTTTTCCAAGGAAAAATTGTTTATGCTTCCTTTGAATGTCGCGAGCAGTTATATCATTTATAATGGTATAACCAAAAATATGCTCAAGTGCTTTTTCTTTTTTTATTTGTTTCCCTCGCTTACCAATGATGATAGCTAGTTCTCCTTCATAGTCTAGTTCATTCGTTGCGTGGGGATGACTATTAATTTTTTCATCCATGCCAATAACTGTCGTTGGCGCTTTCGTAAAGATCATTATATTTTCTGGAATTGACTCTACTCCGCCCATTTCTATCGCATGCTCACGATAATTTTTTCCAACGCACAAAATATTCTTCCTTGGCCTTGGAATTGGTGCTAATATTTTCACCTCAGTTAACGGGTAATACGCGGTTCCTTCATTTTTCTTCGCCCAATTGACAATATCACACATTTTTTCAACACATTCGGTTCCTCTTTCAATACACTCTAACATTGTAATTGGAATCGTAACCTTTTCCCCTTTTTGTCTTTGCGCTTCTCTTACATGCAATACCTTTTCTTCCTCTTCATCCACAATACCTACAAATACCTTTTCATCTTTTTTCGCCGTTACCAAACGCAATATTTCCACTCTCCATCCTAAAACTCATACACTTTAATTGTATTCGCATCCGCAAGAAAAAAACCTTCTCATACACGCTAATTTTTACAATATTCTTCTCATATCCGATTCGTTACTCCTTTATCATTTGGCATAAAATGTAGAAATTTTACTTTTTTTAGCGAATGCATTTCTTTTTTATGTTTTTTTGTATAATATGTACTACATATATACTAAAAATTTCATTTAGAGATGGAGCCGATTTCAATGTTTGAGCAAGCGATTGAAAAAAAACGTGAAAAAATGATTTATTTTGCTGAACGCTATGGAATGACTTCTCAAAAAACAGTGGATTGTAGCCAAGAACTGGACAGGCTCTTAAATGTAATTTGGCATGTACATACGGATTTTCACCCTAATCAAACACTCGAAACACACACGCAATAACGTGTGTGTTTCTTTTATTTCAAAAAAAAACACATTTTATTGAAAACGCCCATACAATAGTAGAAAAGAAAACTTTAAAAACGAAAGGTGTTTTGTATGCCAGCTATGGTCGGACATATTCGTATCGTCAATATTGGATCAAGTGGTATTTTTCATATTGGAGATGTATTTGCGATTAGGCCTATTAGTTATTCACGTGCTTTCGCTGGGGCCGGCTCTTTTAATGTTGGGGATAACGTTTCTGTCTACAATTATCAAAGCGCAACGACTGTCAATGATTCAGATGTCATTGATCAAGCGATAATTGGTTCAACTTAGAGGAGGCGATTGTATTGAATTTTTATGTAAACCAAAGTATCATCATTAACAGCATTAAAATTGATAGCATTACAACCTCTTCTGTATTCCAAATTGGTACTGCTGGAAGTATTAAAGCCCTATCTAAATTCTCAAATACTGGCGGATTTACAGAGCCCCTTCGCCCATTACAGGCGAAAGGACAAATTATTTCTATCAAACCATCAACTAGTTCTTCTTAAGACATCCTTGTCATAAATATATAGCAGGAATATATTTACCCTCCCTATTGAAAAGGAGGTTTCACAGAATGAATCAAGATATATATACTTACTTACACCAACTTCAACAAGCTCTTCAAGCACAACAAACAGCCATCCTGAATTTAGAAGATCAAGTACGTCTATTACAAGAAGAGCTTAACGAATTAAAAAATCGCCCCTCCTCTTCTGTAGGAAAAGTGGAATACAAATTCGATCAATTAAAAGTAGAAAATTTAAATGGCACTTTAAATATTGGTTTAAATCCGTTTTCAGCAAAAGGACAACAAATTGAAGATTTTCAAGTAGATACAGAAACTTTGAAGGTCAATCCTGAAACCGACACAAATCCAGATTTTTACCAAAGCATCCTTCAAGAAATGCATCGTTACTTAGATGAAGAAGCATATAATCGAATTCTCCATTTTGAACAAGAAGAGAGAACGCCGCTCGATGAAATGTATCGACAAATGATGGTTGACGACATCAAAAAACAGATGGAGCATAGACTCCCTTATTACTTATCACAAGCGCAATCACATGAAGGGATTTCAACAGATCCAGATTATTTACGAGATATCATTATTCAAGCTATGAAACATGATATCGACAAGGCCTTCCTCTCGTTTATTCAACACATACCGGGCAATTTCCGAAAGGAGTAAGTATGTATGAATGTTAACGTTGTAAATCGTGAATTGAAAGTCGGACAGATTAAAATGAATGGTGTATCGTCGTCCGCACTCTTTTTAATTGGAGATGCAAATTTCCTCATACTATCTTCTATTCTTGATACGCCGTTTGAAACTGTTACAGAGGGGCCATTTGTACCATTAGTCACAGATGTCCCTCCTACTCCAGGTTAAGGAGACTGAAAAATTATGTTACATCATGTGTCTATTGTCGAAAATGTTTCTATTATTTCTTTAGGTATTGCTGCCGTATTTCAAGTTGGAGATGCAAATCAAATGGAGTTAAAAAGTAGAGCTCTTGCTGTTCACCGAGAAATTCCTTGTTATATAAAAGACGAAGGTCGCTTAGATGCATTTGAAATCTTTACCGATGAATACATTACAATCCCGAAACGAACGACAGATGTAAAATTAAACATTTTAAATGAATGCCCTTTTATTGAAGTAAACAATGTTGAATTGCGCACACTTTTAAACTCTGGTGGATTTCAAATTGGAAATGTTGATTATGTTTTTAATAACTCTCGTATTATGCAAATTCGCCAATATATTACGGATGAACCTTCCGCTCCATAATTCATATAGTAATTAAAAAGCTTAGTAAAGTAGGTGGATGGTATGCCTTCCGTTGTTGGAAATCTCGTCGTTCAAAACAGTAATGGTTCTTTTAATTTAGGAGATTTTTATAACGTGTCTCCGAAAGAAAATACGAAAGCTTATAATGGTTCCGGAGCTTCCAATGTTGGATTTGTCGTGAATACGTTTAACGGTGTTAGTGCAACAAATACATTTGATTCTGATGTGGCGGATCAAGATCAGATTGGAACAGCGTAAAAAAAGTAGGAGAATATCTCCTACTTTTTTCTTTTACCTCATTTGATATTATCAAAATCTCCACTGTTTACTGTTTCATTTTATTTAAATGATAAACCACTCTCTTCCAAAGCCTTTCTAAGCTTTGGCATCGACGCAGGTCCCATACCATGCAATTTTAAAATTTCTTTCTCACTATACTTTGAGAGTTTTTCTACAGTGTAAATTCCATGATGTTCTAGCGCCCTTCTTGCTGGTGCTGAAAGAAGAGCGAGAAAACCTTCTTTCGGCGCTCTCTCGTTCTCACAGGTTGGGCAAGTTGGACAATCGCTACTTTTGTAGTATTCATGTCCTTTTTCACACGTTCTTAACGTTTTTTCTGTTGCCATTTTCAAGTTCCTCTATTCTTCGATTTTTACAACATGATTACCATCAAAGAAGTATAAACATTTCTCTTTCACAGGGTGTTGTAAGCTTTTCTCGAGCGCTTTTGCATATAACGAAAGTTGCACTTTATATCGCTCTTCTAAAATTGGTTTCGCTTGATCAAATCCGCCTGGGAATTTCCCTGCAATCGTATCCGTTTTGAAGTCGATTAACGTAATACCATCTTCCTCTTCGATCATGCAGTCAATAACCCCTTGGACAAGAATGGATTCCCCGCTCTTCCCTTGCCAATCTTGATATGCTTCTTCTGCTGCAAGCATCATCGTAAATGGTACTTCACGCTCAACACTTTTCGCCGCTAATACCCTTTTACCTAGGTCACTGTCAAAGAATGAAATCACTTTTTCAATTGCAATTTCTTCCGCCTGCTCGAATGTTAATAATTCTTTATTTACCATTCCAGCAATTTGCTCCCGAATCACTTCTTCTGTAATCGGCTTCTTCAAATCAACATGCTGCATAACGGCATGTACTGCTGTTCCGCGCTCTGCGTATGTTAATCCCTTTTTCTCCATAAAACGAGGACGTGTTTGAATTGGTGCACGTAATTTTTTAATAAAGGCGTTATCGCTACCTTCTTCAGATTGATAATTTCTCTTTATTTCTGTAACAGACTGTTTCGCACGATGAGATGTTGCTTCCTCATATCCGTACTTCCACATTAATCTATCATACACTTCTTCTTTTCGTTCACTTTGCAGGGGAACAGCTTTTTTCTCACGAAGTGCTTCTAATAATTCTTGTTTCTCTTCTTGAACGGGTTCTGGCGCGAGTAACGTGTTACCGTCAACAACTTCTACTTTCCAGCTCGTGTCGTATCCATAAATTTCATCTGGAATGCTCCCTTGTCCTAATTCAAGAAGTATTTCACTATCACGATGTCTATATAAGGAAGGTGCAATCCAGTCTAAATAACAAGACGCTCCGGCACGTATATGATCTGGTAATAACCATTCACTATGCTCCCTCGCATCCAGCCATTTTTCCATTTCTTTATTTGCATCCTTAACCGTTCCAATTAAAATTAACTTCTCTTTTGCACGTGTTAACGCTACGTATAATACACGCATTTCTTCCGCGATTAATTCCATTTTCATTTTACGCTTAATCGCAAGTTGCGATAATGTCGTATATTTAATTCGTTTTCGAGGATCAATAAATTGCGAACCAAAACCGAAGTCTTTATGCAGTAAGAAACGTTTCATTAAATCTTGTGTATTAAAGCGGCGACCTAGTCCAGCTACGAATACGACTGGGAACTCAAGTCCTTTACTTTTATGAATTGTCATAATGCGAACGACATCTTCTTGTTCACCTAAAGCTCTCGCCGTACCCATATCATCACCGCGTTCTAAAATACGCTCAATAAAGCGTAAGAAGCGGAATAGTCCTCTAAACGATGTTGCTTCATATTGTCTTGCGCGGTCATATAGTACACGCAGGTTTGCTTGCCTTTGCTTTCCAGCTGGTAAACCACCGACAAAGTCATAATAACCTGTCTCACCGTACACTTTCCAAATTAAATCAGAAAGAGACTGTTGGCGCGCGAATTCACGCCACCCTTGCAGTAAGTTGTAGAACCATTCTAATTTGTCATGTAGTTCTTTTTCTTCTTCAAGCGGTGCCCCTTTTAAGAAGGAGCTCATTACTTCATAAAACGAGCCTTTCTTCCCATGAGCACGAAGCGTTGCAAGTTCTTCATCATTTAATCCAACGATTGGTGAACGAAGTACTGCTGCAAGCGGAATATCTTGCATCGGATTATCGATCACGCGGAATACGTTCATCATAATATTTACTTCTGTCGCTTCAAAGTAACCAGTCGCAAGATCAGCGTATACTGGAATTCCTTGCAGCTTTAACTCTTCCATAATTTGCGGTGCCCACGGCATGGAGCGAAGTAAAATAACGAAGTCGCGGTATTGTACAGGGCGCATACTATCCGTTTTACGATCATACACTTCATAACCCGAATCGACCATCGCTTTAATGCGCTGCGCCATAAGACGAGCTTCAAGCTGCGCTTTTTCTACTTCCGCACCTTCTTCTCCGTCTATTACCTCTTCTTCCGTTTGCTGAATACATAATAGCTCAGCCGTTACATCTTCACCTTCTGGATAACTAGCACCTAGCTTTAATTCAGCGTCAGCATCGTAATCAATTTCCCCAACTTCTTCGCCCATAATTTGTTTGAAGATGAAGTTCGTACCCGCTAACACTTCATGACGACTACGGAAGTTTTTCGCTAAATCAATCTTCATTCCGCCGCCTAATCCTTCTTGCGTGAAGCGTTTATACTTTCCTAAGAATAATCCTGGTTCTGCTAGTCGGAAACGATAGATCGACTGCTTCACGTCACCTACCATGAACAAGTTTCCTTCACTCTCAGAATCTTTCGTTACGAATTTAATAATCGATTCTTGTACGAAGTTCGTATCTTGATATTCATCGACTAATACTTCAGCAAATTTATTACGATATTGAAGTGCTACAGCTGATGGCTTCATTTCACCTTCTTCACTTTGTTCGCTTAAAATTTGTAAACAGAAATGCTCTAAATCTGTGAAATCGACCATTCCTTTATCTCGCTTCATCGCTTGGAAACGTTCTGTAAATACTTTTACAAGCTGTACTAGTTTTTCTAATACAGGATGCATATCTTGAAAATCTCGTAAGAAACTTTCAGGTTTGCGACTAAATAGCTCTTCTTGTAATTTCTTCACTTCATCTTTCGCTTTATTACGAAGAGAGTCTACTTGTTTCACAACATCCTCGTTGTAATCGCTTTTCTTAATACGCTTTAACGTTTGCCACGATACGTTTTGCATCGCTTCATACACGCTTGTCCATGACTCACGAGCAGCTGATGATAACGTTCCAAGTAAAGCTAAATCCGCTTGCAGTGTTTCAACACGAGGCGCTGGACCGTCAGGAAGCATTGCGAGTTCCGTTGCTTTCCGAATATGCTGTTCCGCTGTTTCAAGTTGGAATTTCACATCTTCTAATAAGTAGGAAGCGTACACTAAATCTTCAATTGTCTTTCCTTCCACATCGTATGCTTCTACTAATTTATCAAGCCATTTTTCCGGATTTGGATGTGCTCTTGATTCTGTATGAAGCGCTAAAATCATACGTTGTAAATCATCGTCACTACGGTCACTCGTATAACGATCAACAAGTTCAAAGAATATCGTATTATCTTCAATTCCATACTCTTCTTCTAATATGTCATCTAGCACTTCTTCTTTTAATAGTTCATTTTCTGTTTGATTCGCTATGCGGAAACGAGGATCAACATCAAGCATGTAATAGTATCCTCTAATAACTTGTAAACAAAAGGAATGGATCGTTGAAATGGAAGCTTTATTTAATAAGCTCAGCTGCTTTCGGATGTGCTGAGAGCCAGGCTCATCAATTAATACTTTTTCTAACGCTTCCCCAATTCTGTTTTTCATCTCTTGCGCCGCTGCATTCGTAAATGTTACAACGAGCAGGCGGTCGACATCGACTGGATTTTCTTCATTTATAATCTTTTTAATAATACGTTCAACTAATACTGCTGTTTTCCCTGAACCAGCTGCTGCCGCGACTAAAATATCACGTCCGTTCGCTACAACGGCTTTCCACTGGTCATCTGTCCATTGACTACCTTCTGGTTTTTTAGGCCAATTTTCCATCATTCTCCGCCAACCTCCTCTCTAATTTTCTCCATCGCTTCACTATCTTTCATATCTTTTAACGTACGGAACTGGTTATCTTCAAGTGATTCATCGAACTGGCAAACAGATTTGAAGTTACAGAACGTACACGCCGCTTTATTCCCCTTTTTGTAAGGAGCAATATCGATAACGCCTTCTGTAATGTCTTTTCCGATATTTTCAAACGTATGGTGTACGTATTTTTGCAGGACGTTAAACTCTTGTTCACTTGCAATACTTGAACGCGCACTAAAACTACCGTCTTTTTTCAGACCAGCAGAAATAATATCAGAGCTTCCTGTTGAAAGTTTATTATCCATTAAACGAACAACGTCAGCATCTCCTAGTACGAGACCTTTCATTTTGAATTTCTTTAAAATTTCCTTTTCAATTTCTGCTTCAGATGCGTCACCTTTTACCTCCACAATTGGGTTATGAATGTGGAAATACAATACACCAGCTGGTGATGCCGTGCCGCCTTTTTTCATCCACGTATGCGCATTTGAAGTAACAACATCTAAATACGTTAACATTTGAAGTGCTAATCCGTAATACACTTCCGTTAAGTCTAACGCTTTTGAGCTTGATTTATAGTCAATAATACGTAGGAATGTTCCGTTTTCATCTTCTGCCTTATCAACACGGTCAATACGGCCAACTACTTCCATCTTCACACCATTTGGTAATGAGAATTCCATTGGCGGAAGCGATCCTGTACCGCCCATACCAAATGGCACTTCTAAATCAACTGGTACGAAACCGCTAGACTTCGCATGTTCACGAAGAATGATTGACGTACGGAAAATGATTTGTTGTAGTTTTTGTTTTAAATAGAAATGACGGTTTGAACTTAATAAAATTTGTCTTTGTAATAACGGTGCAATTTCTTCTATTACTACAGCAGAAAGATGCTCACACTCTTTTATTGATAAATCCGCCCAAGTACGGTTTTCACGTAATAGCCTGTCCGCAATTCTCTTCAGTGCTGCATGGAATAGCTCCCCAATATCTGGCGCATCCAGTTTGAAAATATCACGCTCTCTTAACGATAAACCGTGCTGCGCAAAATGAGCGTACGCACAACGGTTAAATAATTCCATACGAGAAACGCTTCCTT
This sequence comes from Bacillus cereus group sp. MYBK245-2, assembly GCF_051916145.1. Classification (NCBI taxonomy): domain Bacteria; kingdom Bacillati; phylum Bacillota; class Bacilli; order Caryophanales; family Bacillaceae; genus Bacillus; species Bacillus cereus group sp. MYBK245-2. The sequence continues at coordinate 100,493 of NZ_JBQAGB010000003.1, read as the reverse complement.
TTATTTTGTCTCCATATAAATCTCTACTTACAGCTGTACTTAGCTTTTGCGCACGATTTCGGTAGAATAAGCTTGATAATACGCGGCTACTTTTTTGCTTCCATTCATCTGAAGTAACGTAGAAATTATATACATCCCACCAAAAGTCTAAGTTGCCTTCAAATCCATATCGCTTCCATGTTTGAAGTTGCTGCATAACATATGACAACGTTACTTCTGGTGTTGCTACATATGAAATTTGTTCCAAACGTGATAAATCATTTACGTCGTTCGTAATAAATGTATCTTTCACATCAGGGAACATTCTTTTTATTTTCTTAATAAAGCTAGAAGCAAGTAACGTCTTTCCTTCCTCATCTGCAAGCGGGCATGAAATGTATAATTTCTCAGTTGCTCTCGTTACCATTTGGTACATAACAAACTGTTCTTCTAATAAAGTTTGTCTCGTCGTTGGTGCGAGTTCAATACCTGCAGCGCTAAGAACATCTCTTTCTTCATCAGAAAGCATACCTTCATCCATCGGTGCTGCTGGAATCACACCTTCATTCACTCCAATGACGAATGTTGCTTTCACATTTGATAATCTAGAACGATCAATATTCGCAATTAACACTTGGTCTAATGACGGCGGAATGTTTGCGAATTGAAGCGCCTCAAGACCTGTCGACATAACGTCTGTGAACATAGAAAGTGACATTTTTTCTTCGCCAAGCATCTCAACAAACGTATCAAGAAGACTCATTACTTCTTCCCATACTTGTTCATGATCTGTCGCAAATAAGAAATCTCCGCTCTCTTCTGCACGAATACGTAATGCTTCTAATTTTTTCGGAACGTCAAGCTCTTCTAAAAATAAGTAAACAGCTTCGCACATTTGCATAACCGTTCCCGCACGCTTCAGTCTTTTTTGCATACGAATAACGGGCGTTCTTACAACGTCACGCAATCGATTTATTTTCTCTTCCATTTCACGTTCGCTGTCTGTAATCATCCCGTTCGTATCGTCAAGAGAACGATAGCGGCGATACATCCATGGATCCTCAGAAGTCCATCTTTTCCCTTGTACACCGTATGCTAAACAGTAGTTTTCAAACTCATCCATCTCTTCGCGCATCGTTTCTTTTCTTACGTCTAATGGATATAAAAGCTCTGTTTTCACGCAGCGAAATACTGCATCATAACGCCAATTCCCGCTAATAATCTCGAGTGCAGAACGAATGCATTCTACTAACGGATGATGTGACATCGGGCGTTTTTCATCGATAAAGTGCGGGATATTATAATCTGTAAATAGAGTCCGCATTACATCGTAATAACTTTCTCCGTTACGAAGAAGAACTGCAATATCTCGGTAACGATAGTCTTCATCTGCCACAAGTCTACGAATTTCACGAGCAACGCCTTCTACTTCCGCTCGTAAATTCGCGGCTGTATGAATCGTTACACTTGCTTCCCCGTTAAATTTCTCATTCGGACGCGCTTCATAATGAGCTTCTAAATGCGCTAACGCCGGAGAATGAAAACGCGGCTGTTCCATAAGTGGAATCGTTTTTTCAATTTCTATCTTCTCTTCACGCGCTACTTGTTTTATTTTTTCATACGTTAACGTCGTTTCATAAAATAAATCTAGTTCATTTACTGGCTGCGCTAACGTTTTTTCATCTAGCGTTAACGTGATTGTCACTCTCGCTCCGCAAATCATAAGCTGTCTTACAATTTCTAGTTCTTGCGGTGAAAACGAATGGAAGCCATCTATATAAATTTCAGCTCCCTTTACATATTCAGACTGCGGAAGCTTTTCCACTAGCAATTGCAGATAGTCTTCTGAATCTAAGTACTTTCCGATTAAAGCACGTTCAAAATCATCATATAATAACTGTAAATCATACACTTTATTCGCTAATAGCTTTTGTTCGGCACTGCTACTATGCGCATCTAATTGTTGCCACATTTCATATACGTTTGATGGCGTCACGTTATATCGTTTAAACTCCGCAATCATACTGCCAAGATGTTCAAAGAAACCATTTTGCTCCGCTGCTTTTTGGAATACCGATAATCCATCTTTACGAGACTCTACAATTTTACGAAGTAACATATGTACGCCCGCTTCATCAATGTGAAGACGACTCGCTCCGCCAACTTCTTGCAATACTTTCCAAGCTAATCGTGAAAAACTAAAAACTTGTGCCCGAATAGAACCTCTAACATCCTCACTACCAATTAACGCCTGCTGCGTTTGGAATGTCATCTGTTCTGGCACAAGATATAATATTGTTTCCCCTCTTGGGCGCTGCTTTAACTCTTCTTGCACTTCGTGTAAACAAAGTGTACTTTTTCCACTTCCCGCTCTACCAATCACAAATCGAAGTGACATGTAACCCCACCTTTCACTTACATAACGAACGTTAGTTTGCTACTATAATTGTATTATAGGACACGAAAAAAGACAAACGGAGTAGTTTGTCTTTTTCTATACTTCTACCTATTATATCAACCTTTTGAAAAATTCGTTTGCACCTCTTGAATTGGCCAATATCGTAAATCAACTTTACCGACAACTGTATCAGCTTTTACAAAACCAAAATGTCTACTATCCCAGCTCCCGAGGCGGTTATCACCTACTACAAAAATATATCCAGGTGGCACCGTTTTTTCCTTCGTTAACTCTTCTAGCGTAAAATCACCTGTTAGTTGTCGTCCATTTATCTCTTTCTTATATTTCTCTAGATAAGGTTCATCCACGAATTGTCCGTTTATATATAGTTTATCATGCTTATATTCAATATGATCCCCAGGTAAACCGATAATTCGTTTTACGTAGTCCTCTTTTTTGTTCGCATGAAATACAACAACATCAAACCTATTCAAGTCCCCCACTTGATAACTCACCTTATTTACAACGAGCATATTGCCATCTTGCAATGTCGGCATCATTGACTTCCCCTCTACAACATACGTTGAAAAGAAAAACGTTCGAAAAAATACAGCTAATAATACACCAATTAAAATTGTTCGTATCCACTCTATGCCTTCTTTTTTCAAAGTTTTCTTCATCCGCTTCTCCCCTTATCCTTTAATAATGAAGCTTTCCTTTACAAAGAAGACTTATTCTTAATGCAGTTCTAACTTTACTTCAATTTTCTTGCCGACATACCATAAAATAAAAATACCAATCGCTACAATGACTGATTTCACCGGATTATGAATAAATGACATTAAATCATGACCGATATACGTTAAAATAAAAATCATCACAAGCTTTCCGAACGCGAGCGCAAGACCAAACTGTTTTACACTAATGCGCGATAGACCAGCGACAACATTTATAAGCGCAGACGGTGTAAACGGAAAACAAAAGATGACGAAAATCGGCGCGAACCCTTTCCTTTCAATCCATCCCATTGCCTTTCGTACTTTCTCATGCTTATTCACAAAAGAAAAGAAACGACTTCGGCCAAAATGGCGGATTATGAAAAAAACAAGTAAGGCACCCATTACTGATCCAAGCCAAGAATAAAGAAAACCGAGCCAAAATCCAAATGCAACAGCATTCGCCAGTACAAATACGATAAGTGGCAATGCTGGAATTAGCGCCTCTATCATCGGTAGCCCAATACCAAGAAGTGGTCCGAACGCTTTATAGCTTTCAACAATATGATCCATATTTTCTGGTGAAAAATACTCTTTGATTGTCTGAAAATCCATTCTACACTTTACCCCTTTACTCTAAGTACTACCTCTACTGTATCATTGCCTATATGAAAGAGGAAATGGTAGATACGACATATGGAGATGTAATTATTAAGTTTCCATATCTTTCATGAGAATTCCTTCATTATTATGCTATGATAATCTATCAATATTCGACAGGACGTGAAGTTATTTTAAATAACATGCGCCGATTATAGCTTAATGGTTACATTTTATGAGAAAGAAGAAAATGCAAAAAGTAATAATTAGTCTTTTTCATATAGGTAGCGACGGATGATTATTTTACCTTCAAACAATCCTCTAATGGCGAGTTCTTACAAGCAATTTTTTTAGCAAGCGTACACTGTCAATCACGATAAGTATTAATATATGTAAGAAAGATAGTATTAATAATGTACTCCGAATAGGTACCATTCGAAATTTGTATAAAAATTTATCAATCATATATATATCTTCTTCATTTGTTATAGTTGCAGGAGTGAAGATAAGATAATCTTTCCAGTTATCTATCCACGTTAAATTAACTGCGGAAAATTCCATCGTTCCTAACCACAAATAAAGAAAAATTGGTATAAGAATCATATATTGCAGGCTATGTAATATCTTTCTTTTCTTCTTACATTCAATAATTTGAAAGACAATAAGTGTCAGTACATACACGATTGACAGAAAACATACTATAGTGACAAACGGTTGAATTGAAAAAGCAAATAGCAATTTATCAATTTCGCTAATTTGACTATAATCTGTTGTATTTTGAGGTGTGAAAACAAAATATCGTTTATCAGCGACTATCATCAACTGACTACCAGTGAAACTAGTAAACACAAATGTAAGAAAAAACATAGGCAAAGCAAGAATATATTGCGCCCAAAATAACAGGTTCCTTTTCAACATACCATCTCCTTTTTATACAGGATGAAAAAATATACTGTATGTTCACACTATAGTGTATATGTATAATTTTTCCATTGCATTATGATTATATATTATCTTGAACCCTTCGAGAACAAAAGTTTGTACATTCTCTCATTTTGTTTATAAATCTTACAACGTAAACTGTATATATAATGAAATCAAAAAGGATGAGTCACCTCATCCTTTTCCTCTCATACATCCTCTTCTCTAACAAAATACACACTCTCATATGCTGGTTTTAATCTAGATTCTTCATTTTTATCAACCTCTTTAAAACAAGGATTCCCTTGTTTTTTCCTACGATCTTCATACTCAGTACGCAATTTTGCTGTACGATTTTGTTGATTTTCAAAGCTAGTTTTCGATATCTCTAACTTCACCGCAAAGCCATTTATAAATCGAATAATAAGGTTTCCATCTTTTAATTCTTTATTGCTTTCAATATAAAAATGAGACAGCCACGCGCATTCTTTTCTAGAATAAGAATAAGTAGGGAAAAAATAAAGTTGATCGGTCGGACTAATCGCAATTGGAGCTTTATGTGTAATGTGAGTTAACTCTTTCGTTCCTTCTTTTCTGCCTAAGAAACTAGAACCATGCTTGCGACAACTTCTTTCTATAATATCTAGAGGTTTTTGAAATACGAAAAAAGAGTCTTGCACTTCAACAACTCGCGTAACAATTTTCTTTTCACTGAGAATTACAGGAAGTAAGGCCATTGTATTTTTATTTACAACATAGTTTTCGACGTAGCGTTCTACTTTACTTTCCATATTCCACTATCTCCTTTTTTCTATTTATATTAGCAGCTGCATGTATAATTTTAGCATCTATGAAAAGGAAATGGCTTACAGATTCCGCTTTTTTACAATACTTTATTATTTGTCAAACACCTTTTAAATTAATAAAAATTAATATAGTGATTAATAAATTATTCATACATAAAATATATTTATACTACCTATAAATATTTACAATTGCTTTCTCATTTCACATCATTACGACAATTAACTTTGCTATAATAAAAATAAAAACCCAATATATGGAGGTCTACTATGGAAGAAAAGGAAATGCAGCCAACAATTCAAATGAAAAATAGTAGCATTGTGATCGTGAAAAACTCAGCTAGTATTATATTTGGGCTATTTTTCATTCTATTATTCTTTGCAAAGCCTTTTCGTAAATCGAAATGCTCTGAATGTAAGAAACGCAAGAAGAAAAAAGTTGAAAAAGAAGAGTAAAAGGCTTTCTATTTTGGAAAGCCTTTTGCTCTTCTTCCTATTTTCTTCCGGGTGTCCTTGTATCCCCTTTTTAATATTACTACATACAAAAAACATGATTAAAAATGATCCACTACGTTAAAAAGTACTTGTACGTGTTACCCATTTTTATTAAGAACTTCACCTTTATACATCACTAGCAACTTTTTAACTCGTTAAATCTGCAATATAAGTTTTGTATATAATTCCACTTCAAAACACAAAATATGTAAGTGATTATTTATGATTACATTCGTTTTTTATCTAATTCCAAAAAGGAGCTGTATAATATGGAGAAAAAAAGTCTATTAAGCCAACAGATTAATAGCGTCCCATCAGATGCTCTGAATACCCCTAGTAAGGAGCAAGAACAAATGTTAGAAACATCATCTCAAGACGAACAAAATTCTAACAACAATGCTAACAAAAAAGATGATACTCAAAGCCTATATGGCGCAGATTTACCCATTTCAGATATAGACAGAACAACAAATAAAGTGAAACTTTAATCAGTGGGGGTTTTGTTCATCCCCACTGATTATCAGCCCTCACCAATCGGACTTTTACGGACAGTTGATCCCCCACCTAACTTCTTTGCTTCCACTGAATTTTAAGGTGGGGATCTTACTGCCCGTTAAAGCGGGATAAAAAATGAATTGCAAAGAAAAAATTAAGAACAAATAAAGTTTTACTTTCTCGTTTAGAAAGTAAAACTTTATTCAGCCCTCAATAATTGAGCGTTAACAAGCAGTTGGTCTCCCGTCGAATTTTAAGACGGAAAGACTTTCTCCACAACAAAAAAAGGATGGCAGCAGCCATCCTTTTTTCCATAATAAACTATAAAATTATAGTTTGATTACGTTTTTAGCTTGAGGTCCACGGTTGCCATCTTCGATTTCGAAGCTAACTTTTTGACCTTCTTCTAGAGATTTGAAACCGTCAGTTTCGATTGCAGAGAAATGTACGAATACATCGTTTTCGCCTGGAACTTCGATGAAACCGAAGCCTTTTTCGTTGTTAAACCATTTTACTTGTCCTGTTACTGCCATAATTATTTCCTCCTAAGAAAATACATTTTTTAAAATTTTTAGTTTTCCTATCTAAAAAAAGAATCCACACATTATCAAATACGAAACATAAACTAGTTCTCACATACTTTTTCTCGTTCGTTTCCAGCACTTGATAATATATGGATTGCTTAATTTAACTATTCAACTGACATTATCATAGCACATTAAAATAAAATGTACAATCTTTTTTGAAAATAACTGACAAATTAAATCACGTATGCAATTATTAATATCTTATTTGAATAAAAATAAACAAATCTTCCAAATGCCACTATATTCCTTTTTCTAAGTGTTAAAATGTAATCTGACAGTACTTACTGGAGGGGATGAAATGTCAAACTGCACAAACGAAGAAAAGCTTACAGGAGGAAACGTCTCAAACGTATATCGTTCTAAAAATACTGTTCGACGAGAATTGAAGCCAGACAGTGCAAAAGTTCATAAGTTATTACAGCATTTAGAAAACAAAGGTTTTCATTACGCACCAAAGTTTTTAGGTATAGATGAAAAAAATAGAGAGACTTTATCTTTTATTGAAGGAGATGCTGGAAATTATCCTTTAAAAGAATATATGCGATCTAATGATGTGTTAAAAGAAATAGCAAAGATGCTTCGCCTTTATCATGATGCGGTAAGTGACTTTCCGTTATTAGATGATTGGAAACCTATGGACCATACCCCAAATAACATTGAGGTTTTATGCCACAATGATTTTGCCATATATAACATTATATTTAATAACGAGAAACCAGTAGGTATTATTGATTTCGATGTTGCTGCTCCTGGCCCAAGAATTTGGGATATCGCTTATACGCTTTATACTTGTGTGCCTTTAAGTAGAGTGTATTATACGGAATCAGGCGAGGCAATTCGTTATGAATCAACACAACATGCTGATCGTATAAAAGAAAGAGTGCAATTGTTTGTTCAGTCCTACGGGAAAAGTATGGACGAAGATTACTTAGGAATGGTACTACTACGCCTAGAAGCGTTATGTACGTATATGAAAAGAAAAGCGCAAGAAGGCGACTTGAATTTCCAAAGAATGATTGATGAAGGACATTTAGAGCATTATGAAAAAGATATGAAGTTTATTCGTGATCATGGAGCTGAGTGGATTTGATCATATTGTCTTTTTTTGTCGGTAAGTCGATATCCTTTGTCGAATCGTCGATATATTTGAAAAATCGTTGATATATTTTCATTTACTCTCGAATCGTGCGAAAAATAATAAGGGGCATCCTTCAAAAAGGGGCCCCTTCCTTTTATTTCGTAAATTGTGCTTCTTCTGTAGATCCTTTTAATGCTGTCGTTGATGAAGTACCACCTGTAATCACCTGTGCTACTTCATCAAAGTAACCTGTTCCTACTTCTCGTTGATGGCGAGTTGCAGAGTAACCGTGTTTTTCTGCTGCGAATTCCGCTTGTTGTAGTTCAGAGTACGCTGCCATGCCGCGCTCTTTATAGCCGCGTGCTAATTCGAACATGCCGTAGTTTAATGAGTGGAATCCAGCAAGTGTTACGAACTGGAACTTATAACCGTAAGATGCGATTTCTTTTTGGAAGCTCGCAATTGTTTTCTCATCTAGTTTTTGTTTCCAGTTAAATGAAGGTGAACAGTTGTATGCAAGCAATTTCCCTGGATGTTCTTTATGAATTGCTTCCGCAAATCGTTTTGCATCTTCTAAATTTGGTTCAGACGTCTCGCACCAAACAAGGTCTGCATAAGGAGCGTATGCTAAACCACGTGCAATTGCTTGATCAAGGCCCGCCTTCGTACGATAAAATCCTTCTGGTGTTCTTTCTCCTGTAATAAACGCTTTATCAACCGGATCAATATCACTCGTAATTAAATCAGCTGCATCCGCATCTGTTCTTGCAACGATAATTGTCGGCACTCCCATTACGTCAGCAGCAAGGCGTGCTGAAATTAAATTACGTACCGCTGTTTGCGTCGGTAGTAATACTTTTCCGCCTAAATGACCGCATTTTTTCTCTGAAGATAATTGATCTTCGAAGTGCACACCTGATGCGCCTGCTTCAATCATACCTTTCATCAGCTCAAATACGTTTAATTGTCCGCCAAATCCAGCTTCTGCATCTGCTACAATTGGCACGAAATAATCTGTATCACCGCTTCCTTCCATATGCTGAATTTGATCCGCACGTTGCAGTGTTTGATTAATTCGTTTTACTACAGCAGGTACGCTATTCGCTGGATATAAACTTTGGTCTGGATACATATGTCCAGAAAGGTTCGCATCCGCCGCTACTTGCCATCCACTTAAATAAATTGCTTTTAACCCAGCTTTTACTTGTTGCATCGCTTGGTTTCCTGTTAATGCGCCAAGTGCGTTAATATAATCTTCCGTATGAAGCGACGCCCAAAGCTTTTCAGCACCGCGGCGCGCTAATGTATGCTCAATATCAATTGATCCACGCAGGCGAATTACATCTTCTGCCGAATATGGACGTGTGATCCCTTTCCAACGCGTATCTAATTCCCAGCTCTCTTGTAATTTCTCGATTCTTTCGTTTTTCATTTGTTCCATCCCCTTTTCACTTTTTATAAAATTTCATAACCCGGTAATGTTAAAAATGGTACAAATTCATCATTCCGAACGAGATTTGTAAATAACGTTGTTGCCTCTTGGAATCTCCCTTTCTTAAAGGCTTCTTTACCAATCTCTCTTTCTATTTTTGCTAACTCTTCTTCTTTTAGCTCTTCCATTAATTCAAGTGTAATATTACGACCATCATTTAATTTTCCACCTTCATGGCGAATCCATTGCCATACTTGTGCCCTAGAAATTTCCGCTGTTGCTGCATCTTCCATTAAGTTATAAATTGGTGCTGCTCCCCGGCCGCTTAACCAAGATGCAATATATTGAATACCTACGCTAATATTCAGACGAAGACCCTCTTCTGTAATCGTTCCCACTGGTACTTCTAATAAATCCTTTTCTGTAACATGTATTTCTTCACGTTTTCTAAAAATTTGATTTGGCGTTTTCATAATGTGATTAAATACTTCCATCGCGACTGGTACAAGTCCCGGGTGGGCAACCCAAGTCCCATCATGACCGTCTAAAGCTTCGCGCTCCTTATCCGCACGCACTTTTTCAAAAGCTGCTTCATTCGCTTCTGGATTGTTTTTAATTGGAATTTGTGCTGCCATTCCTCCAATAGCTGGTGCATTACGACGGTGACACGTTTGAATGACTTTCAAAGAATACGCGCGCATAAACGGCGCCGTCATCGTGACTTGCGCTCTATCTGGAAGTAAAAATTCATTATGATTACGGAAACCCTTTAAAAAACTAAAAATATAATCCCATCTTCCGCAATTTAATCCAGCAGAATGATCTTTAAGCTCATACAAAATTTCATCCATTTCAAACGAAGCGTGAATCGTTTCCAATAATACTGTTGCTTTAATCGTTCCGTTTGGAATACCGATATATTTTTGAGCAAATACGAAAACATCATTCCATAGCCTTGCTTCTAAATAGCTTTCCATTTTCGGTAAGTAAAAGTATGGACCGCTTCCTTTTGCTAAAAGAGCTTTCGCATTATGGAAAAAATAAAGTCCAAAATCTACTAAGCTACCAGACATATTCTTCCCGTCAACTTGCATATGTTTTTCTTCTAAATGCCATCCTCTTGGACGCACAATTAATACTGCTGTTTTACTATTTAAACGATATTCTTTTCCGTTTTCATTTTTATGTGAAATCGTTCCCTTTACTGCATCTCGTAAGTTTATTTGACCTTCAATTGCATTTTCCCAAGTTGGTGAATTCGAATCTTCAAAATCCGCCATAAAAAGATGTGCTCCTGAATTTAAAGCGTTAATAACCATCTTTCTATCTACTGGACCAGTAATCTCTACGCGGCGATCCTCTAAATCTTTTGGCAATTTAGCAATTGTCCAATCCGCTTCACGTATGTGCTTCGTTTCTTCTAAAAACTTCGGAAACTCTCCTGCATCAATTCTCTTTTGTTTCTCCGCACGCTTTTGTAAAAGTTCTATGCGGCGCTCATTGAAATTTTCATGTAATTTCTTTAAAAAACTAAGCGCCTCAGGTGTCAATATTTCGTTGTACGCTGGTAACATTTCTCCCACGAGTGTAACCCGTGAAGTTTGCGTCGACATATTAGCATCCCCTTCTTAAACTGTTTTATAACAGATTTGATTTTATGTTTTATATTATATAACAAATCTTCAGAAAAGGAAGTTTTTTTTGAAAATTTAATCGTTTTTTTTGTAAAACTGTATTCTTCCACCGGTCTTACACATAAAAAAGAAGCCGGTGTTATACAACACCAGCTTCTTGTTCTATTATTTATTCAAAAATTGTTTTAAATAAGAATTGCGCATATTGTTCACGTGTTACTTTCATGTTTGGAGCAAAGTTACCCTTGCCATCTCCTACTGAAATACCATTTGAACCTACTGCATTAATCGCATTTTCTGCCCAATGTCCTTTTGGTACATCTTTAAATCCTTTTGTTTCTTTTACTTCTAACTCATATGCTACTGTAAGCACTTGTGCCATTTCTGCACGTGTTAATGTATCTTTCGGTCTAAAGTTTCCAGTTCCATCACCATTAAAGATACCTAATTCTGTTAATACTAAAATTTCTTCTAAGAACATTGTTGATCTTTCATTAATATCTTTATATGGATTTTCAAGAATATCGCCTTCCTCGAATACTTCACTGAAATCCATTGTGCGATAAATTAAAGCGGCTACTTGTTCACGTGTTACGTTATGTCCAAAACCGAACACACCATTTCCATAACCAAGCATAATTTCTTGTTCTGCTAAAGTTTGAATTGCTTCATAAGACCAATGTCCTGCTGGTACATCTTTAAAGAATGCCTGACTTGCTTGTTGTGGCTTTGCAGCTAATTCAGCTTTTGCTGTTGTCCCTTCAGCACTAAATGCTACTCCACCCATAATTGTTAAAGCTGTTGCTACTTTTAAAACTTTTTTCTTCAAAGTATTCTCTCCCTAAAAAACATATTTTTTTCTAATATAAAGAATTAATGGAAGCGTAACAATATAATTTTCATGTGAGTTTTGTCTAATTTATGAACTATATTTCACATACTTTTATTTACACTTTATTAATAATAAAGTTACTAAACCGTATATTTAAACAATAAAAAGTCACTTTATTCAATCTCTTCTTATCCACTAAATTCGAAAAACTAAATTACGAATAGAAAATCGATATAATTACAAATAATTTTAAATAAGAAAAAAGCGTGGAATTCCCGCGCTTTTTTCTCGATATATATTATATTAATATAATTTAAACATCCTTATATTTTAACTTTCATTCATAATCTTCATCTTTTACTGGAAAATAAAAAACAGCTTTATTTAAAAACGTTGCATATTGCTCACGTGTTACAACTTTATTCGGTTCAAATTTCCCATTTCCTGTTCCTACTATGACATGATTAGACTGTAGTGCACTAATCGCATTTTTTGCCCAATGATTATTTGGTACATCTTTAAATGTATGGTTCTTCTTCACCTCAAATGTAAATGCATTCGTAAGAATTTGTGCCATTTCTGCGCGTGTTACTGGTGCAGTTGGTCTAAAGTTTCCTTTTTCATCACCTTTAAAAATACCATGCTCTGTTAATACTAAAATTTCATCTAAAAACATTGTTGCTCTCTCAGAAATATCTTTGTATGGATTTTTTAAAGGTCCTTCCTTTTTCAAATTCAATGTACGATACAGCACTGCTGCTACTTGTTCTCTTGTTACATTATCACCTACACCAAACTTACCATTTCCATACCCTAACATTACTTTATTGTATACTACATCCATTATATCGTCATATGCCCAGTAGTTTACTGGAACATCATCAAACACAATCATTTCTGGATATTCTTCTGCTTTTACGTTTGGAACATTCGTACTTACAAACAAACCACCCATAATAGTTACCGTTGCCATTATACGTAACATATTCTTCTTCATTGCCCTCTCCCCTTTACCTCCATTTGAAAAAACGGAAAATAATAGACTGAAATCCTTTCCAATATTACATATGTTGCCTTTGCACCATTTATGCAATATATTACATTTAAAAAATCTATTATTGTGAAAATCACTACTAAAGGAGAGCCAATTCGCTCTCAATTTCAACTTTTATACCGAATTGTACGCAAACTAATTTTCTTTCCTGTATTCATGTAAAGGTGTTTCTATAATATAAATATTCTACTTTTTTTTAAAGAAATCCTTCACGTTTTAATAGTTCATTTTCTAGACAAAAAATGCAATTATATCGACTTAACTACAACATACGACAATAGTAACCTCTCTATTAACAAAAGCTCATAATGAGCGAAAGATACCTCTTCCACAAATTATGAGCTTTCTCTTTATCTATTCCATTTTCCCTGGAGAATTATCAATTGATCGTTGTAAAAACTTTGCAAATTGCCCACGTGTAACGAGCATTTCAGGCTGGAACTTGCCATCTCCCGTTCCTACCGCTACTTTATTAGACTGCAATGCGCTAATTGCATCCCTTGCCCAATGATTTTCTGGTATATCTGTAAATGTATGTGGACTCTTTGTTTTCAACTCATATGCTTTCGTTAAAATTTGTGCTAATTCTGCACGAGTCAATGTATCTTTCGGACGGAAATTCCCATTTTCGTCTCCTTTAAAAATACCAAGCTGTGTTAAGCGTAAAATTTCGTAAGGGAACATGGTTGATTTCGCACTAATATCTCCATATGGATTTCCAATAGTCGCACTTCTTTTTACATGAAGTGCGCGGTACAATACTGCCGCCGCTTGTTCACGTGTTATATGATCTTCTGTCCCAAACTTACCATTTCCATAGCCATACATAATGCGATGATATACTAAATTTGTAATTTCATCATATGCCCAATAATCTGTTGTTACATCATCAAACTTTATCATAATATTAGGACTAGATTTTTGGATAACATCTGTATTTGCAGACACACCATTTGCACTTACAAATATTCCCCCCATTAAAGTTAGTGATGTCGCGATCTTTACTAGCTTTTTCATCCCTCTCATCTACCTTTTCCTTTATTTCCCTGCAAATTATATTATACAATAAATCTGAAAATTTCAAATGCAATTAAACCTAATTATTTACAATTACGAATACAATTTTTCTTTTACTGCTATTTCCTCATCCTTCGTTTTTCGAAAAGTAAATGCCATTCCTACAAATATAAGGATAATCCCTACTACTTGCATACTAGTCGGTCTAAACCCAGTAAAGACGGTATCTAATAGTATTGCAACCGCAGGATCTAAAAATACTAATACAGAAATCATTCTAGTAGATAAATCTCTTAAACTGTCAAAAAATAAGTAATATACAAATCCAGTATGTATAAGACCTGTCGCTGTAATCATCATCCAATTCATCTCTGTTAATCCTTGAAACTTGCCAAAATCTACGAATGGTAGCAATAAAAATATACCTAAAAACGTTTGTAAAAATGTCATCGCATATGCGCTCGTATGCTGAATTCCTTTTCCTAGTAAAGTAGTAAAAGCATAAAATAGTGCCGCAAGTAGTGCCCATACCATGCCAGATGACATCAGTTTTTCAAGTGATAGACTTCCATCTACTCCAGCCACTAACACTGTACCGATAAAACAAATGACAATGGACAAAACAGCAAACATTGTAAGTCTCTCTTTAAATACAATACTACCAATCATTAATACGATAATGGGTGCTAGATGATAAACTGAAATCGCAATTGTAATCGACATAACTTCAAACGCTTTAAATAGAAATACCCAGTTAAAAACGAGAAATACACCGCATGCTAATATTTGCATGATTTCTTTTTTATTCCATTGCTCACTTTTATATTGTCCTGTTACGAGCCAACATAATGCTAAAAATATAGTCGCACAAATACAACGAACGAATACTAATTCAAAAGACGGTAAACCTGTTTGAACAGAGAAAAATCCAATTGATCCGAAAATAGACATCGAAAGGATCATTTTTATAGCCGGCATTGATTTTGAATGAAACAAAATATTAACCTCCTAAACATTTCACTGAATATTCCATATATTATACACTATAATTTTCCAAAACTCGAATAACGCATAAAAAAGAAGCAGTACACTACCGCTTCTTTTCCTTTTCATATTTTTCAAACGTATGAATTCTTTCGAAAATTGGTGGATGTGTGTATAAGAAAAACTTCACTAACGCAGGAGGATTTACTTGGCTTAAACTCGTTTTTGATAAATATTGAAACGTTTTTACACCAGATTTCCCGTCCTTCGTCATGTCTAAAGCATATTGATCTGCTGCTCGTTCTTCTATACGAGAAACGTAGTTTGTTGCTGGTTGTGATACAAAAGAGAGGACAGAAGAAATTAAGAAAAATAAAGGTAAAATTGAGAAACATGCTGCTTTTGGAATTTGCAGCGTATCTCCCCATTTTCGAATACACATATTGATAATACGACTAATGAGGTACATCCCTATAAACGATAGCAACACATAACTCGCAACGCCCCAATATATATGTTTCATAACATAATGCCCCATTTCATGGGCCATTATAAATAAAATCTCTTTATCTTTTAATTGCTTAAGCGTCGTATCCCACATTACAATACGCGAGTTAAGTCCTATTCCTGTTACGTAGGCATTTAATGCATTCGTTTTTTCCGACATATTGACTTCATATACATGTTTTGCTGGAATATCAGCTTTGTCTGCCATCGCTAAAATTTTCGTTTCTAATTCTTTATCTTTCAGCGTCGAAAAGTCGTTATACAGTGGATCAATCACGACAGGCTGTATGAATGTTAAAAAGATTGTAAACGGAACAGAGAGTGCCCAGCCTGCTAACCACCATCTCTTCGGGAATTTACGGATAAGCCAGAGAAGAACCGTAACTACAATTAACATAGTTGCATAACTTTCCCAAAAACCGATAACATGATCTTTTATCCAGCTTTGTGTACTTTGCGTTGAAATGCCGTAATCAACGGAAACTTTTCGGCTAATCCATTGCATCGGCAAGGCAAGAACTGTTGTAAGTAATGATAAATAAAAGAAATAAATCGCAACTTGCAGGACACTTATTTTCGTCGTTTCCTTCGACCATTTCTCAAACTTTTTTGAAATACCGAGCACAAGTACAAATAATAAAATAATCCATTCAAGAGGCGTCGCTAAAAAATACAGTAAATTTTTCACGCGCGAATAATCTTGGCTTAGCGTAAGCTCTCTTGCATTCATAAACGTTTCTGGATCTGCACTCGTTCCTTTGTACATGTCAGGAATTAGTTCATGATTCCATCCAAATAAATACCAATATATAAATAACGCAAACCCAACGTACAAAAAAAGCGACCACCCGATAACCTTCCTCACGCTATTCCCTCCTCTATGCTGCCTGTCTATTATTATTGTAAGTTCGTACATGCTAAATTAGAACAAGCTTATTACGCGAATTGCTCGAGATCCTTTTATTTACATAAAAAAACTCTTCTACAAATAGAAGAGTTTTACCTACCTTTAGACGTTTTCTTCGGTTCATACTCTGGGATAAGAGACGTACTTACAACCCAGCTTTTATATAGCGTATATATTCATAGTCTTGAAAAAATAAAGTCGTTACAATAAGCGTAAAAAATCCAATTAAAACTAGTACATATCCTATTTGCTTCTTAGCTAACATAACGTGCTTCCTTAAGGAAGTACATCCATTAATAAGCTAAAATCTTGTAAAGAAAAAGAACTATATTTCATAATACCTTGTACAGCTAAAAGTAAAATAAGACCGGTCACACACATATAATTAACGCTTTCTTCACTCTTTTTTTCAGCAACTACACCGCCACTAATACATAAAATCCCTAGCAAATGAAGTGCTAAATACATAAAGAAATAAGCTTCCTCCCAGCGAAGAATAACGTTGACTGTCGTTATTAGCACTATACTAAGCACAATCAAATAAAAAAACTTATTTGATGATATTGTTTCATTCATATAATTTTATACATCCCTTTCAAATTTAGAATGAATGATGTTTCAAAGCTATAAAGTAAATGATTGTTTTCATACTATAAAACAAAAGGAAAGCCACTATTACTTTCTCGAATATTTTATGAACCCACATATACTTCTCTTCATTTTTTCTGAAGATGCGCTTCATCATTTCTTCTACTATTAGACCAAATATTAGTAAAACCCCTAGCACAATAAGAAGAGAAATAATATTTTCTTTTAAATGATTACTAGAGAACAAATAATACTCCGGAAACACAATCGTATCTACTACAGGTTGAAGCCAATGACAAACGCTTTTATCACACATATCTGTAATAGACGTAGCATCTATAATGTCTTTCAATATTTTTCCAATCGTCTTCTTCATCTCATTTACTCCCCACGACGTCTGAAAAGCTTTTTTCCTGCTCTACATATATAGCGGGCATTTCTTTACTCCAATATTTGCGGTTAACAAATAAAAAGATGAGTACTAAGTTTAATCCTGTTATAAAAATAATAAGTCCTGGAAAGAACGTCGTATAATTTGAGAAATCTGCAAAACTCATTATCTCTTCTTTATTTATTAAAAAAGAAGCACCGATTACAAATGCATTGTTTAACATGTGAATAGCAATTGGCATGAGTAAACTATTCGTACGAATATATACGATTGATAGTACAACGCTAAATACAATTGCACCTAGGAAATCAACGTGTAACAATGCAAACAATATTGCTACAACAATGATCGCTATACTCGTTCCCCATTTTGCTGCGAAGCGTTGCAGTAAAAATCCGCGAAAAACAAATTCCCCAATAATTGGTGCAATGAATACGACCATAATAACTTGATAAACATATCCCCCAGTGCTATCCATAATCGGTTCACGTAATGCATTCATAATAAATGTCGGTGTAATCCATGCAAAGCTATACATGTACAAAATAAGATATCCATAACTAAACACGCATAACATGATCGTAATGTATAAAACTTGCACCAGGTTAAATGTTTCATTTCTATTAATAAATAATGAAAATGCAACACGGTGTTTTTTATACGCAAAATAAATCCACGTAATCGGCAGGATATAGAATATAAGAATATTTATAAAAGTAGAATTTTGCATATGAAATGTATTTTCTATCAATTCATTACTGGCTCTTGCAACTACAGTTAATAGTGCAAATACAATTAAAAAATATCTAGCTCGCATCGTTTGAAACGGATTCACACTCATCTCCTCCCCTATGTTACTTTTATCATATCATTTGATTCTTAATTTTTTGAGAAAGAAAACCTTAAAATTTCCTTAAAAATTCCATAAGTTACCGAAAGATGATATGATATTCGAGGAAATTAGGAGGGATTTTTATGTATGAAGCAAATATTTTGCTCGTTGATGATGAAACAGCAATTTTACAATTACTAACTACCATTCTTGAAAAAGAAGGTTTTTCTCATATTACAACTGCAACATCAGCTGAAATAGCTTTATCTCTCACGCAGCAAAACGATTACGACTTAATTATTTTAGATGTCATGCTTCCTGGACAATCTGGTTTTGATATTTGTCCCATCATTCGACAGAAAACAGATTGCCCTATCTTCTTCCTCACAGCTAAAGCATCTGATTTAGATAAAATATCTGGATTTGCACACGGTGCAGATGATTATATTACGAAGCCATTTAATCCACTTGAAGTAGTAGCTCGTATGAAAGCACAACTCCGAAGACATATGAAGCAAGTAATGACACATGAACAAAAAGCACACTCTAGTTCATTTGGTAGATTTGCAATTGATCGCGATTCCGCAGAACTGACAGTGAATGGACATGTTGTCGAATGTTCAGCCCAGCTATTTCAGCTACTACTCTTCTTTTGCGAGAATCCGAACTATGTATTTTCGAAGGAAGAAATATACGAAAAAGTTTGGGGAGCACCAGCCTATAATGGCGATGACAATACTGTTATGGTTCACATTCGAAAACTACGTGAAAAAATTGAACAAGACCCAAGTAAACCAGAATATATAAAAACCGTTCGCGGACTTGGCTATAAGTTCATTACAAAGTAAGGTGACGATATGAATTTTAATAAACGACT
This sequence comes from Bacillus cereus group sp. MYBK245-2, assembly GCF_051916145.1. Lineage (NCBI taxonomy): Bacteria > Bacillati > Bacillota > Bacilli > Caryophanales > Bacillaceae > Bacillus > Bacillus cereus group sp. MYBK245-2. The sequence goes on along the minus strand of NZ_JBQAGB010000003.1, from coordinate 81,366 downwards.
CATTATCCAGTTTATTCTGCAACACGTATTTGTTTTAGTTACATTACTAATTGCTGTAGTAGCTGCTTTCACTTATTTAATTTTTCTTGTTACTAGTACTTCATATGAACCGAATATTCCAGATGCTGATAATTTTATGATTGCAAGATATATCTCTTCAGAAGATGGCGATATTTCGTTAAAAACTGAAGTAAAAGACTTAATGAAAGAGAAAAATGATTGGATTCAAGTTGTAGAGGAAAACGGAAAAGTTCTCTATCACTTTAATACACCTAGTGACGTACCGACATCTTATACGAAGGCATCTTTATTCTCATATATACAGAATCACATAGAAAGCCCTTATACATTTACGTATTGGGAAATTGAATTAGAAGACAAGAATGTGCTTGTTATTTATGGCAGTATGTTAAAAAGCAATGAATTACTAAAAACAATCCAGAAAACGCACCCTTCTGTATCTACAGATTCGTTCACATTAACAGAAGAAGAACAGCATTTACTTACTAAAGAAAAAGCAACACTTCAAATCTTTAATAGCGTTGGCGAAGAAGTATTCTCCTATCCAAACGGAAAGAAAAAAACATTTTCTGTTATACAAGCCGCTCTTAGTGAAAAAGAACCGTGGAATCATAAAGAAAACACGTCTAGCTTTTATGACACAAATAGCAATCATCTTCTCGTTGTAACTGCCAAAAATGAGTACTACTACCCAGATGATGAAATAGACGATGTATTTGCTAAAAAGTTTCTAATCGGATGCGGATTAATCCTTCTTATCGTATTTGTTTATTTAGTCATTCTTTCTATTTGGTACGGTAATAAATTTGGAAAACCGTTATTACATGCGATGCGCTGGCTTAAAAACATAGCTGGTGGAAAGTACGAAGAGCCTGTTAGTAAAAAAGGAAAACCTGTCAGGTTCAGGAAATCTGGTAAAGAAAAATGGTCATTCCGCTTATTTAGTGATGTTACAAATTCACTAGAGCACCTTTCTATTACACTCAAAAAAAATGATGCGATGAGGCAAGTACTGCAGCAAACACGTGAAGAATGGATTACTGGTCTAACGCACGATTTAAAAACACCACTAAGTTCTATATACGGCTACGCATTATTACTAGAATCAAAACAGTATAACTGGACTGATCGTGACATTCAGCAATTCGGCAGCGTTATGAAAGAGAAATCTCAATATATGACCACACTAATTGATGACTTAAGCTTAACTTATCAATTAAAAAATAATAGTCTTCCTGCGCAGCATGTAAACATTGAAATGAATCAATTCGTCCAAAAAGTATTATTACAATTCATTAATAATCCGACACTTCAAAATCAAAATATTGAATTCGTACCAAGCTCAAATAAAATTCAATATTTCATTGAAGAAAAATGGTTCCAACGTATTATCGAAAACTTACTCGTAAACGCGGTAAAACATAATAATGAAACGACTAATGTCATCGTAAAACTTTCACAAAACGCTACTTCATTTACACTATCTATTTCAGATAATGGAAAAGGAATGGATGATAAAACGAAAGAACTTCTATTTGAGCGATATTACAGAGGAACAAATACAGAAGAAAGCAACATCGGAACGGGACTTGGCCTCGCTATTACGAAACAGCTCGTCCATGCTCATAACGGAACGATTTCTATCGATAGCAAACTAGGAAAAGGAACAACAATTATACTTGTGTTTCCGTTTCGTTCATAGAAAAGACGCTATGTGGCGTCTTTTCTTTTTTCTATTCTGGGAGAATTCAGCGGTATATGAAATGATGTAGACCATCTTTCTGAGTTATTTCAGCGGTATATGAAATTATATCGGCGATTTTGCGAATATATCAGCGCAACTCGAATTATATCGGCGATTTTTCAAATATATCGGCGCAAATCAAAATATATCAGCGATTTTCTGAATATATCGACTTACCGACAAAAATCGACAACAATAGCACCCCATCTTATATGCAAAGCTCCTGAAAAACAACGATTCCGCCCGCGCCAATTGAAATTTCACGAAATAAAAAAGCGAGCCATTTCTCAATGACTCGCCCTCACTCTATTATTTTTTCTTCACCGGTATCCAAAGTTCCACTTGAGCGAACTCACTTTTATCTTCGTGGCAACGCTCATCGTATAGTTCAAACTCTGTAACGCCGCAATGTTCATAGCCTGAATGGGGGAACCATTCTGAGAATACTGCGTTCCACGTTTGGTGAATAGACGATACCATTTCTTCATGAGGAACTTTCGGCGTTGTAAATACTGCATATGTAGCCGATGGGAACGTACGCTTCGCAATTCCATCTGGTACATTTTCAAAGTCTGTAACTTCCATTCCAATAATATACGTGAAGTCCCCTGTTTCTAAATTAAAATCAGTACATAATCCAAGCTCTACCCATTGGCTCGTATCTTTACGATTCGGAATTGTCGTTCCAAGATCTTTTTGTAAATATTCTTGCCAAAATGCTGGAATGTCTTGATGGTTTTTTCCTTCTTTACTCGTCGTCTTCAGTTCATAACCCGCCACTAAAAATTCTGGTTTATTTACAATACGATATTCCATTTGTATGCCTCCTAAATACGGATTTAATTTTCTTTGCTTTACATTCACACTGTAATATATCGGTGTTTCTATTTCTTGCTTTCGATATTCACTCGGTGTCATTTGAAATAATTTTTTAAAGGCTCTCGTGAACGTTTCGTGAGATTGAAAGCCATGCTCAAATGCGATATCAATAATTTTTTCATCCGTATGAGAAAGTTGATAAGCTGCCCGGGCTAGCCTCCTCTTTCGAACATACTCCATTACCGTATCACCTACTAACGCCTGGAATACACGATGAAAATGCGACTCAGAAAAACCTGCAATACGCGCTAAATTACGCAGCGTCTGTTTTTCCATTACATCTTCCTCAATATAATCAATGGATCTTTGAATTTGTGTTTCATAACTTTCCATCTCTGTTCACCCGCCTTATATGTATTATGATAAAAGAGAATCTTATCCAATTCTTGACGTTTTTTACTATAATTTTAAAAACAAATGTAACTTTTTTATATGTATTTCGTTGTTATGTATGAAGGGAGGGAAATTAGTGAAACGCAAACAATCATTAGAAGACATTTATACAGAGCATATGCATGATTTATTTCGCTATCTTCTCTCCCTCACCGGAGATTCTCATTTTGCTGAAGATCTCATGCAAGAAACCTTTTACCGAATGCTCGTCCATATTGACTATTATAAAGGCGAAGAAATTAGACCATGGTTATTTACAATTGCCTACAACGCCTTTATCGATTGGTATCGAAAAGAGAAAAAATATAAAACAACTACAGTGGAAGAATTCCATTTACCAAACGTACCAAGTACAGAACATGAATATTTCGTAAAACATGAGATTGCTAGTTGGTTAGACAGTTTATCTTCTCTTCCGCTCGAAAGACGAAATGTTCTGTTACTACGAGATTACTACGGATTCTCATATAAGGAAATAGCAGAAATGACCGGTCTCTCATTCGCGAAAGTAAAAATTGAATTACACCGCGGACGAAAAGAAACGAGAAACATAAAGGAGTGATACAGATGGGTTGTGCAGCATTTAAAAAACTATGGGAGAAATACGAAAACGGAACACTCACGCATGATGAACAAGAGCTGTTAGAAAGTCATATTGAGACATGTGAAGAGTGTGAAGCTTATTTAGATGAGTTGCTTTTGAAGAATGAACCAATAAAGAAAAGACTGCCACCACAAAACCTGAAAGTCCCTTTTTGGAAAATAAAATGGAAACAACGTTGGCAAACCGTTAGTTTTGTCCTTGCCGTTTGTATTGCAATCTATTTTGTCGGCCATTTTTCGTCTTCTCTTTACTTCTATAATATGAAAAAGTTAGTCGAAGTAGATGAAATTCCAGCACTCGCACTAGAAGCAACCATTCCAAATAGTCGTTCCGCTGGAGGCAGTACAAAGATTAAACCCTTTTTCCGTACAGAAAATGAAATGAATTTAGTTAAAACGGTCGGCAAAAAAGAAATTCCAATTGGTACAGTAACAACGCGTAGCTTCTTATCATCTGTAACTGTCAAAAATAAATCATGGGAAAACAAACCCTTTTCCAAAAAACTTTCCTTTGTTCACCCAAAAATCAAGCAAGATGATCATTTGAAAGAAATATCTAAAAAAGTTTGGGATACACTCGGAAAGATACATGAGGGCACCGTTGCAGAAGTAGCGATATCTTTTGACAAACCTTACACGTTACAGGAAGTAGAATCCCTTTTATATAGCGTATTTGAAGCACAAGAAATGCCGCCAACTCCTTTATGGTACGCTTTAGACACAGGGCAAGAAAGAATAGATGAAGAAGATTTTATCTTGCATAGCGGAGAGGTTATCGGATTTCCAGAACATATAAACCTCCCTGATAGTGAAGCAGAACGACCGAAGACAAAAGAAGATGAAGTAATCGAAATGATGCGTATTCTTTCTGAGCATAAAGAAACTGTAAGTAAAACTACTCAGACTTCTGAAAAAGAGCTGAACTTAGATAAGCGTTATGAGTATGTAAAAGAGAACGGTGTAAAAGTATACGGGATCGTCATTACCGGACCGTCGAAAGAGTTATTAAAATTACAAAACTCGCCTCACGTTCGTTATGCGACTCTTGGGGATATTGAGGTTTGGAATTGGTTTGATCAGTGATGTAGGAAAAGTAGAGCATCTAGAGGTGATGCTCTATTTTTTTATTCCCGCTCTACAAACTTCCAAACTAAAAATACTGCACATAAATAGGCGATCCCAATAACTAAAAAACTATTGCTTGCTCCTTTGTACCAATTCGATGATTCATTTAAAATGATTCCCATAATTGCTATACCGACTAATGCACCAATTTGACGATTTACATTTAAAGTTGCTCCAGCCATATTCCCATTTTCACGACCAGCAGATTTCATTACAATTGTAGTCATGGCAGGTACCGCGATCCCTATCCCAAGGTTAACCATAATATATATAACTGCAATTCCTATATAACTCACATTATTTACTACAAGCATTAATAATATAGACCCTATACTAGCTATAAATAACGCTATGAATAATAACGATTTTGAGCTAAACTTAGTCACCATTTTTGCAAATAATACATTCCCAATAACAAATACGCTCATCATCGGCAATAGTTGTAATCCTGCTACAAATGGGCTTGCTCCGTATGCTTTTTGCAAAAAGAGTCCGAACATAAATATGCCGCCAAATAACGCAAAGTTTATTAGAAATCCAACTATATTCGCCGAGATAAATGTCTCGCTTTGGAACAACACTCTTGGTACAACTGAGTTTTTTGATTTTCGTTCTGCATAAACAAAGAGAATAGTAGTTAATACCGTCCCCACTACCCCTCCTAAAATTTGAAGTGAGGCCCATCCGTAACTTGGCCCTTCAATTATAGTAAATGCCAACAATGTTATTGCAATTATACCGATTAAATGATTCGCTACATTTATTTTCTCCTTTTTCGGTAATACACTGGGAATAATTACAAAGACCATTAGAACACCGATAACCCCAATTGGAAGGTTTATAATAAAAATGCTCCGCCAACCAAATGTATTTACTAAAAGACCACCAATAAAAGGACCTGTACCAGAGGCGATAGAGACAATTGCCGACCATATCCCAAACATTTTAGCTCTCTTCTTTTCATCTGGAAATGATACTACTAATAAACTAAGTGAACTTGGCATAAATAAAGCCGCTCCAACACCTTGAATTACTCGGCCGATAATGAGGGTGCTCCCATTTGTGGCAATCGCACATAAAAGAGATGCGAATACAAAAATATTTAAACCAACCATATACATATTTTTTGCTCCATATTGGTTAGCCAATGCCCCTCCAGCAAGTAATAATGCCGCAAAAGATAAAATATATCCGTCAACAATCCACGCTGAACTATATAATGTCATCCCTAAAGTTTCCTGAATATTCACCACCGCAACATTTACTACTGTCACATCTAACGTAGCCATAATAAAACCCATTGCCAAAGTTATTAAAATGACGATACCTGATTTCTCTTTTGTTTGAACATCTAAATTTCTACTAGCCACCCCATTCACTTGCTAACTCCCCTTTCAAAAATTAGTAATTTACCTATATATTCCTTTAGGACTATAATAAATAAAGTACTTTAATTATAAAAGTACTGATTTTTTATATAGTACCTATACTTTTATATAGTAAGGAGTGTTTATATGGAAAATATAAATGAAGAAATTTTATTAAAATGCCCCATTGAAAAAACAATGTCTGTAATAGGTGGCAAATGGACTTTCTTAATTTTAAGAGATTTGTTTTATAGTCCTAAACGTTTTGCTGAGCTTGAAAGACGTCTAAGTGGCATTAGCCCACGCACCCTATCTCTGCGCTTAAAAGAACTTGAACAAGAAAATATTATAAAGAGAACGATCTACTCAACTATGCCACCTCATGTGGAATATTCACTAACAAAAAAAGGGGAGACACTCCGTCCTATTTTTGACGCAATGAAGGATTGGGGAAATGAGTGGAAAATATTAGATGAATAAAAAGAAGGTATCATCACATAAGATGATACCTTCTTTTTATTCATCCAAAATCACTTTCACATACATCCCTCTCACCGCTTTTTCATAAGCAATCTCACTCATCTTCCTTATGTTTTCTGACACAACAGACGATGGAACGACTTCCCCTTCACGAAGTAACGACGGATCAATAAGACGGACTTTATTGTTCTGATATAAATCATAATCATTTCTATCTTCTTTTACTTTTACATTCGGATGAACTTTGCTTACTAAAGCATGTACTTCCGGATCACTACATTGCTGCAATTTCGAAATTAGCTCATCATCTTCAAGAAGAAAATCATCTGCATGAATAACCTTTTTGTGTAGAGCTAACTTTAGCGTTTTTGCTAACATATCATTTCCGTAACTATTCATTGGTTGCATAAAGAAATCGATGACTTCTTTGTAATACGTTTCTGTAAACCACTCTGCCATTTCGATGTTTTGAAGGACCATTTTTCCGTTTACTTCAATTACATCTTCTAAAAAACTGTGAGCTTCTTCTAAAGAAATATACCCATATGTATACATATCTCGTAACGTATAATCCACTCGATCTGCGCATAATTCGGGCGCTGACCTTTCCAATAACGTCCACTTTGAATCATCTAATAAAATATCTTCATAGTTATAGCCATACTTTGCAAGAATCGCTGGAATTTCTGAGTTTTTCACAACAGAACTAAATATCTCTTCATGATAACTTTCATTTCTATTATCAAAAACGTAATCAATCACATGAGAAAAAGCAGTATGCGATACGTCGTGCAGTAAACCTGCAATTTGCTCTTCTACTGAACCACCTAGCTTTTTAACTAACAACATAACGCCAACTGAATGATCAAAGCGCGTTACATTCCATTCCTTGTTCACTAAATAACTTGCGCCAGTTTGATGAATACCTTTTAGTCTTTGCACAGACTTACTTAAGATTAATTCTTCTACTACTGGATCCACTTCAAATTCTCCGTATAGTATATCTGATATGATCACTTATAATCCCCCTCTATCTTAGCCGCCTCTTATAATCGTACCTCTTTTATAAAATCAACACCAACGAAAGTTTTAAATCCGAATATATTGATATTAAATTATAAATGTTGTATATTATACATGTCTGTTATTTGTTTTAATTCATTTGTTTTTATTGAGTGCTCCTTATGTGGAGCCTTTTTTATTTGTAAAAATAGAGAGCCATTAGCTCTCTATTACATACACTTATTCAAACGTAACCTCCACCTGTACAATCTCCGACCTACTTCCAAGTCTTAATGGTGGTCCCCAAAATCCGAAACCAGAAGAAACAATTGCGTGGAATGCACCTTTTTGTGCGTATCCCCAGTCTAGTTCGTACATTCTTCTCGTTACCATATGATTTGGCGCCATTTGTCCGCGGTGCGTATGACCGGATAATAGTAAATCTACGCCAGCATCCGCTGCTTGTTTTAACTCGAATGGTTGATGATCCATTGCGATAACTGGCATCGTTTTATCTACCGTACTCATAAGATTTTCAAAACTTTGGCGATCTCGCTCAGTTTTATCCCTTCTTCCAACGAGATAAAACTGATCTTCAATTGTAATTACTTCATCTAATAAAATGCGAATATCAATCTTATCCATCTCTTGCAGGAATTCTGGAACTGCTCGCCCGTAATATTCGTGGTTTCCTAACACACCATATACACCTAGTGGAGCTTTCATCTGTTTCATAATATGTCCCATATTTTTTTGAATGAACACACCTGGATGATCATCTATAATATCACCTGGCAGTAAAATAATATCAGGCTCCATTTCATTTACATGACGGACAAGTCTTTTTAAATGCGAAACACCAGACAATTTACCGAAATGCATATCAGAAGCCATCGCAATGCGTAAGCTTTTACGTCCCTCTACTTTTTTCGGTATGTGCACCTCGTATTTTCTTACTACCGGGCTATATGCGTTGAATACTCCGTACGCAAAGATTAAAATAAATGCAGCTAACACAGCCGCCCCTGTCCAAATAATTGCCGCTTCTTTCTCCACTGAAAACTGTAAAAGAAAGACCATAATATTAGCTAAAGGCAATAGCATAAGCGCGTATTGTATGACCGCAAACCAAATCGAACCTATCGTTCGTAGGAATGGCAGAAACTTAAACACTTGCACGAGAATGTACGCATATGAAATAAATCCGACTACGAAAGCGTAATATCCCCAAGATTCCCAGCCAAATACTGCATGAAGCCAAACCCAGCCGTTCCAGCCTATGTAAAGCATAAGTAGTGTGTATATAATTAATATCGTAAATATATTAAAATAACGAAGATTCTTCACAACTAGCCTCCTTATTCATTTCTTCTATTATAACTTGTTATGCACTTATAACGTAAATATTAAGCACAGTAATCTTCACAATAAAAACCTCTAACTGTTTAGTGATGTTGCGTTTGTTGCGACGCAAGTTGGGGAGTTGTTGAAGAGGAATATCTAAACAATACAGCGACTATTCCCTTGAGAAGGATTCATAAAATTTCATTATCCAAAACTCACCTATGCAATTATGCATAACCATCCTTTCCGCTTTATTTTCATGTTACGATATAAACGAAATACGACATATATCGACAAAAATAAAAGGAAGTGATTGTATGAAACGCTCTAAAACGTATTTAAAATGTTTAGCATTCTCCGCTGTTTTTGCTAGTAGCGCTTTGGCACTTTCAACACCTGCTGCTTACGCTCAAACGACGTCACAAGTTGTAACAGATATCGGGCAAAATGCAAAAACACATACGAGCTATAATACATTTAATAATGATCAAACTGATAATATGACAATGTCTTTAAAGGTAACTTTTATCGATGATCCAAGCGCTGATAAACAGATTGCCGTTATTAATACAACTGGTAGTTTTCTAAAAGCAAATCCTACTATAAGTAGTGCGCCTATTGATAACTACCCAATCCCTGGCGCTAGTGCAACATTACGCTATCCTTCACAATATGATATTGCCTTTAATCTTCAAGATAATAGCGCCCGTTTCTTTAACGTAGCACCTACAAATGCTGTAGAAGAAACGACTGTAACCTCTAGTGTATCTTATCAACTTGGCGGTTCTGTTAAAGCTTCTGCAACGCCAAATGGACCTAGCGCTGAAGCTGGCGCAACTGGTCAAGTAACTTGGTCCGACTCTGTAAGCTATAAACAAACAAGCTATAAAACAAATTTAATTGACCAAACAAATAAAAACGTAAAATGGAACGTATTCTTTAACGGATATAACAATCAAAACTGGGGTATTTATACACGGGATTCCTACCATTCTTTATACGGAAATCAACTGTTCATGTACTCTCGCACATACCTATATGAATCTGATGCAAAAGGTAATTTAATACCGATGGATCAACTTCCAGCACTAACAAATAGCGGTTTCTCTCCGGGTATGATTGCTGTTGTTATCTCTGAAAAAAATACAGACCAATCTAACCTACAAGTCGCTTATACGAAACACGCCGACGACTACCAACTTCGTCCAGGCTACACATTTGGAACTGCAAACTGGGTTGGAAACAACGTAAAAGATGTTGATCAAAAAACATTTAATAAATCGTTCACACTAGATTGGAAGAATAAAAAATTAGTAGAGAAAAAATAGATAAAGAAAACCGAACCGCCATTTAGATGGTGGTTCGGTTTTTATTTAAATAACAAAATCCTCCGGAATAAACACCTTCACTTCTTTCGGCTGTACGTATACAACATCACCCGCTTGAATACTGAGCTGCTTGAACTGTTCTTTACTTATTTCTGCTTCTAAGTACTCATCTGTTCCATCTCGTTTTAATTCTACATATACGACAGGTCCAACTGCGTGAGAGTATGATACTTTTGCTGGGATTGCATCTACGCTTTGTTTCGTACGGGAGATGGATAAGTGATGGGGCCTTACGTAAGCTACTCCGTCTACGTTTGAAACGTGTTTATGCTCTGGTGCTTCTAGTTCTACCGATCCTACATTTAGCTTACCTTTATGGACGCGGCCGTGAAATAAATTTACATTTCCTAAAAAGTCGTACACGAACGGGGTTGCTGGGTTTTCATATACTTCCTCCGGCGTTCCCATTTGTTCAATGCGACCTTCATTCATTACAACAATGCGGTCTGCAACGTCTAACGCTTCTTCTTGGTCATGTGTTACGAATACACTCGTAATTTGAAATTCGTCATGTAGTTTCCGGAGCCATCTTCGTAATTCTTTTCTTACCTTTGCATCAAGTGCACCGAACGGTTCATCAAGTAATAAAATTTTCGGTTCGACTGCAAGTGCCCGCGCTAGTGCAATTCGTTGTCGTTGTCCGCCAGATAATTGCGCTGGATAACGTTTAGCAAAGCCATCCATTTTTACAAGTCTTAATAATTCTATTACCTTTTCTTCTATCACTTCTGCTGACGGTCTTAAGCTTTTCTTTCTTACTTTTAAACCGAAAGCGACATTCTCAAATACATTCATATGTTTAAAAAGCGCATAGTGCTGGAAGACGAAACCGACTTGCCGATTTTTCACGTGAATGTCTGTTAGATCTTCTCCATCAAATGAAATAGAGCCTCCATCCGCTTCTTCTAATCCTGCAATAATTCGTAATAACGTCGTTTTTCCAGAACCTGACGGGCCTAATAAGGCGACAAGTTCACCTTTTGGAATATCCAAATGAATGTCTGTTAGCGCTTGAAATGTACCATATTGTTTTGATACACCTTGAATTTGAATACTCACCGTACTCCCCCTTATTGTCGTTTTTCCATTCGCCATTCAATCCAGTTTTTTATAACGAGCGTAAACACCGCAATTAATGACATTAACGTCGCTACTGCAAATGCTGCTGAAAATTGATATTCATTGTACAAAATTTCAATATGAAGCGGCATCGTATTTGTAATACCGCGCACGTGACCTGATACGACAGAAACAGCTCCAAACTCACCGATAGCACGGGCATTACATAAAATCATGCCGTATAAAAGACCCCATTTTATATTTGGAAGCGTAACGCGCCAAAACATTTTCCAGCCACTTGCGCCAAGTGATAAAGCTGCTTCTTCTTCACTTTTCCCTTGTGCCTGCATAATCGGAATTAATTCACGTGCAACGAACGGAAACGTCACAAAGATTGTTGCGATAATAATGCCAGGTACAGAGAAGATAAGTTTCACTCCATGTTCGAGTAACCATTCGCCAAGAGCCCCCCGCGGTGTGAAAAGTAAAACGAACACTAATCCTGCGATAACTGGTGACACAGCAAACGGCAGTTCAATAAGAGAAAGTAATACTTGTTTTCCTTTAAACTGAAACTTTGTAATAAGCCACGCGGCCGCTACCCCGAATATCGTATTAAGCGGCACGACGATTAACGCAACGAGAAGCGTTAATCTAATTGCTGAAAATGCTTCTTGATCTGTTACAGCTGCAATGTATACATCCATCCCTCGTTCAAAAGCTTTCAAAAAAATAGTTACGAGCGGGAGTAATAGAAAGAGAGATAAAAATAAGACTGTAATCGCAATTAATATACTCGGTACAAGTTTAGATTCTTTTTTAGCTGACACGCTTTTTACTATTTTCTTTTCTAATAATGTTGGTTCCACTTTCTCTCCTCCTATTCACTTTTTAATTCATGCCTTCTACTCCAGCTTTGAATCATGTTAATAAGAAGAAGGAAAAGAAGAGAAATAATAAGCATAACTGCCGCTACCGCTGTTGCTCCTGCATAATCATATTGTTCGAGTTTCGTCATAATCATAAGCGGTGCGATTTCTGTTTTCATGGGCATATTACCTGCGATGAAAACGACAGATCCGTATTCTCCTAATGCCCGTGCAAATGCGAGTGAAAAGCCAGCAAGTAAAGCTGGGAATATTTCTGGCAAAATGATTTTCACAAATATTTGGAAGCGTGACGCCCCTAAGCTAGAAGCTGCCTCTTCTACTTCTTTATCAATATTTTGAAGTACTGGTTGCACCATTCGAACGACAAATGGTAAACCAATAAACGTAAGTGCAACAATAATTCCGAGCGGCGTAAAAGCTACTTTTATATGAAACATACTAAATATTTTCCCCACCCAGCCATTTTCGGCATATAGCGTTGTCAGTGTAATACCAGCTACAGCAGTCGGAAGAGCGAAAGGTAAATCTATTAATCCATCTAACAATCGTTTCCCTGGAAATGTATAACGAACGAGTACCCAAGCAATTAATAAGCCAAAAATGGCATTTACAATCGCTGCTGCAAGTGAAGTCGTTAAACTCACTTGATAAGAATGCAGCACACGCTCGCTCGTTACAACTTCAGCAAATTTCTTCCAACCTAACTGTGAAGTTTGAATAAATACGATAGAAAGTGGTATAAGTACGAATAAACTCATATATAGCATTGTAAATCCAAGAGATAATCCAAACCCCGGTAAAACACGTTTTTTCCTCATCTTCTTTCACCTCATCCCCCCTTATTTTTTATAAATTTGATCGAATACACCGCCATCATTAAAATGTTTTTCCTGCGCTTTTTTCCAACCGCCAAATAGTTCATCTACTGTAAATAATTGAACTTTTGGAAATTGAGATGCATATTTTTCTGCTACCTTTTCGTTACGAGGGCGATAGAAGTTTTTCGCTGCAATTTCTTGCCCCTTTTCTGAATACAAATATTCAAGATATCCTTCTGCCACTTTTCTCGTTCCTTTTTTATCAACTACTTTATCCACAACAGCTACTGGTGGTTCCGCTAGTATACTAATTGGAGGTGTTACAATTTCAAATTTATCTTTTCCGAGCTCTTTTTGTGATAGTAATGCTTCATTTTCCCACGCGATTAATACGTCACCAATTCCTTTTTCAACGAAAGTTGTCGTTGCTCCGCGTGCCCCTGAATCTAGTACTTCCACGTTTTTATAAATTTGACCGACAAACTCTTTCGCTTTATCTTCACTATTGTTATATTTTTTTAGCGCATATCCCCATGCCCCTAAATAGTTCCAACGTGCTCCGCCTGATGTTTTCGGATTAGGCGTAATGACAGACACACCTTTTTTCGTTAAATCATCCCAATCTTTAATTCCTTTCGGGTTTCCTTTTCGTACAAGAAATACAATTGTTGATGTGTACGGAGTGGAATTATCCGCAAGTCGCTTCTGCCAATCTTCTGCTAGTTGTTTCTTCTTGCTAATCGCATCAATATCATAAGCTAGCGCTAGCGTAACAACGTCTGCTTCTAAGCCATCAATAACAGAACGCGCCTGACTTCCAGAGCCTCCGTGCGATTGTTTTACATTTACTGTTTGCCCATGCTTCTCTTTCCAGTACTTCGCAAAATCTTTATTAAAATCTTGATATAACTCACGTGTTGGATCATAGGAAACATTTAAAAGTTCGACTGTTTTTTTGTCTCCACTTCCTTCAGAATTACTAGTGGATGTTGCTGAACCACACCCTGATAAAAGTACAACTGCTGATAATAAAACACCTGTACTTTTCATAAACGCTGTCTTCCTCCACTGTTTCATCGTTAAATCCCCCTTAGTTTATACAATAGAAAAAGGCACACAATATATTCACAAACGTGAACATTGTGCGCCTTCAGTTTATCTGATTAGCTTCTAATGTATTCGATTTCTTTTCATTTTAATTCTGTAATTCGCATGTGTCAACTTGGAATTTGTTTTTTTAATAACGAAAAGTCAGTGAGGATTTTCCCTCACTGACTTTTCGTTCACTTTATTTCTTCAACTTATCCGCCTTCGCAATAAATTGTGCTGCTTCCGCACGGCTTACCGCTTTATCTGGAGCCCAGCCATTATCTGTTCCAATTGAAATGTTTTCTTGGATTAAAATATTGGCATACTTCGCACCCCAATGATTGTTTAAGTCAGCAAATTCTTTCGGTAGTTTTATATTTTCATTTCTTTCTAATTTATATGCATTTACTAGCATAGAAGCCATTGATGCACGGTTAATTAACCCGCTCGGATTAAAGTTCCCCCTCTCATCACCTTTTACAATACCTGCTTTTTCAACAGCAGCGATATACGGCGTTGCCCAGTGATTTTGTGCATCAGGGAATGATGGCTTTGCATCTTTCTTAATTTCTAATCCTAAAACAGTTGCTAATATTTTTGCAGCGGAACTACGATCAATATTTTCAGCTGGTGCAAATGTACCGTCTGGCTTACCGTGCACTGCTTCTTTATCTACTAAATATTGAACTGATTCTTGTGCCCATGCTGGTACATCTGAGAATTTAGATTCCTTTTTTATTGTACTTCCATCTACTTCAAATTGTACTTGGAAGTGATGATCATATTGCATTGATGGAATCACGATATGTAATTTCATATTATATTTCTTTGAAAAGTCACCCAGCTCAAATTGAACAACTTTCGTACCGTTATTCGCTGCGCTTTCCGAGATTACTTTCACATCCTGGTACGTTCCTAATTGATTCGGATTTTCTACTTTGAACTCTTTAAAATAATTACTATCTGTCGCTGTTAATGTAACAATTTTTTTATTACCTTGAATCGTTACTTTTGCATCTTTTAAATATTTTGAAGCGATTGATGCTTCATTTGTTTTATCTTTATATGCTTTAAATACAACGTCATACGTGCCATCTGCTAGTCTACTATTTGCTTTCATTTCAACCGCTGCTTCAGCTTTCGCGATTGGTGCCATAATACCGCTAAATGGAACTACTAACGTTGCTGCTATAACGAATGCATTTACATGTTTTTTCTTAATCATTATCAATATGACATCTCCCTTTATATAAATATATCCAACATAACCATCATATTGATAATGATTATCAATGTCAAATAAAAATAATAATATTATTTTCTACATAAGTACGCCTTCCGCTCGTTATTAAAAAGTAAATAATGTGCCGTATGAACTTTCCTCTCTAAATAATCAATAGAATACGAGCTTGATGGATCCACTAAATCACCTATCGCTCCTGAAAGATGATCAATGACTTGCTGCAAAATTTCTAAGTTTTTCTTCTCACTTTCAGCATTCATTTCATCCATAATGTCACAAATAAGGTATTGAACTCTCCGTAAACGTAATTCCTTCTGCTCCACTTATATCTCCTCCTTATTAGTCATATTACGGTTTAAATATATGGCACCATAGCTTAACCAATGCTAAAAAGTAGAAAGGCAACCATCTTCATAAAGATGGTTGCCCCTATTTTTAAACTTGCATCGCTTTTTCCCTCAAAGCTCTTCTCAGCAATTTACCTGTCGTATTCTTCGGCAATTCTGTTAAAAACTCGATACTCTTTGGTACTTTATATTTCGCTAAATGTAACGTACAGTAATGCATCAGTTCTTCTTCTGTTACGTTCGTTTGTTTCAGAACGACGTAAGCTCGCACTGCTTCTCCTAAGTTTTCATCTGGAACGCCGATTACGACCACTTCTGCTACAGACTCGTGTGTATACAATACTTCCTCTACTTCACGAGGGTATACGTTATAACCGCCAACTAGGACGATATCTTTTTTACGATCAACGATATAGAAGTAACCTTCTTCATCCATCTTCGCTAAGTCTCCTGTATACAACCAGCCGTCCTTTAATGTCGCAGCTGTATCTTCTGGCGCGTTATAATATCCCTTCATAACGTTAGGTCCGCGAACAATTAATTCACCAACTGCTCCAACAGGTACTTCTTCCCCAAGTTCATTTACAATTTTATTTTCTACATGCCAAATATTTGTACCGATCGATCCTGGTTTACGCGGACGATCAAGCGGATTAAAACAAGTAACTGGTGATGCTTCTGATAAACCGTATCCTTCTGAAACGATAACGTCAAAACGTTTTTCAAAGTTTTGCAGAAGAGCAACTGGCATTGAAGCACCACCTGAAATACAAAGGCGAAGTGTCTTCACATCTTCCGCACTCGCTTCTTCGAATAAATATAAATAATTGTACATCGTCGGTACACCAGCAAAAATCGTCGGTTCGTACGTACGACAAATACGGAATACTTCTTTCGGGCTAAATTTCGGTAACATTAAAATCGTTGCTCCATTCACAATCGGTGCATTCACCGCCACCGTTAAACAAAATACGTGGAACATCGGCAGTGCCGCAACGACGCGATCATCAGCCGTATATTGTAAATACGATGCCACATCACTCGCATTACTATATAAATTTTTATGAGTTAACATAGCACCTTTCGGTTTTCCAGTTGTGCCCGAAGTGTATAGAATAACCGCTACATCTTCTTCATCTAGTTCAGGACCTTCGTAAGTTACATCTCCAGCCCCTATCATTCTAGTAAACGTTTTCATTTTTTCAGTTTCTGTATGGTTAAAATCTGATGAGGTTTCGCATATGATGATGTTTTCTAATGAAGGAAGTCTTGTTGTAAGAGATTGTATAACAGGTAGAAGGACGTCGAGTACGATGATTGTTTTTACATCTCCATTTTGTAAAATGTAATGCATTTCGTCTGCTGTATAAATTGGATTAACTGGAATAACAGTTGCTCCCGCTTTCATTGTTCCGTATAAACCGACCAAAAAATGTGGTGAATTTCCAACAACTAATGCAACATTGTCCCCTTTTCCAATGCCCATTTCTGCTAAATTGCTAGAAAACCTTGTGACCATTTTGTTTAATTGGTCATATGAGACCGACTGATCCATAAATATATAAGCCGGTTTATCCCCCTTCTTTTTCGCCGTTTCAGCCAAAGATTGAACGAGATTCACACAAACCCCACCTTTATAAAATTTAGAATATTTAAAAATTCTAAATTAATTATATTAAAAGAAAATTAAAGTGGCAAGTGTTATTCCATTAACTGCATATAGACAGATCACTTTCTCTTCATTTACTTTGGAAGGATAAGGGAATTTTGTTTGCAAGTAATTTATGAAACTAGACCAGAAATCATTTTAGGATAATATGCACTCATCTTTTCTCTCAGCATTGCAAGTTCTTGTTTATTTAAACTCGTATACTCCCCGTACAAGTTAAGAACGTCCGCTCCATCTTCATGAAAATAGACCGTAACATATAATGTTGGTAACCCTGCATTGTCTTCATCTATTGAAAAGACGACATCTGGTGTCTTATTCACAGTGCTGAATGTTTCATTTCTTTTCCACTTCTTATTTTGAAACATGTCTTGTATTTCCTGTATCTTTCGTCTGTTATCTGTATGCGTAAAATATATAACATTATCTTTCGCTGGCTTTCCAATCGATAAAAGTATGCGACTTGAGGACGTTTCATCGTTACAAGCTGTCATTCCAATGACAAAGCTAAGTAATAATACAACGTACATTACCCTCTTCATTTCAATCCGCCTCCTTTTAAATATATATTCCTTTATGAGGGGCAAATGTCTTGTGATTTGATGGTATATGAAATTATATCGGCGATTTTTCACATATATCAGCGCAACTCAATTTATATCAGCGATTTTCCAAATATATCGACCGCAACTCGAAATATATCAGCGATTTTTAAAATATATCGACTTACCGACAAAACGCGACAATCTACGCAAAAAAAAGAGGCTGCTCGTTACGGCAGCCCCCCTTATTTTTAGAAGAATAAATGTAAGAAATCTTCTGTTGTAATATTACCGAAGTAGCGTGCGATATCTACACCTTCTAAAGCTGCAGTAAATGCATCTTTATCGAATTGTACGCCTGTTAGACGTTCTTCAATATCATGCACATCTAGTGAACCGAAGAAGTCACCGTAAATTTTGCATTCTGTTACTGTTCCTTTTTTCACTTCAAGACGAACATCAACTTGTCCAACTGGGAAGCGGTGTGAATGTTGTAAGTTGAACTTCGGAGATTTTCCGTAGTTCCAATCCCAATTTTGGTAGCGCTCTTCAGAAAGTTTATGGATTTCTTTCCAATCTTCTTCTGTTAATTCATACGTTGGAATTTCTGTTTCCCCTTCGAAAATTGTTTCTAGAAGAAGTTGTCTAAACTCTTCTGTCGTCATTTCTTCGTTCAGGAACTCTGTAATATTCGCAACGCGGCTACGGATTGATTTAATGCCTTTTGATTGGATCTTATCCATTTTTACTTTCAGTGCTGATACGACGTGATCGATTTCAGAGTCAAATAGTAACGTACCATGACTGAACATACGACCTTTCGTTGAGAACTGCGCGTTACCTGAAATTTTTCTACCTTCAGCTAAAATGTCGTTACGACCACTTAGTTCTGCATTTACACCTAATTTACCAAGCGCTTTCGTTACAGGCTCTGTGAATTTTTTGAAGTTACTGAAACTGTCCCCATCATCTTTCGTAATAAAGCTGAAGTTTAAGTTTCCTAAATCATGATATACTGCGCCTCCGCCTGATAGACGACGAACGACATGAATCCCTTTTTCTTTTACGTAATCAGCATTAATTTCTTCTACTGTGTTTTGGTTTTTACCAATGATAATAGAAGGTTCGTTAATGTAGAACAGTAAATACGTTTCGTTAATATCTAAATTCTTCACACAATATTCTTCAATTGCTAAGTTTATTCTAGGATCTGTAATTCCTTTATTATCAATAAATAACATCGTATCACCTCATGAGTTCCATACGTAGCCACTATGCGCTAACGTAATATGGCCACTGAAAATTTGTTTTGCTTCTGTTACTAAATCAGCTGGATTGCCTGTATGCGGTAAGTGCGTTAATAAAAGTTCTTTTACATTCGCATCTTTCGCAATACTTGCTACTTCTGTACTATTCATATGCCCTGCTTTTGCAGCCTCTTGATGTGCATACATATTACACTCACAAATGAAAA
Source organism: Bacillus cereus group sp. MYBK245-2 (assembly GCF_051916145.1). Classification (NCBI taxonomy): domain Bacteria; kingdom Bacillati; phylum Bacillota; class Bacilli; order Caryophanales; family Bacillaceae; genus Bacillus; species Bacillus cereus group sp. MYBK245-2. The sequence goes on along the minus strand of NZ_JBQAGB010000003.1, from coordinate 61,889 downwards.
GATCAGCATCTTTCGTGAATGGAATAAATTCAGGAATATAACTGGAATCTGCGCTATATACTACAGCGTCATTACCTGCTGTAATACGCATCGCAAAGCATGTAACAGGATGAACAGTTTTTAAGAATGAGATCGAGAACGGTCCAACTTGAAGTGTTTCTTCTGGATTGTACGCGATTCCTTTCGTATGCGGTTCATGCGTTAAAGAATGGAATCCACTCTCATCAAACGTATGACCGTATATTGGTAACTCCGGTAGTTGTCCTTTTGTCGCACTCGTAATTAATCTCGCATATTGCAATACCCCAATATCTGCAACATGATCGTGATGGTAGTGCGAAAGTACAACTGCATCTATATCAGATGGCGTTATATATTTTTGAAGCTGTGCTAGTACACCACTACCACAGTCTACAAGTAAACGAAAACCATCGTGTTCAAACAAATACCCCGACGTTGCTTCTCCCGCTTCTGGAAAGCCGCCCCAAAAGCCGACAACAGTCATTTTCATATGTATCCATCCTTTCTAAAACCGAGTAGAAATGCATGTTTTACTTACATCCTACATTGTTAACTATAATCCATTTCCTAAACTTTTTCATTAATTTTCAATTTTGTTATAAAACAGTTATTGACTTTTGTTTTTTGTACTAATACAATGATAGTAAGAAATGGAAATGGAGGGATTGACATGATCGATCAACCAATGGAGTTTTTCAGAAATTTACCGACGAAAACTTGTGCGCACTGCGGGAAAGAAATTGATGAGCAGCACGAAGCATACCATAACAAATGTGATGACTGCGTTCACGAAGAATAGTAGTTTGTGAGCATAAAAAAACCTAGCAGACATAGTCTACTAGGCTAATAACATCGTATCCTTCATCGTTGAACCTTTCACCAAGAGCTCCAGTTCAAACTCATACAATTCTTTTTTTCGATAATTTTTCGTATGGATTTTATCCATCATCAGGTCGACAACTTTTCGGGCCATCTCATCGATTGGCTGTTCAATTGTCGTAATACCTGGCTCTGTAATCTGTGATAAAATTTGATTATCAAAACCGATAACAGCGAGATCATCTGGAATACTCCAGTCATGGCGCTTCGCCTCTGAGATAATTCCAGCTGCTACCTCATCGCCTCCTGCCAAAATCGCGGTAGGATTTTTTTTGTCCTTTAATACTTCATGGAATATTCGTTTTCCATCTTCCCAAGAGAAAGCGTTTTCAAGAAAATCAATCGCTTCTACTTGGCGGCTCTTCTCCGTTATGGCACGTAAAAAGCCCATTTTTCGCTGTTGACTAACGACTTTGGTTTCGTTTCCACGGCAAAAAATAAGATTACGATATCCTTGTTCTAACACATGCTTAGCAGCTATGTATGCTCCTTGCGCATGATCAAACTTCACTGTTGGAATATTTGCTTCCTCAATATATTCATTACATAACACGATTGGACCGTGTTGTAAGTATGGCTCTACATCTTCCCACGGATTTTCTAGTGAACATAGAATAATCCCATCTACTTGCTTCGTAGATAATAATTGTAAATACTCCATCTCTTTTTCCGGTAAATATCTTGTTTGACAAATAATCAGTTTATATTTATGCTCAGAAGCAGCAATCTCGATTGCTTCAATAAATCTACTGAAGAAAGGATTTGTAATCCTTGGAACTAGCACCGCAATTGTTTCTGTTTTTTGTTTACGAAGCCTTCTCGCCGCAGAATTAGGAACGAAGCCTAAATGCTTCATTGCTAATTGAACCCTTTTTTTCTTCTCATCTGAAACATATGGATGATTATTAATCACCCTAGAAACCGTTGTCCTTGATAACCCCGCTAATTTCGCCACGTCCTCTATAGTCGACACGAAATTCTCCCCCTTTGCATGAAAACGTTTTCTTAAATTGATTATATAGTATATTATTGGAAACTGCAATACGGCTTCTTATGATTTTACTATATTAATATTATACATAGGGAAAAGTATGTTAATGGGAGGGGAATTTATATTCGTTTTAGAAGTTTACAGGAGGCATATTTATTAAAGATAGAGGGTGATATTTCATGAATCGGACAGATCGTTTATTAGTCATATTAATTGAATTACAAAGAAGACAAACTGTTACCGCACAAAGCTTAGCTGAAAAATTTGAGACAAGTATAAGAACGATTTATCGAGATATGGATGCACTTAGTGAATGTGGCGTCCCAATTTTCGCCATGCCCGGCCACGGCTATTCATTAATAGATGGTTATTTCTTGCCCCCCATTCAGCTTACGCCTGAAGAGGCTGTTACCCTTTTACTAGGCGGTGATTATATCGAGAAAACTTTCACTTCTTCTTTTTCTGTACATGCACGATCAGCAAAAGAGAAACTTGAAATTGTTCTCCCTGCTGATCAACAAAAGAAAGCCCAGGAATTACGAGAAACTTTTCGTTTCCTTTCTCCTATATTTTCACATCAGCAATCTGAACAAGAAAAACTAGAAAATCAACTTCTTCTATTGCAAGAATCTATTCAAAAAGAACAAGCTATCTCTTTTTCTTATCGGAAACCGAGAGAAACTACAAAAATAAAGCGGACCGTTCATCCTTACGGCTTAGTCAATATTTCAGGGATTTGGTACATCGTTGCCTACTGTTTACTTAGAAAACAAATACGTAATTTCCGCTTAGATCGAATGGAGAAATTACAGCAAGAACAAGAATTCTTTACAAAACCCGAAGACTTTTCTTTGCAAGAATATCAGCCTGAAAGCAACCGTACTGTGATGATTCATTTATTATTCCCCTCCCATATTGCACATAAAATTATTGAATCACGATATTTTTTTATAGATTCATATGAACATAGAGATAACTATTTTCACGTCTTTTTGAAATCTAGAAACATAGATGAAGTGTTTCAATGGGTATTGAGCTGGGGAAGCCAAGTGCACGTACTTGAACCAAAAATTCTTTCTGAAAAAATTCGTGATGAAGCAAAAAAAATGTTAAAACTTTAATTTCACTACTGACATAATGTTGTCAGTAGCCATCCTTTATATTAGGTATTAACAAATACATTTTCATAAAAGGGAGTTAACAATATGAAGAAATTTGAGGAATTAGCAACGTATTACATAGACGAATTAGAAAGGTACTCTATAGAACAATTTAGGATCAAACCTTCTGCTGAGGAATGGTCTCTCGGTCAAATGTATAATCACTTAATTTCAGCTACACGCATGCAGTTAGATGCAATCGCGAAATGCAGAACTGAATTACCTTCTGTAACTAACAAGAAAACAGATATGGGAGAAAAGGTATATATGATGGGGGCTTTCCCAGACATAAAAATCAAATTACCAGATCATCCTGGATATACGCCTGAAAACCCAGCTAATAAAGAAGACGTACAGAAACAGCTTCTAGAATTAATTACAATTGTTAAAGACATTGAGCCAACACTTTCTTCTATTCCAAGTGATTGTAAAGTCGAACATCCTGGGCTTGGTTACTTACATGCAGCAGAATGGTTCCAGCTTATTTTTATGCATTTTGCACATCATCTGCGCCAGAAAGAGCGATTAGAGAACGCAATTTCATAATTTCTCATAAAGGGAAAATGGAATCCTCCCACCAATATAGTGGGAGGAAGAATAAAATGTTTTAAAGATGGCTCAGATATTTACCTGGCTATCTTTTTAATCATGACTATTAAAATGGAACTATACAAAGTAAGCTACTAATTTGTAAGAACCCTCGTTGAAAAACTGAATTGAGACAATTATATACATTACTGAAAGTGAAAGTTCAAATAAAGTACTATTTTTATTTCTCAACAAAAAAACGTAGGGAATATAACAAATTACGAATATCACGTATTATAACAAATGGTATGACTAAAGAATAATTTTTATAAAGCCCGCCATAATCATTCCCTCCTTTAATTCCTTAGACAAATATTCACACAAACTGTATTATATCTACACTTAAAAACATAATAACCTTATTTTTCAAACCTATTACAAGCCAAACTTTCTCAACAATTAATTACTAAAATACGATTTACAGCTATAAAACTATCACTTATCATTAAGGATAATTTTACCATTTAAATAAAATACAGGTAAAATTCCCAGAAAAAATAAATTGCACAAAGGGGATGGATTATGAAAAAGCTACATGCATTAACATTAACAATAGGGTTACTAACTTCTACTGTGATTGTACCTACTGCTTCTCTGGCAAAAAGTGATGATTTACCTTACTTAAATGAAATCAAAAAAATGCAGCCCGATGTAAGTACACAAGAGCTAATATCTAGTATTAATGAATTAGCAAACAACACTGGGAATACAAAAGAAGCTGTTTCTGAACAGATTTATAAAGAGCTAAAAGCAGATGAAGAACAAGGCAAAAAAGAAGCAAGTAAAAAAATGAATACTTTAGGAGCTAGTGGTGGTACAGTTTCAGTAGGGAATAGCAATATGGGGGATTTCTTCTATACGGGTTCATACACTGCATACTTAAATCATGGACATGTTGGTATGTATTATAGTTCAAATACAATTGTTGAATCTGTACCAGGTGATGGCGTTCGTACAATTAGTACTACATCCCGTAAAGTAGATAAAGGAGATGCGGTAGTAAAATCCGTAAATACATCTTGGCAAAACAAAAATGATGCGGCATGGTGGGCAAAAGATCGTGTAGGTAAAGATTCATATTCTTATAATTTTGCTACAAATAGAAGTACAACCCATTATGGAGCTAAAAACTGTTCTAAATTAATTTGGTCGGCTTATAAACTTCATGGCGGACTAGATTTAGATAAAGATGGCGGTGCTGGTGTATATCCACGAGATGTTCGTGACGCAAAACAAACCTCAACAATTCGTAATATTTAATACTGAAGAAGAAGTGCAACAACTATAGTTGTTGCACTTCTTCTTATAAAAGGAGCTCATAACAGTGAAAAAAATAATTATTCTTATTTTAAGTGTAATTTTAATTGCAGCACTCATCTATTTTTTCTTCTTTAGAAACAGTACTGTAAATTCGATATCTGAAGAAGATATTGAAAAAAAGGATTTTTTAAAAGATAAACAAGCTGTCATATATCTCTCTTCTACCGCCGACCAAGATATGGATGGCAACGGGATTAGTTATGCGATATTCATCGATAAAAACGAAAAAGCACATGGATATAAAATGAATGGTTTAGAACTCGGCGGAATAGGTGTGTCTGATAACAAAAAAGAAATCGTACTAGAAAGTAAAGATAATATTAAATTTATTGGAGAAGATTTTAAAAATTATAAAATGAAATACCAACATACAGGAGATCAAAGGATATATTTAAAAAAACAAGACTTATTTGTTAACATTTACAATTCAGGCAGTAACTCCACTACTGGCAATTATGATTCAAATGTAATGTATGGTAATCAAAAGCAAATTCATAAAGGAAATATCCCTCATTATCTTATTAGTTCTGGCGTTAATACAGATGAAGTTTTAGTTTTAACTCAAGATATAGATAAAAATGAGCATAGTTTAAAAAAATTATTATTTAATGATTCAACTATGCATCTTGAAGATGTTACAACAATTAATCTTGATAAAAACATGTCGTATTCTAGTTACTCATCTATTTTAAGTGACTCAAATTTTTATTATACGATTTTAATTGAGAATGATAATTCAATTAAAGGAAAAGTATATTTATTACGCATTGATAAAAAATCATTAAAACAAGATTTAATTTTACTTTCTTCCGAGGAGAATTCCACAGCTTCCATACCATTTACAAAAAATAATTCCGCTTATCTACATAACAATGAATTATTTTTTATAAATGGACTAGGTGATGTCATAACTTTTAATACAGAAACAAATGCAGTCAATCTTAAATTCAAAATTGATTACCATGTAACCGATGGCGTTAGATATAATGAACAAACATATTTTGAAGACGATCAATTATATGTATTACGTTATAATGAAAAACAAGAACATAAATATTCTATAGAAACATACTCTCTAACAACCGGTAAAAAAATTAAAACTACTACAATCAAAGACATGGATCAAATTGTTACATCAGTTAAAGGTGGTAAATCCATTTACGCCTACGATTTTAAAATATTGCAACCAAATAAATAATAAGAAGCTCTGTTTTCAATAACAGAGCTTTTCATTTTAACTTCTCCCACTTCGTCCAAACTTCTCTTTCATTTATACGATACATATTATCCTCGCGATCCATAAACCCCTGCACAATAAACTCGCGTCTAATCGTACAAAAATCGTCATGATATTGTTTGATGAATGCATTGATTTCTTTTTCCGTATACTGATTTTCAACGTTTAATTTGCTAATTAAATACTCTAACAATACTAGTTTTTTCTTCTTTTGACCTGGAATCGATTTTAGACGGTCCTCTTTATCGAAAAAGTTACGAATAGTTGTATCCCTGAATTTCATTTCACTTTCAGTCATTTTGTTGTCCTCCATCGATTTTTTCTTTATCATTTTTATTGATTTTTTTACTTAAAAAGTCAATAAAGTAATAACCACCCATTAACACATAGTAGAACGTAAGTATTCCAAATGCATCTCTCATACTTGTATATACTTCTTTATCAAACAATATAGGTGAAAGGGCATAAACAAGAAAAATAATTAGCGGATTTATAATTAAATAAGAAATATGTTTTCTTTTCATCATATCCCCCCTCTACTCTATGTTTCTCTATAAATTGTTGTAATTCCTATCCTTTTATTTAGCCTACACATGAAATATGGTGAAATTAAGAAAAAAAAGGGATATAAAACAACCATTACATTATGAAGAAAATATTTTATCCACTTTAAATACAGTTGTACACCTTTCTTACAACTGTATTTCTTTTTCATTTTTACTCCTCTCATCTACACTTCTCTTAATTTATTTATTACTTTTACGTCTGCAACTTTTTATTCAAATTAATAAATTCAATATGGTAAATTATGTTATAATTTAATTATACATACTTTGGAGGGGAAATAGTGAAAAAAGCTATTATCGTATTAAGCATCCTATATCTTATTTTAACCGTACATACAGGAGCTGTTCTTTTAGGAAAAGAGGATTATAAAGGGACTATCAATACATTAAAGAAAACAAAGGAAACCGCTTCCTTCCAATCTGCAAAAGACGGTGTGATTTTATTAAAAGGAACATTAACTACCGCGCAACCTATTACAGAGGAAAAACTTCAAAATAAAGAATTCGCACTCCTTGAAATTAATACATATAAACGACGAAAAGCAAATTGGATAAACATTAATACTGAGCAGCATATTGCAAAGCAACTCTTACTAAACAATGAGACTCTTCCTGCCTTAAAAGAAATCCGTTTCTCAATGGAACCAATTACACTGTCAGGCAAAGATATTTCTGCCGAAGACTATTCACTAAAAAAGAATGATACCCAATTAACAATTAAAGGTAAAGGATACCGATACACCGGAATAGAAAACAAATCAGACGTTCTTATTTTTGGCATAAAAAAAGGAGATACACTTGAAGGTTATAGTGGCTCTGAAATTCTAATAGGAAAAACAAAAGAGGACATTGCCAGCAACATGAAACTATATACTTTTGCTGAAAAATATGGTCCATTTGTTTGGATTGTAGCTACAATTATTCTTATAAGTATTGCTATATGCTTCTTCCGTAAAAATAGAAAAACAAATGAAATTTCTCAGCCAATAAAACAAAACTAATAAAAAAAGCACCATTTCGGTGCCTTTTTTATGTTCCTTATTTACGCTTCAATCGATTGATTTTCAGCAATATTTCTAAATTGTCGTTTGTGCATCCAAGTTAATGAAGCGATTGTTCCAAGTGATAATGCAACGATGAAGATCATGAGCATTCCAATGTTTTGCCACATGAAGTTAAAGTCTCCGCTTGATACGACTGCCTTCAATCCAGATACAGAGTATGTCATCGGTAACCAAGCATTGAATGGTTGTAAAAACTTCGGAATCAATTCTAGCGGGAATGTTCCGGCACTCGTTGTCAGCTGAATAATTAATGTGATGATGGCAATGAAACGTCCTGCATCCCCGAACGCTGTTACTAAACATTGAATTAATGCGATAAACGCTAAGCTTGTAACGATGCTAAAGAGTATGAAATACGAAATACTTTGTACTTCTACACCTAATCCGAATAGTAATATGATATCTGCTACTACAGCTTGAATAATACCGACTGATAGTAAAACGCCGAACTTACTAATAAACCAGCTAAACCCTGATTTTGGAACACCAACTGTGTCACGTAATGGATATACGATTGATAATAGTAATGCCCCAACAAATAAACCGAGTGATAAGAAATACGGTGTAAATCCAGTTCCGTAGTTTGGAACTTCTGCCATTTTCTCCGTCTTCACTTTTACAGGGCTTGCAAACATATCATACGTTTTATCCATTCCTTTTACTTCACTAGTTTTCTCTGCCCCTTCGCCAAGTTTCTCAGCAAGTTCACCTGAACCATCATTTACTTTTACGAGGCCATCCGTTACTTTCCCTGATCCGTCTTCCAGTTTATTTACGCCGTCGATTAGCTGAGTTGAGCCAGTTGACATTTTGTTTAGGCCACCATTTAGATCGCCCAGACCTGTTGTTACTTGATTTGAGCCATCTGCTAATTTGCTTACTCCTACAGATAATGTGCCTAAACCGCCTGTTACTTGACTTGAACCGTCCGCTAATTGATTTATTCCACCTGCCATTTGATTTGCTCCTACAGATAATGTACCTAAACCACCTGTTACTTGGTTTGAGCCATCTGCTAATTGATTTGCTCCTTCAGATAATTGACCTAATCCTGCTGTCACTTTTCCAGAGCCACTTTGTAATTGCGTTACTCCATCAATTAATTGAACTGATCCATCTTTTAATTTATCGGCACCTATTTTTGCATTACCTAATCCTTCACCTAATCCATGGAACTTACTTACAAATTCGCTTTGTGCATTCGCTAATTTTTTAATACCACTCGTTAAATTTCCTACATCTTCCGGATTCGGCATTTTGCTTTGCATCCCACTTGTCTTTTCACCGATTTCACCTTTTAATTGTTTTACTTCTTCATTTAATCTATTTGTTCCACCTGCTACTCCGGCAGCTTTTTGCTGAACTGTCGTTGTACTTTTTACGGCACTTGTTATGAATGGTTGTAACTGCTCTTGATATTCTTTCGGTAAACTTTCAATTTGCTTTTGTAAATTCGCTACCTCTTGCGCTGCATTTTTTGCATCTCCTGCTGTTGATTGCGTAAGTTCATTTAACTGATTTACATTCTCTCCAGCTCCGGTTATTTTCTCATTTACTGTATTCAATATAGAAGGAACTTTCAACTGCATTTCCTCTAAAGCTCCAGCAGACTTTTGTACGTTACTATTTAATTCCTGCAAACCCTTTTGAATTTCTTGAGACACTTTTTCTAATTGATTTTGTCCTTCAACAAGTTTCCCCATACCATTTGATAGATCCGTTGTTCCTGTTTTTAATTCACCGGATTTACTTACTAATTTGTTCAAACCACCAGTCACTTTCTCAGATCCATCACGCAATTCACCCACTTTACTATTTAACGTATTTAAACCTGCTGTTACTTTTCCGGAGCCATCTACTAATTTCCCTATACCTGTCTGCAATTCACCTGTTTTGCCATTTAGCGTATTTAAACCTGCTGTTACTTTTCCGGAGCCATCTACTAATTTCCCTATACCTGTTTTGCTATTTAGCGTATTTAAACCTACTGTCACTTTCCCTGACCCATCTACTAATTTATTAGATCCATCTGCTAATTTCTGAACTCCATCCTTCATCTCTCCAGACTTCCCTTGAAGTGTATGAAGGCCGTCCGTCACTTTACTTGAACCATCATGCAGCTCACTTGATCCGTCGTGAAGTTTATTTGCTCCTTCCGCCCCATCTGCTAATCCTTTTGAGACGTCTTGAATGGAATCAAACATTTTCTCTGCATATGTTTTCGTTAACGTACTTGATACTTCACCTTTAATTTTTTCAATGGCTGTTCCGCCAATTTGTGAAGATAAGAAGTTCAAGCTTTCGTTTGGAATGTATTCTAAGTTTAATGGTTTTGGATCATCTTTTAATAACGTTGTAGCGTTACTTGAGAAGTCATCTGGAATGCGTACTAACATGTAATACTTTCTACCTTCCATTCCTCTTTTCGCTTCTTTTTCACTTACAAATTCCCATTTAAAACTTGTATTATCTTTTAAATTATCAACGAGCCCTTTTCCGACCTCAATTGGTTTCCCATCAAATACTGCCCCTTTATCTAAATTGACTACCGCAACTGGTAAATCATCTAACTGTTTATACGGATCCCAGAAGGCCCATAAAAACATACCTGCATATAAAATCGGTACGAATAAAACCGCGATAATTGGAATTAATATTTTTTTACTTTTTATAATTTGTGTGAACTCTTTACGAAGTAACTGATTTCCTTTCATTATTTCTCCCCCTTTTTAAAATGACCAAAACGTTCAATTGGTCATTTTCACCCAAACAAAAAGGCTATACTTATTCATACATATGCCTTATCCCCGAATTTATACTATGCAACTGTTCCTTAATTTGAAAGTAATATTTCTATTATCCCCCCTTAAATTGTATATATGACCATTTTGTTCATATGGTCATTTTTATAATAATAAAAGGATTATCTTAATTTGACAATCCTTTTAATAAATAAAGTTCAAATAATTCTGCAATTTTTTCTTTTTCTAGCGGTTCATGATTTTTTTCCCAATCAAAAATAAGCGATACATATAAGCGAAGCATAATAAATGCTGTAATTTCTGGATCACATTTGCTAATTTCACCTTTATCAATCGCAATCTTTAAATACGATTGAATGACAGAAACGATTTCCACATCTACTTGTTGCATGACTTCTTGTACTTCTTTCGTTCCCATATCACGCTCTTCTTGAATTAACTTAATCATGAGCTGATGTTCTTTTCTGAATTCTAATATGCTATATAATGCTCTATGTACATTTTCAAAAAATGAAACTTCTGAACGAATTGCATTTTCTGCAACTTGCTTCATTTCTGTAATTAAATTAGAAATAATCTCGCCAAATAGCTCTTCTTTATTTTTAAAAAAAGTATAAATCGTTCCTTTTCCTACATTCGCTAACTTCGCTACTTGATCCATCGTTGTTGCTTTATAACCGAATGCTGAAAAAGACTTTGTTGCAGCTTCAATAATAGAACGTTTTCGATCTATCGCCACATCTTCACCTCCAAAAATGACCAATTGGATAATATAGTCAATTAGTACATCTTTGATATTACCACACGCTTACATTGTATACAAGTTCTCTTTTTTATTATTTCCATCATAAAAAATTTCAGTCAAGTTATATCATACTTTCCATAGTTTATCAGAAGAAAAGAGAAAAGGAAAAGGTGTTCTTAAGATATACAGCTAAACCTTACTTACAAACAACAAATTTCTCTTTTTTTAAATAATCAAATAAAAAAACAAGAAAATCTTTACATTTAATAGTAATATAGAAAATAGACAAGTTTATCAAAATAGTGGAGGCTTTTTCAGTCATGATGCGTGCACTTCGTTTAAATATAAAGCAAGCTTTTTGTAATCGTGTTTCTTTAATTATTATGTTTAGTGGATTCGTTCTTATTTGTATTTATCATTATTATTATGTCATTCGTTATTTAGGAGACGCTGCGAGCGGACCTATATCAACAGATATAAAATGGATTGGATTTCGTGATAATGAAATGGATGTTTATTTATTATTAATGCCAGTTATTGCGAGTTTCCCCTTTAGTACAAGTTACAATTCCGATAAGTCAGATAGTTTTAAACCGTTCGTGAGCAAAGGAATTTCTTTATTTCCTTATTCAGTAACGAAATATATCGTTACGTTTTTTTGCGGAGGATTTCTTTATACCTTTCCATTCATCTTATCGTTATTATTTTGCAAATTAACAATTCCAGACGGAACACCTACGATTGGTTCTGGCATCATAAATGAGGATGGAATGTTCGCAAACCTATACTTCGATGCGCCTCTCACTTACATTACGGTATATATTGGAATTAATTTTTTATTTGCAGGTTTAATGGCCCTCTTAGGACTTGCTGCATCTGCATGGTCACAAAAAGACTATATGGCGATTCTATTTCCATTTGCAGTTAACTCCATTCCGTACGTCCTACTAAATACAATATTCCCTACAATAGGTGGAGCACCTATTCATTTATATGATCCAAAGCAACCATTGCAAGGCATGTCACCGTACATTTTAACGATGCAATGTGCTTTCTTCCTTCTCGTTAGCTTACTTATGTATATACAAGGAGTAAAGCGAGATAGAAAAAAATATAAAAGAAGACTGCAAAAAAGAGATCGATGTAGAAAAGCGTTTCAAGTAATTTCAGACTAAATCATTGAACGAATAAGAGCGTAATTCCCTGAGTGAGATTAGAGAATTACGCTCTTATTATCATTACTCATATAATCATCCTCCCCTTTACGACGTACCTGCCAATCCCCATAAAATAACAACCGTTACAAAGTAAATCGCTTTAATACCTACCACTAAACATAACAAACTAATTGCATATTTACTTAGCTCTCTTCTTGCGCCGATTAAAGTAAAAATAACTGCCAAGCTAAACGTTATATAAGATGCTGCTGTATGTATTAAGTTATATGTAATATCTAAACTTTGCGTAAGTCCTATTACCTCCGCTACAAATTGGAGCATGACGATTGTACTAAAAAAAATTGCAAGCTGATTTATTAATTTTCCATTTAACCATGCTTGCATCTTCAACCTCCTCGTTAATAATACTGAATTTTTAAATAATGTTAACATAATTTTTACAGAAAAAGAACGCTCAGTATATCTCTAAGCGCTCTTTCTCAACTACTTAAGAAGCTTTCTTCAAATCAATTTGAGCAAGTACTGGGTCGTGGTCACTTACACGGCCATGCTCTTTCATAATGTTTGAGTTTAAGTGTACAGGATCTACTATTGTGTGTGGTGCAATGTTATTGGTTACTAAAATATGATCTAACACTTGTGCATTTCCTTCATGAATATACGTGTAGCGATTTTCTTTCGGCACTGTGTTTAACATATTTTTTAAGATTGTTCCTTCTAACGTTTTTAATGGTTTAGCGAACTCAAAATCGTTCATATCCCCTAACACAACAACTGGTGCATTCGTGTTCTTTTTCTGAATACCTTGTACGAAATTGTTTACTTCTTGTGCTAATTGAACTCGTTTTTCTTCACTTTTTAATACGAGCGGTTGTACTTTTCCAAATGGCGTTGCATCTCCTAGTTTTGAGTTTAAGTGATTTGCAACGACGACGACGTTTTGTCCTTGGAATGTAAATTCTGCCGCAAGTGGTTTACGTGTACTTTCAAACAATGGGTTTTCGTCTCCAATGCGAACGACATTTTTATCAAGTAACTTCGGTACCGCTGCTAATTTCACGCGTGATGGGTTGTAGAAGAAACCGACGCGAATATTCGCTCCTGGCGCTCCACCGTCTAGGTTATTATGCGGAGCAATTTCTACATACTCATACTTTGGCCCGCGAATTTCTAGCACCGCATCAATAATACGTTTTGCGCTTAATGAAGCATCTGTTGTACCGTCATTAATCGTTCCATTATTATCTTGCATTTCCTCTACCCCGATAATATCTGGCATTTTTAAATTGTATTTAATAGAATACGCTAACGCCTTTACTTTTTCATCTGTTGTTTCTTTTTTATTCGCCGAGAAGTTTTCAATGTTATATGTAGCAACTGTTAACTTATCAAGACGCGGCTGAATATTGGCCCCTACTTGCTTAAATCCGCCGTCTACTACAGATGGTAATTCCGTTATTGGCGAAATGCGGAACGCACCATAATCATATCCGACTACTCCTGTTATATCTCCAGTGAAAGTATCTCCTACTTTTGCTACATAATCACGAGGTACTTTTACAGAAAGACGCTCTGGATTTAATTGATTTTCATCTAATACAGGTGTGCCATATTTCGTTACGACTTTATTCCCGCCATTTTTCACTGTTACATATAAATTCCCGTTTTTCTGAGGGGCAATAATTTTTGGCGTTGGCATCGTAACGCGCATACCTTCTATACTTTCATAAAAGTCGATTGCATCTTCATTTGGATCAAATAAACCAAATGCATCATTATCGATAATTTGATCAGGAATTTTCACACCGTTTTCTCCAAGTACAATCGGTGCTGGTAAAGCTTGATCTTTTGCGATTACAGCAACGCGGCTCGCTTTAATTTCCGTCGTCGTTAAGTCTGTTTCAAACCTTTCTGCATATCCAGGTCCAACATATTCTTCTACTACTCCATCAACTTGAATAAGATCTCCTACTGCTACATTTGCATCTTTTTTGTATACGTACATACCTTCTGAAGTAGCTGGATCATTATCTGGTTGATTGTCTTCTATATAAAAACCATTTTTTTCAAATGCTGTTACAACGCCTTCCACATTGTATACTTTCTTCCCGTTGTAAGGAGAAATATGTGATTTTCCTTGAATATCATGAATACGAACTGGCTCATTGTTTACGATAATAAATGAAAATGTTGAAACTGCTGAAGAAGTAAGCCCTTCTTTTTCAGCAATTGCTTTCACTACACTATTTTCATTCACTATAATTTGTCCATTATAACGAACACTTTTATTTGTAGGGTTAGAACCATCTAACGTGTAATAGATTGTTGCTCCTTCTGTATTCGTTGTTAACGTTATCGCTGTTCCTTTCGCAACTTCTCCGCCACTAGGTGAAGCTACTACATCGCTAACACGGTTTTGCCCTTCTCCTTGAAACTTATGAGCTGTTACTGATTTTAAACCTGGGCTACTAAAATATAATTCAAGTGTCCCTGTTAAACTAACTTTCTTCCCAATATTTTCAGGATGATCTTTTACGTTTACTGCCGCTCTCACATCGCCCTTTGGCAACTGAACAGGCATAATTTTGTCTGGATTCGTTTCATTTGGCGAATCGGCAATTGCCACATTTGTGTCGTCAAACTTAGCCGGATCCTTCGTGTATTTAGAAGGACTTTGCGTATATCCAACGATATATCCTTCCACTATCCCCTTCGTTTTCCCTTGCTGCTTAAATACTTGAATTGCTTTTTCTACTGACATAGAAGTAGTTTCTTCTGCTTGTACTAAAGTTCCAGTAAATGAAAGCAATAGTATGAATGATAAAAAGACACTTAACAATTTCTTCACAGCCATTTCCCTCTCCCTATTTCATATTTTCTCAGCATTTCTATCATATCAAATGATTCGTTATATAGAATGATATTTCGACAAGTTTTACAAAAAATTCATTTAATTTACAAGCTTTCAAACTATAATACAAAATAATAATTTTACACCTTCTACGAATGCGTTTTATAATATGAAAGAGAAAAAAACAGAAATATCGAATTTTAATTGGCATGTAAAATGGATTCATTTGAATAGGAGTGATTGGATGGAAGTGCAAACAGAAACATACCGCGCAGCTATGAATGGAACATTAGAACGTCATTTTTCAGATATGATTGCTGTTATACCAACTAGAATTACAATTGAGCAATTAAAACAGCGGCTAGAAACTATCGCTACTAAAGTTGATGAGTTAAAAATTGTTTATAGTGATGAGACAAGCCTTATCGTTGAGTTACATATGGATGATAAAGTTATACCATATGAACTGCATATTGATGAGGCGAATGACCCAGAAGAATATAAAATGTACAATAGACAAGATTCTACAATCGTAGATCGTAATTTTGAAGATGCGGCTTTCGGTACTGAAATTTTCACTCGTACGCTATTTGTAGGCGATGTACTGGACTGCTTTTTCCAGCAGTTACAATTTTTATGGAACCTCGCCCCAGATTTGTTATTTGTAATCGATTCAAGTGCCGCAATGAAGGTGATATCTAGAAGCTATATTGAATATCACGTTGAAAATGAATTATTACCTGACATTCCTGACTTATACGTTATTCATTCCGTTTATGAAGACGATAAAGAAGGCGAGCCTACGCAATATTGGTTTCATACACACGGCCTTTTAAGAGCGGGCGTAACAGAAATAGAATTAATTATTCCAAATCGTATTTCTTCCTACTACGGCATTGGTGACCTCTTTCAAACATTTGCGAATAATGCCGTTGAGAATGGACAAGTCCCTATGAATGAGCCTATCGTTATCGCGCATAGTCAGCAAGGTTCGATACATACAGTAGCTGTTCCGTGGGAAAAAGGATTATCTTATATTGGGCATAAAACGAGTATGGATCAATTATCTTCAATTGAGAATGAAGAAGTAAAGCTACAACCTATAGATGCACAAAACACATTCTTAGGCGGGATGGATGACCGAGATGAATACCACCAATCGCCATCTGTTCTCTTGTTCAAATTTGATACTTCAGAAGAATGTATCGAAAGCTTTTTCAAAGAACACGAGGAAGCTACAGGGCTCATGTTTTATAAAACAAATAGTGAAACGGCTCGTATGGCTTACAATGCGAAGAATACTTTCGGGTATTTCAGCAACATTTTTCAAATTGAAAAATCCAATGAAGAGTTTCGTTTTCTCGCTAAGTTTGGTGTTTCCTATGAAGAGGGAAAAAGTGAACATATGTGGTTTGAAATGCAAAACATTACGGAAGAATTCATTCAAGGAATACTCATTAACGAACCATATTTTATAAAAGATATGAGTGAAGGAAATAGTTATCATTTAGATTTTGATGACTTAACAGAATGGGTTATTTATGCAGGAGATGCCGTTATAAATCCAAATAACTTATATATGTTTATTGGTGAATAAGTAACAAAACGCCTTCAATGTGATTGAAGGCGTTTCTCTTTACTGTGCGATTAATTCTGTATCCATTACTTTCTCCAAATGAGCTAGCACACGCTTTGCTGCTTTCTCACCTTGATCAATACAGTCCGGCAGACCAGAACCAGCGTAAGAACTACCTGCCAAGTATATACCTGGCAACTCTTTCTCCATAAATGTTGTGAGTTTCTTCATTCGCTCGTTATGACCTACTGTATATTGGGGCATCGCTTCTTTCCAGCGGCTTACGACTGTAAACTCTGGATCTTCTATAATATCCATCGTCTTTCGTAAGTCTTCTAGTACAAGCTGAACGAGCTCCTCTTCTGTTTGTTCTACAACTGCTTCATCACCAGGTCGTCCAACGTAACATCGAAGAAGCGTTTTTCCTTCTGGCGTTGTATGTGGCCATTTTTTATGTGTCCACGTACATGCTGTAATTGTGTAATCACTATTCCGAGATACGACAAATCCTGTACCATCAATATCGCGCTGAATGGCTGATTTCGGGAAAGACATTGCTACATTCGCAACTGATGTGGACGGAATGTTGCGGAAGAAACGAAACTGCTTGTACTGTGCAAACATAGATGGCAATACTTTATGTGAACTTGCCACTACGACCGCATCCGCTTCTATTTCTTTTCCGTTACTAAGAGTAATCGTATAGCCATCACCAAGTTTTGCAACTTTTTCAATGCGAGTGCCCTTTATTATCGTACCTTCATGCATCTTTGCTTCGAGAGATTCTACGATAGATTCTAAACCAGTTTTCACTGTTTGAAAGATTCCTTTTTTCGGTTCAGCTTTCTCTGCTTTTGGAGCGAGCGTACGCATACCAAGTGAAATACTGCGATGTTTCTGCTCAATTTGATACATTTGCGGGAATGTTGACATTAAGCTCATTTCATCAATATCTCCTGCATAAATACCCGATAGTAATGGTTCGATTAAATTTTCAACCACTTCGTTTCCGAGGCGATGCCTGAAAAAATGCCCCAGTGATTGGTCAGATACTGGCTTTGATCTCGGCATTAATAGATCAAAACCAGCTCTTAGTTTACCAATTGGGGAGAACAGCCCGGAAAATAGAAACGGCGTAATTTGCGTTGGAATTCCCATCATTGATCCGCTCGGCATTTTATGTAACCGATTGTTTACGAGGATAAATGATTGACCGGCCTGATTATTTACAAGTTCATCGCCAAGACCTAATTCTTTCACTAATCTAGCTGCACTTTCTTTTCGTGCTAAGAAAGAATCCGGACCGCGTTCAATTGTAAATCCATCTTTTCGAACGGTTTGAATTTTCCCGCCAAGTTTACCCGATGCTTCTATCAGTAATGTATCAATCGGCAAGTTCTTATCACGAATATCTTTTTGTAAGTTATACATTGTTGTTAATCCTGTGATGCCACCGCCGATGATTACAACTTTTTTCCTCAAGCAGGCTCCCCCTTTCTTCTTACATTACAGATTCTTTTTTCTTTAATACAACATCTGTTAAGCAGTCAATAAATGCGTCCGATGCGTTTGGCATTTCTGGACGATAATATTTTGCGCCAATTTCATCCGTTACAACTTTACACTCAAAGTCATTGTCATATAAAACTTCTAAATGTTCCGCAACAAATCCAACTGGTGCATATACGAATGAAGTATAACCGTGCTTTTCATTTAGTTCTCTCGTTAAATCTTGTACATCTGGACCAATCCAAGGATCTGGTGTGTTTCCAGCACTTTGCCAACCTACTGCATAGTTTGCTACTTCAGCTCCGCGCGCGATATAATCCGCTGTTTCATTTAATTGATCTGGATATGGATCGCCCATTGCAATAATCTTTTCTGGTAAGCTGTGAGCTGATACGATTAATACTGCTTTTTCACGTTCTGCGTCTGACATACCATTATATATACCTTTCACTGCTTCAACCCAGTACTGGATAAATTTCGGTTCTTTATACCAGCTATCGATGCCATGAATTGTTAAGTTTCCAAGTTTCTCAGCTTCTTCTTGTGCTCGTCCAACGTATGATTTTACGCTAAACGTAGAATAGTGCGGCGCAAGAACAAGTGCGATTGCATCTTGTATACCGTCGTTATGCATATCTTTCACTGCGTCTTCAATAAACGGTTCAATATGTTTTAAGCCGAGATACATATGGTACTCTACTTCATCTTGTACTTCATTTAAACGCTTCTCTAACTTCTTAGCTTGCTCTAATGTAATAGTAGCTAAAGGAGAAATACCACCAATTGCACGGTAACGCTCTGTTAAATCTTCCAGCATTTCAGGACTTGGCTTTCTTCCTCTGCGAATATGTGTATAGTAACGTTCAATATCTTCTTCTTTATATGGCGTTCCGTATGCCATTACAAGCAAACCAATTTTCTTTTTCATACAGCAATTCTCCTTTACTTCGCTAACTGCCCTTTAGAGTATTCATGAATAAATGTAGTTAAACGTTTTAATGTATCTGGATTTACTTCTGGGAATACACCGTGACCTAAGTTAAAGATATAACCTGGCTGCTTCATCCCTTGATCTAAAATACCTTTTACATGTTCTTCAATAACAGACCATGGCGCAAGTAAGAATGAAGGATCCATATTTCCTTGTACCGCTTTGTGAATACCGCGTGCACGTGCCTCTTCGATTGGTAAGCGCCAGTCTAAGCCGACTACATCAAGCGGTAAGTCGTGCCATTCATTTACTAAGTGTGCAGCTCCTACGCCGTGCATAATCATCGGTACACCCATCGTGCGAACTTCTGCAAAAATACGCTCCATTGCTGGTTTAATAAATACGCGGTAATCTGCTACATTTACTGTTCCAACCCAAGAATCGAAAATTTGAACTGCTTTTGCCCCTGCGTTAATTTGCGCTTTTAAATATGTAATAACCATATCTGCTAGCTTATCCATTAATGCGAACCAAGCTTTCGGCTCTGCATACATGAACGCTTTCGTATTATGGTAGTTGCGAGATGGACCGCCTTCAATCATATAGCTCGCTAATGTAAATGGAGCTCCTGAAAAACCGATTAACGGTACGTCTAACATTTCTGTCGTTAATAAACGAATTGTATCTAATATGTACGGTACGTCATCTTCTGGATTGATTTCCCCTAGTTTTTCTACGTCTTGTAAAGAACGGATTGGATTATCAATAACTGGGCCAATACCTGATTTAATTTCTACATCCACACCAATTGCAGGTAGTGGTGACATAATATCTTTATAAAGAATTGCTGCGTCTACGTTATATTGATCAACTGGCAGTTTTGTAACGTAAGCACATAACTCTGGATTGTGTGTAATTTCAAATAAAGAATACTTTTCTTTTATCTTTCTATATTCCGGCTGCGAACGACCTGCTTGACGCATATACCATGCTGGTACATAATCCGTACGTTCCCCCCTACATGCTTTTAAAAATGTCTCATTTATAGTTCTTACCAAGACCCTAGCTCCCTTCCTTACCACAATGCTTCGAATACGTTCGATATTTATCTTTTTTTACTATACAGCTTGTAAAAACAAAATGCATAATATTATGTACGTTGTTCATTAAATTGACACAAACATTCTTAAAAACGCTTACCATTTTCACAACATTCTTATTATAACACAGAGAAAAACTATGGTTTAGCTACTTTTGACTTTTCTCCTTCGCGTTTCGTTTGTGTGTTATATGGCACAACGTAAAAACTCGGTTTTGAAAAGATGTTAACGAACTTTTCCTCATATTCCCCGGCACCGTTTACAGTACCTACATGCGTATGAATTCCGTTTTCCACTCTATAAATACGGTACATAATTCTTTCATCTGGAAGTGGTGTCCAGCTTAATTTCGCTTTAAATAAACCGAAAGGACTAAATGCTAATTTCATTTTCACATCTTCAATCTTGCGTAGACGAATCGGAGCACCGATTGTTTCCACACCTTCTGGCTTCCTAAATTGCTCTTTCTGTTCTACATTTGCTTTCGTTAAAATTTTCTTAAACAATTTCGTTGCTGACGCACTTTCTCCTTGCAACTGATGCTCTTTATCTATGCGGTCATAGCCAATCCAAACAGCGCCTACTAAATTTGGCGTATAGCCAACGAACCACATATCTCTCGCTCCATTATCGTCATTTGGTAAGGAAGTTGTACCTGTTTTCCCAGCTAACGCCCCATTATACACACCGGCTTTCGCTGTCCCTTCCTTTACAACTCCTTCAAGCATTTTCGTCATATACCAAGCCGTTTGTTTCGAGAAAATTTTCGTTTCTACTTTTGGCGATTCCCCAATGACTGCGCCGTGTCTATTTAACACTTTATCAATCACGTGCGGCTCAATAATATCACCATTTGCTAAAAACGCACGGTACATTTTCACAAGATCAAATGGTGAAACCCCGTTTTTTAATCCGCCAAGCGCTGTACTTAAACCAGCATCAGCAATATGTACATTTCCTTTCTCTAAATATTGCTTTCCTTCTTCTACCCCTAACTCATTTAATAAAGAAACTGCCGGTACATTTGCTGACTCTAAAATCGCATCGTACATCGTCATTTCTTTTGAATACTCATGATTATAATTTCGAGGTTCATACCCTTCAAAAGAATGTCTTTCATTCTTTAATAAAGAATACGGATTATACTTTTTCGTTTCGAGTGCTGGCGCATAAACGATAAGTGGTTTTAGCACAGAACCGGGCTGTCTTTTTGCAAAAATACGATTGAACCCTCTCGGAACGTACTTTCTTCCGCCAATTGCAGCTTTAATACCCCCCGTACGATTATCCATTAATAAAAAAGCACCTTGCGCCCCCTCTTCTTTCCCAGGGAAATTCCTTACATCTTGAAACTGGTTATATGCTACCTTTTGAATCTTTTCATCCATCGGTACAACAAACGTATATCCTCCGCGAAGTACTTCTTGATGAGACAATCCGTATAAACGTGCTGCTTCATCTATGACCATATCAATATACGGCATATATGCGAGTTCATTTTCATCTAAGTTTTTATATAGAGCAATTGTCTTCCCTTGATAACGTACGCTTTCTTCGGCAGTCAAATAGCCTTGTTTATGCATAAGTGACAATACGAGATCACGGCGCTCTTTACTCTTCTCTGGAGAAAAATAAGGTGAATATCCGTTTGGTGACTTCGGAAGACCTGCAAGCATTGCCCCTTCTTCTACTGTTAAATCTTCTACATTTTTATTAAAATATAACTTTGCTGCAGCTTGAATACCGTAAGCTCCATGGCCAAAATAAATATGATTCATATACATTTCAAGAATTTGTTGCTTCGTATATTTTTGCTCTAATTGAAGGGAAATTGCGACTTCCTTCAACTTACGCGTAAATGTTTTTTCACGAGTTAAAAAGACGTTTTTAGCAAGTTGCTGCGTAATCGTACTACCGCCTTCGACCTTCTCTCCAGCTAACGTGTCTTTATACAGAGCGCGGAATATAGACGGATAATCGATTCCTTGATGCTCATAAAAACGAGAATCTTCCACCGCAACGAACGCCTGCTGCACATATTTCGGAATTTGCTCGATTGGCACCAAGTCTCTATTTTCTACGTATAATTTCGTAATTTCTTTCCCTTTCTGGTCAACGATACGTGATGAAGAGTGGAAAACGAGCTGCTTTTCATCCATCATATAGCCACCAGCTAACACAATTAGTTTATAAAGGACAATCGCTAATAGTAGCGTTGCTAACCCACCTAATAAAGTCCACTTTACTTTCTTCATACATCGGCCTTCTTTCCAAATGATGGTACATTTATTATTTGAAAAAGAGGTATCTTTATGTATATAATCTTCGAAGTTTTTTAAGAGAGTTGATATAATAGAAACAAATAAATAAGGGGGCATTAAAATGAAGGCTATTATTTCATACGAAACACCTCTAGAACAAGCACATTTCACTGCAAAAAATGATGAAAAAAATATGTTTTATAAAGAAAATACAGAAGAATCTGTAGAAGGATCTCTTAAGTATGACGTACTAGACGCTGTTGGAGAATTTAAAGGTCAACCTGGCTATATCGTTTGTAATAATATTTCTGTCACAGACGAAGGCCGCCCTGTATTTGAAAACCGTTTCAAAAACCGCGCAGGCCTTATTGAAAACGAACCAGGATTCCAAGCGATCCGCGTTCTACGCCCATTAAGTAACGATACATATGTCATCTTAACGATGTGGGAAACAGAGCAAAACTTTAAAGACTGGACAGAATCACGTTCATTCGAAAACGCTCATAAAAAACGTCCTGCCCAAGCAGAAGGACAAGCTCCGGCGCATCCACATGCAGAACAGCAAAAGAGTATTTTCTCTCGTCCATCTTTCGTGACTACTTTTGATGTGTTAGTTTAGGGTTTTGGAGTTCGAAGGCCACGGTATGTGAAATTATATCGGCGATTTTCCGAATATATCGGCGCAACTTGAAATATATCAGCGATTTTCCGAATATATCGGCGCAACTTGAAATATATCGGCGATTTTCCGAATATATCGACTTATCGACAAATGACGACATAAAAAAGGAAACACCGTTACACGCCAGTGTTTCCTTTTTCTTTATACCAATTATATATACAAAGCGCGTCTTCTTTTTGCATATGTTTCACTTTGTAAGCGTGCCCCGCTACCGATACGACAGCTGTACATAGCTCGTCTTTCTTTTGAAAATACGATTGACTGTATCCGACTGCTTGAACATGCCTTCTTCGCATGATTCCTGTATATTTCGCGAGTCCTCGGTACACCATGACTAACTGATTG
Source organism: Bacillus cereus group sp. MYBK245-2 (assembly GCF_051916145.1). Lineage (NCBI taxonomy): Bacteria > Bacillati > Bacillota > Bacilli > Caryophanales > Bacillaceae > Bacillus > Bacillus cereus group sp. MYBK245-2. The sequence continues at coordinate 38,123 of NZ_JBQAGB010000003.1, read as the reverse complement.
TCTCGTATCATATAACCACTACTTGTATACCGCGCGTATGCAAGTAACGTAAATATAATACATAGTGGTATGAGAGTGAATAACGCGATATTTTGTTTAAAATATATACTCGCACCTATGATTGGCACAGCGAGTACGGCACTTGTAATCCAGCCCATGATGACGTAACGACGTAATGCTGCTTTTGGTAAATGAACGATTTCCGCTTCCATTTCATACGGCAACTGTAAATATGCGAGTAACTGCTGCACATCTTTTTTCTTCATAAAAGGATGTAACATCACTTCATTTCCTGCCGCTTCTATACTTTGAATGACTTCTACTTCGACAGAGCAATATCCGAAAGGCTGGCGGAGAATGCCTTCTTTCACCGTAATCGCTTGAATACGGTGTAATTTTAAAACAAACTCTTTCTTATCAAATAAACCTTGCACGATGCGAACTTCATTTCCGTTTCGCTCAATTTTAAAGTTCGCATATTTTAATGCATAACCTGCTGTTGAAATGACCCACGAAACTGCCATTAAAATCGCCGCCATAACGATTAATTCATATACACCGTTATCCATCACATACGCTTCTACTTTATTGATAAGCCATTCTGGTAGAAATTGATTAAACTCTGTGTAAAGGATGACTAACATAGAAAACACTAATCCGAATCTACCAGATGTAATAGATGCTGCTAAAATCTCTTTCGTTGTTAACTGATATACCGTCTTACTTCCTTCTTCCGCAGGCCCTTCTTCACTCACAACACTTCTTTCTTTATGTAATAAAGCAATGAGTTCCTTCGCTTCTGCTTCTCTAATACCCGCCAACATCACTTCTGGCTCAGTACCGCCGCCTGCCACTTCAATATTTAATTTCGTCAGTCCGAGCACTTGATAAATGATGTTAGAAGACGTACTAATATTTTGCACACGTTCTTTATTTAAATAACTTTCTTTCTTAACGAACACACCGTGCTTTATATGTAAAATATTACTTTCGACCCAGTACACTTTGAAATACCATTTTATCGCTGAGAAAATTGCCATAATGAATAATATGGCTAAAAGAACGAGATGAAAGAAATACCAAGGTTTTACTTGACCATCTGATTTAAATAAAACAAGGAAAATAAAAGGCAATAAACCCGCAATTCGAATACCTAATAAAATCGTGATCGGATGTTGCCTCTTATACATCCTCATCACTCACTTTCGCAAGTTCTCCAATTTGTCTTTTCAGCTGCTCTGCTTCTTCTTTCGTTAAACCTGGAATACTATGAGAAGTTGCTGCTGTTGAAATATGTAATTCTGCTAAATTGTACTTTCTCATAATCGGGCCCTGTTCAATCGTTACGTGCTGCACACGAATCATCGGAATAAGCACACGTTTTACAACGAACATTCCCTTTTGAATCTCAATCTCTTCTTCATTTAATCTATAACTATAATAGCGCTGACGTAAATTTGGAAATACAAAATAATCGAGCGGAATAAATAGAATAGCTCCTGTGACTAACAAGCCAAACAACCAACCCCACCAATTAAAATTGATCATAAAAAAGAAATACGCAATTACGACTGCTAGTATAACTGCCGCCCCAATTAAAGCATGAATTCGCCACACTTTCAGCATATTAGAATGAATCTCCCTTTCTAACGGCTGCATCTCATCACTCCAATTATATGAATTTATTACTTATATATTAGTTGGTATATACATTTTTGTAAAATTATAGTTTTTTACATCGTATCGAGAACTTCTTTAAAATTCCCTTCATTAATGGAATACACTTGAAACTGAATGTAATCTATCTCATTCGTATCTGGCTTAGCAAATGGCAAAATGTTAAATCTAGAAGCCGATCTTCCTAGCATATCTACAATCATAAGAGAAACGTCAATATACTCGAAGTCTACACAGAATATGACTGCTTCTCCCGTACATTCATACTCTTTAATCGCATCATAAGACTTATTAGCACTAATTAACATCACTTTTAATAGTTGGTTCAAATTTTCTGGTTTAAAATTAATCATATACGTGGCTCCTTTTTCAACAAAACACTACAAAAATAGTGTAATCTTATACTTTCATAGCTTCACACATCAATTATATTAAAAATAAAGCTAGTTTTTTATAAATTTTTTGATATAATTACATACGGGAAACGGGAAGAATTTTGTCTTCCCTTGTGTTTTTATTTGCATCTAGTACTTTTGCTAGATGCTTTTTTTTATGCTAAAAAGGTATCCTCAAACACTTTGAGGATACCTTTCCATTAATTTAGTGCACTTCAACAATTGTACCATCTTCAAATACTTTAAATACGCCAGTAAATCCTGATCCAGCTGCGCCTTCTATTTTATATGTCGTACGCACTCTAATTTGATAATATTTCTTTCCATTCTCTACTTGCGTATTTTCTAGCGTATAATCATAGTCTTCTTTATATTCATTTTTAATATATTCTTTCGCTTTCTCAAAAGTAAATGCATCTTGAGTCTTTCCTGTCTCTACCTTTTGGTTCTTCTCTGTCGTTACCTCCTGGTTCTTTTCTGTCTCTACTTTTTGAGACTTCTCTGTTGTTACCTTTTGATTCGTTGCTACATTCGTTTTTTCTGCCTTCGCTACTGTTGCATTCTTTTCTGCTTCACCAATTTTAGTAATTAATCCTGAAGCCTTTTTATTATATTCTTCAAGATTTTTGTTATCTTTTGTTTCTGAAACTAGCTTATTTAATATATCTTTCGCTTCTGCGTAATTTTTCTTATTTATTAACTCTTCGCTTTTCACCAGTTGCTCGCTATACTTCTTTTTTTGTTCTAAAATGGCTAGTAATGCTGTTCGTTCTTCCTTTGCCTGCTTTATAAGCGCATTATTTCCATTCTTCGTGTTCTCTACTTTTTCAAATAATTGAATGGATTCTTCTATCTTTGTCTCTTCTTTTAATTTCACCGCTTCTATCATGATTTTCGTTTGTTCTACAAGCACTATTGCATCTGAATCGTCTTTTTTCTCATCCAGCGCTCGTTCAAATGATGATAAGGCATTTTTATATTCTTTATTCGTTAACGCAGTCTTTCCTGCATCCATTTCTTTTTCAAAATCTCCATTACTGCATCCTGCTAACATTAAACATGTAATTCCAATTACCGTTAATAACTTCCTCATTGTTTCTCCCCCTATGTATTCCTAAAACAATAACGTCATATGTATAAAAGCCTGCGTAGTAATTAGACTGAAAGTAAATATGTACTACATTGTGTGTGGGAAAGGAAGTACATTTCATTTACTATCATTAGTTAAAACTCCTAAATAGTTGGTTTTCTTCTTTTAAGACAGAAAGGAATTTTAATAATGTGCGTAAAGCTCTCATCAGGTTCTTTACTACACACGCTCTTATACACACAGAAAAATTATTTTTATTTTTTAAACTTTATATATCTTCTGGTGATTCGATACGCACTCCGTTTTGTAACGCAATAAAAAAACAAAAGAAAACAAAATGCAATATATGTTACAGTTTGTAATCGACTTGTAACACAAATGTAACACAGTGTTTTTAAATATACAATAGTTTTTTACATTATTTCCCCCTTTCTATATTTTAAAGCGTTAATCAGGTTCCAAGCCTTAATGTAATACGTATTTTCATAACAATCACGCTAAAAAAAGAATTTACATTTTTGATTAAATTGAAGGATATCCCCCCTTAAAAAGAAAAAATACGCTATTCTTTCCTATGAGCCTATAGGAAGAAAGAATAACGTATTTTTCAAAAATGAGTTCTTTTATACAAACGCTTTAGTTCTATATCACAATTAAAAGGGCAATCAACGCTAATATAGCTGGAAGCCCTTGTTTCACAATAATTGATTTATTAGATGTGAAACCGCCGAACAGAGCTGCTACTACCACACACATTACAAAAAATAATTGAACCATATAACCAATTGAATTGAAACCAAGTATAAGTCCCCAAATGAGACCAACGGCTAAAAATCCATTATATAAACCTTGGTTTGCAAACATAATGGCTACGTTTCGATCTCCTTCTAAATGCTCAGGTAATTTAAAAGCACGTTTTGCCACTTTTGAATTCATAAAAAACATTTCGAGGATCATGATAAATAAATGTTCTAATGCTACGATCCCGACTAAAATAGCTGCGATTATTTCCACAGTATTGTGCCCCCTCTATCTTCGCTTTAATCTTATAGCTTATATAAAAATCCGACATCGTCTGAATAACACGTTTTCAAAAATTCCTCCTTCTTACTTATTAAAACATTAATTGACATATCAATATTTGATATGTCAATTAATATACAACTCCCCTTTTAGTTTTGCAAGTTTTTTTGCTCAATTCGTTTTATCCCACTTTAATGGGCAGTAAGACCACCATCTCAAAATTCAGCGAGAGCAAAGAATTTAAGTGGGGATCAACTGCCCATTAAAGTCCGATTAGTTCAACTAATAATCAGTGGGGATGAAGAAAACCCAAACTGATTAAAGTTTCACTTTATTTTGTTCCATCATCTTTAAATCAATTCAAATCCTATGTTAGCTCCCTAGAAACTATACTGTTTTTTAATAACTCCATAAAAGGAATCAGCTATATCGTCAAAATACATTATTCATTATTTTCACATAAAAAACAGCCCGCCTTCCGCAAAAGACGAGCCATTCCATTTAATTTTCACTTATTCTCTCCTTATACCAATCCTGCATTCTCTCCGCATCCTCTACTCTCGTATGCTCTAATTTATAACTTGATGATGCACTGGAAAACTTATACGTACATAAATCCGCGCGGCGCTGGAAATAGGATTGTGTCTTCTCCATTGATTGGACGTGTCTTCTTCTGACAAGTCCGGTATATTTTCCGACGCTACGATATACAAGCGTAATTTGCTCTCCATTTACACTGTAACCATTTGTTTTAAATGTTGCGTATCCAAGTGTAAAGATGAGAATCGCGAGCGGAATGAGTGCCCACATAATGAAGTGCTTTTCAAAGTATATACTTATTCCAATAAGCGGGATAGCTAGCATTGCGAAGAAGATGAAGCTATCAATGAGATAGCGGCGTAATGCTGCTTTTGGTAATGAAATAATATTTGTATTCAGTTTGTATGGTAGTTGTAAATGCGCGAGTAACTGTTGTACTCGATCTTTTCGAATGATTGGATGGAGTGTAACTTTCTCCTCTTTCCCCTCACTTTGAATGACTTCTACTTGCACAGCACAATAGCCGAACATTTGACGGAAAATGCCTTCTTTTATCGTAATCCCTTGAATACGATGTAACTTTAGGACGAGTTCTTTTTTCTCAAGTAATCCTTGTGAAATGCGGACTTCGTCATTTTTTCGATTTACTGTGAAATCCCCATGTTTTAGCGCATACCCGATTGTAGATATAATCCACGAAAGGACAAGCAAAATAGCTACCATGAAAATCCAGCCATATATGTCATGTTTCATTACATACGACTTTACGCTATTCTCTATCCATTTCGGAATATACTCATCTACTTGGTGATACACGAAAAAGATTAACGAGAATAATAGCCCAAACTGACCCGATGTCACAGAGGCTAATAAAATTTCCTTCCAAGTCAATTTATATTCTGTCGTTTGTTTTTCTTCTGTAATGATTTCTTTTTCTACTGTATTTTCTATTGCTTCGTCTACCGTTTCTTCTGCTTTCACTTCTGGAGTTGGCTCATTGAGTAAGGAAATAAGCTCCTTCGCCTCATCTTCCTTAATTCCAGCTAAGCTTACTTCTGCATCATCGCCTCCGCCAGCTGTTTCGATTTGAATTTTCTTTAAGCCAAGCATTTGATATATCACGTTAGAACTTGTATTAATCGTTTGCACACGTTCTTTATTTAAGTAGCTCTCTTTCTTCACAAAGAGACCTTGTTTCACATGTAATACGTTATTTTCAACCCAATACGTTGTGTAATACCATTTTTCAAACGCTGAAAAAACGGTGAGTAAACCGAATGCAGCGGGAATTAAATACCAAAACGGAAATTTTCCGTTTAAGCTAAACATGAAAATAATGAGTGGGATAAAGTCTGTTATTTTTAATTCTAATAACATCGTGATTGGATGCTGCCTCTTATACATCCTCATCACTCACTTTCGCTAATTCTGCAATTTTCGTTTTCAACATTTCTGCTTCATACATCGTTAAGCCTGGGATGCTGTGAGAAGTTGCTGCTGTTGAAATGTGCAATTCTGCTAAGCCATATTTTCTCATAATCGGCCCTTGTTCAATCGTAACGTGCTGTACACAAATCATCGGTACTAAGACGCGCTTTACGACGAAAAGGCCGTGCTGAATTTCAAGTTCTTCTTCATTTAGTTGGTAGCTGTAATAACGCTGACGTAGTTTTGGGAATACGAAGTACTCCAATGGTGCTAACGCAACTGTTAACCCGATTAACACGTACAAAATCCACGCCCACCAATCAAACTTTATCATGAGGAAAAGGTAAGCTAAAATGACAAGAATACCGATCCCTTCTTCTATTACAGCCCGAACTTTCCACACCTTGACCATGTCAGGGTGAATTTCATTTTTCAATGGCTCCATGTAACCACTCCAAATCTAGTAATCTAATATATGAATAGTCTCAATCTATATTTTACGTAACCTTACAGAAAATTGAAATTTAATCTTCTTTCTTCTCAGGAATAAAATATCCGAACCAAAGTAGCCAAATGAAACCGATTAACTTCATCCAATTTCCATCCGCTTGAAAAGCTTCTATCATGCCTGGAATTTTATACACCCCAATAAACCCAAGAAAACCGAGCCACCAGTTTTTTTGCATTTTCATCTTTACTCCTCCTTCATGACGTTTTTCACATTCCGAATCCAAATTTCTTTATACTTTAACTGGAATCCCATGAGCATGTAGTTGCTCATATTATCAATTACAAGTGCTAGCGTATGAGCGTTTTCTTCCATTGCATCTTGTGACACAACGCCCAGTCCTGCGCCTTTCTTCAATAATTCGTGGAAACCATTTAAAAACTCTTCTTGTATTTCAAATAAGCGTTTCTGATACTTTTCATTTCGCGCCGCAGTTACGATAAATTCATTTATAACGCGCAGTATTCCTTCTTGTCCTTCATACTCAGAGAGCATATGTAAACCATCTGTGATTAACTTTTCTGCAAAATTTTCTTTCGTATATTGCTCTTTATCAAAATAACTCACGAAATGATAACCAGAAAAAATTTCTTCAAATAAAAAATCAACTAACGCTTCTTTAGAAGAGAAATGATAATAAATAGCCGGTTTTGAAATACCTACCTCTTTCGCAATCATGGAAAGACTCATCTTCTCAATGCCGTGCTCTGCCATGAGTTTAAATGACGCCTCTACAATGTTTTGCGATGTTTGTAAATTCTTTGTCATACTGTACCTCACTTGTTTTTACTTACCGGTCGGTAAGTAAATTATAAAATGAAACAAAATGATTTTCAAGTTAGTTAGCGCTTCAGAAGGTATTTATTGGAAAATGTAGAAATTTATAAAGTAAAAGCAACATATAACAATAAGGAGGATATCATATGGGACTTGGTGGTAAAGGCGGTAGTGGTGGCACTGGCGGCGGTGAAGCTGGACAAGCTGGTAAGAACGGATTTTCATTCATCATTGTACTTTTTATCGTATTGATTATAGTTGGAGTTAGCTATATCGGACTTAGCTTCTAAGAAAAGGCGCCCTACATTACACATGTAGGACGCCTTCCTTTTAATCCTTATTCAATAATCGCATACGATAACAATTCATCGTTACTTCTCCAAGTCTTTGCAATAATTGATAGTTCGCATATGCGCCGACCGGGGCACCGATTATTGGTACGAGCTGAAGCATTTTTGCTAAATCGATATAGTCTCGGTACTCTGTTTGGAACTTTTCCCAGTCCATATGATTTTCTTCTTCTGTATCCCACGTTTCGATTGCTTTCCATATTTCTTTTCGGTGGTCGTCACTTGAAAAGGCAAGCTGGAAAACGTGAAGGATAAAAAGGCGCTCTTCTTTGTCGCTCGTATCAAATCCGTACAATGTTGCTGCATCGAATAAAAATTTAATTTTAATACCGAGTAGAAGCGGAAAGTCAGCAAGGCCAAGGAGAATACCGCCTGCTCCCGTCCCTGCTCCTTCTGCCGCTGCTATTTTTTTGTACTCATCCATTTTTTTACGTACTTCGTCGTCTCGTCTTTGCAATGACCAGTTCGTCTCTTTTAATTTCGGCTTTATAAAGTTTGATCCGGCGCTAATCGTTTGTACCATCATCCGAATCGTTTCTGTTAATACTTTTTGTACTTTCGCCGGAATAAGCTGTTGTACTTTCGTCTGCACTTTCTTTGAGAACCGTGTCATCATAGAAGAATCTTTCATGAATGTAGCTTTCCACTGCTCCAGTTCTTTTATAACCTTTTCTTCATATGTAATCATAGGTTCATTCCCTTCAATTTAAACGCTCAATACGTTTTGCCCCGTATTGATAAACGAAGCCGATACTAAATACTATGCTTACGACTAATAAAATTCCCGTCATCATGAAATCTTTCGTCGCAAGTACAAATATGATTGTAAAGATAATACTACCTGTAATAAGGATCGCATTTAATAAAGTAAGGAAATCTTTCTTCTTCTCTTCTCCGCCTACTGGGTACAAATCAAGCCAAATTTTCATGCGGTGATGTTTCCATAAAGTTAATAGCTGATAACCGATTAAGTATAGGAAGATAAGGCTTACGATAAATCGTCCATATAAAAACGGAATGAAGTAAAGAATAACTCCGCCAAGAACGAGCAGGCGTACATATAAGCCGAAATAGTTACCAGATCTTAAGAAAGTTCTCGTATATAAGTATAAATATGTACGCTTTTCGCCGATTATTGAAAGACTAAAATCAAGCCATTTTCTACGTGCTACTCTCTCTTTTAATGCTGGTACATCAACGAACATATTCGCGATGCGGTACAACAACATCATCTTCTTACCTTCTTCAGAAATTAAATACTCCCAGTTTAGTGGTTTTCCCTTCACCATTTGATACATAATTGCAAGGTATAACACCATGAGAAGGACGATTCCGGCAATAAAGATAACGGAAGTACGTTCTACAAGGAAATACACAAATAAGGCGTTTAAAATAAATCGAATGAACCAATCGGCTCTTTGTATATTTTGGTCTGTTAAAAATGATTTTTCCCACGCTACAAATAAATTCCACACTTTTACAATGACAAATGCGATTACAATCCATATGTAAGTCGCTCCTGTTTGCTTCATTTGCTGGAAGTATAACGGGGCAAGCGCTGCCGCTACAATTGCGATTATGTACAACTGAATCATAAACGTAAAAAGAAACGCCTTTGTAAAATATGGTTTTAATTTTTGTTCAACTGGCAGTAAGTAAACGAGATCCGCTTCTTTTAATAACGTTTGAATAGATCCGGCCGTTAATACGAGTCCAAGTAACACTGCCATAACGAGCGCAGTCGGAAACGAAGGTGTTAACGTTTGTAACCATTGCTGGTAATAATACGCTCCTGCGCCGATGATGAATACGAAAATAAATTTTAAATGATCATTAAATACGTATTTACTATATGTACGAACTTCTTGTAGAAAGTGACGAAATCGTTCTTTCCATAACGCTATGCTATTCATAATCTTCTTCCTTCGTTAATGCAATATAAATATCATCTAACGTTGCACCTGGCATATGAAACTGTGATTGCAGCTCAGATAACGTTCCCTTCGCTCTTACTTCGCCTTGATGCAGAATAATGAATGAATCACAATAACGCTCTGCTGTCGCTAAAATATGTGTACTCATTAAAATACCCGCACCGCTCTTTTTCATTTGATCCATCATTTGAAGGAGTGATTGAATCGCTAACGGATCAAGCCCAACGAACGGTTCGTCCACAATATAAAGAGATGGCTCCACTAAAAATGCACTCATAATCATTACTTTTTGTTTCATCCCTTTTGAGAAATGAGACGGAAACCATTTCAAACGATTTTTCATACGAAATTCTTGTAATAATTGTCCTACACGTTCTTCATATTGTTTTTCATCTACACCGTACGCCATCGCTGTTAACTTCAAATGTTCTTCTAGCGTTAGCTCATCATATAATACTGGTGTTTCTGGGATGAACGAAAAACTAGAACGGTACGCTGTCATATCATCACGAATTGTTTTCCCATTAATTGTGACAGTTCCTTTTTTCGGTTCCATTAAACCGATAATATGTTTAATCGTCGTACTTTTACCCGCTCCATTTAAACCGATTAAGCCGACAAGTTCGCCTTTATTCACAGAGAACGAAACATCTTTTAATACAGGTCGTTTCGTATATCCTCCTGTAACATTTTCTACACGCAATAACTCGCTCATACGACACCACTTTCTTCATTTATATTCGTTCTATATTTATCTTACCAAAAATTACGCTGTACTACATAGTATCGATGCGTTCAAAAAAAATTTAAATTTGTTCGCATATATTATTACGAAAGCGGACATCATAATTATTGAAGAAGGAACACATTGAAAAAGCGACCACCTATTGATGAGTACAACAACATAGTGAAGTCATCATGAAATGGGGTGTCCATGTTGGACAAAGAAATTTACACATAACCAGATCATTTGTTTCATTTTCGAAACGGGGTGTCTCTGAAAGAGCATATACTGTTTTAAAAAATAAACAATTTCATTTTATAAAAGATTGCAATTCATTTCACTTGAAAATGGGGTGTCTACGGCAGAAACTTTAGCCGATTTACCGTGCATTTCTTAAATAAATGAGGTGTCTGCGAAACGTAAATTACGATAATGCTTTTTCAATCCCTCTTCAGAAAACAGGAAGCTGAGTCAGCTTCCTGTTTTTCGTGTTTGTTCTCTTATGTAATTATGGTAAAATACGGCTAAGGATATTTGAAAGGATGAGATCAATGAATCATACAGCGGACAATTGTATTTTTTGTAAAATTATTGACGGGCAAATCCCTTGCTCAAAAGTATACGAAGATGAACATGTGCTTGCATTTTTAGATATTAGTCAAGTAACAAAAGGACATACTCTTGTTATTCCAAAAGTTCACAAACAAGACATTTTTGCGTTAACGCCAGAAATCGCATCACACATTTTTTCTGTCGTTCCGAAAATCGCAAATGCGATTAAAGCAGAGTTTAATCCAGTTGGCTTTAACCTACTTAACAACAACGGTGAAAAAGCTGGACAAACTGTGTTCCACTTCCACCTTCATTTAATTCCACGCTACGGTGAAAACGATGGTTTCGGTGCTGTTTGGAAATCACATCAGAATGAATACACTATGGAAAATTTACAAAACATCGCAAGTACAATTGCAAATAGCGTGAAATAGTGACACTATAATAAGTAGTCATACATAACAAGCCACTTTCCTAAAGTGATTAAATATGGCACGGCTTGTTTCTTCACTCAAGATGCCAGGGACTATACGCTTTTCCCTTGTCTTAAAGATATGCATATTTTTTCACATCATGAATACAAACAAAAAATAAGGAGGTCTCCTTTTATGTCAAAAGCTAAATCCTTTATTACAGGTGTCATTTGCGGCGGAGCAGTTGCTGGACTAGCTGTTCTTTTCTCAACTCCTTCTTCTGGCAAAGACATGCGCGGTAAGTTAAAAGAAAAAGGAAATGATATTAAAAAGACTTTAGCTGATATTACAGCTGATACAAAATTATTAAAACGTCAAATCGTTGAAACTGCTTCAGAAGGTAAAGAAGTGTTCCAAGAATTAAAAGACGACATGCACGATACACTTTCTAACTGGAAGCAAGATATTTCTCAAAACAAACGACATATTGAGCAAGAGATTTTGGACATTCAAAAATCAATTGAGAAACTACAAGAAGCTGTTCCGGAAAAAGCGTAAACAAATTCCTGCTTAGTTTTTTGCATATAACAAATATTTTTTATATAAATTGACCTTAACACGGCATATCACATAGATATGCCGTGTTTTTATGCATTTACAATATATGTTATCACTTAACATGTATGGACAACACATGTATTCATGACTTATAAACCGCTTCCATAGTTATGCATGATTTGTATAGAATGTCATTTTTTTAAAAAATTTTCACAATTCTCACAAAAAGACTTTATTAATTTTTATTTTACTGGCATAATAGATAGTAATGAAAAAGAATGTTAAAGTGGGTGAGTATATGAAAAGTGGAGAAAAAGATTACTCGGTAAAAGAAGCGATGATTTTCAGCCAACGCATTGCTCAATTATCGAAAGCGTTATGGAAATGTGTAGAGAAAGATTGGCAAATGTGGATTAAACCTTATGATTTAAACATTAATGAGCATCATATTTTAACAATCGCTTATCATTTAAAAGGGGCTTCTATTTCTGAGATTGCTAAGTTTGGAGTTATGCACGTATCAACGGCGTTTAACTTCTCGAAAAAGTTGGAAGAACGCGGCTATCTTGTATTCTCGAAAAAAGAAGATGATAAACGAAATACGTACATCGAAATTACAGACAAAGGGGAAGAATTACTACTTCGCTTAATGGAGGAGTATGACCCTGAAAATAATTCAGTGTTTAATGGGGCTCTTGCACTTCGTAATTTTTATGGGAAGTTCCCAGAAAATATCGAACTGATTGCTATCTTGCGTAACATTTACGGACAAGACTTCATCGATATTTTTGAGAAATCATTAGAAGATATTGAAGAGAACTTTACAGAATGCGATCAAAAGTTAGTTAAGAAATAATCTATTTATTTTTTGCAATCATGCTTAAGAATTCATTCATAAGCGGTTTGAATAAACCTTGTTTTGCTAGCGCTTCCGCAGTTTCGTGTACTTCGAGCTGATGTGGAAGCGCTTTTTCAAATTGATCTAATAGCGCATCAAACAAAAGAAGTCCTTCTGCTTTCTCCGCTACATATTGTTCGTTCAGCTTTTCACAAAGATGTAGTATACGTTCAACATCTTTTTTACGAGCTTTTTTCTTTATGATCAAAGAATAAAATGGACACTTTTCTTCATCAATCATTTTAAATAGTAGGTCTACGTAGTATTCAGCTTGTTCTAATCTTCTAACAACGTCCATTTTCTCCCTCACTTTCTAACACAAAGTCTTCTATTTCTGAATTTTATAACACGAACAAAATATCGTATGATACAATATATAAAGTATATGTATTTTAGCCAAAAGGAGGTCTCGCCTCATGACACTTATAACAGTTGTTTTTGTCGCATTCGCACTTCTTGTTATATTTTACACGAATTTCATGACACATACACTGTGTGAACGAAAACAAATATCTGCGAGCCGCCAACCCGGTGTCTTTCGGGTTATTAATGTATGTATAACAATTTTATTAATTTCTAGTTATATAGAAATTATATTTCATGGAAAGTGAGGAAGGAAAGCCCCTTCCTCACTTTTTTCCTCTATAAGCAAATTATACCTACTATAACCAATAAAATAAACAGTACAAGTAATAAAATAAGTTGAGAATTCATCCACATCCCCTCCTCTATTCTGTATATGCGGCATACGCCCAATATGGTACACCTTCAAAATCTGACACGTACTGGTTAATTTTTCTTTATCAATATGAAAACACGTCGAAATATGATATATTAAATTTTGTACATATTGCTTATACTATGAAATAAATGACACGCATCTTAACTTTATCCTAAAGCCTCGGTAAGCCCTGTTAAGCGCGCTTTACCAACAAAAAAAGCAAAAGTATCAGTGAGACTTAATCGGGCTCTGATGAACTAAAATTCATTGGTATAGGATAAATTAAAAATACATAATAGTAGGAGTGTTTATCGAATGAAGAAAGCTATGCTTGCCTTAGCCGCAACAAGTGTAATCGCATTATCAGCATGTGGAACATCATCATCAGACAAAATCGTTACATCTAAAGCTGGTGACATTACAAAAGAAGAATTCTACGAGCAAATGAAAACACAAGCTGGTAAACAAGTACTAAATAACATGGTTATGGAAAAAGTACTTATTAAAAACTACAAAGTTGAAGACAAAGAAGTAGACAAAAAGTTCGATGAAATGAAAAAACAATACGGTGATCAATTCGATACACTATTAAAACAACAAGGTATTAAAGAAGAAACGTTAAAAACTGGTGTACGTGCTCAATTAGCGCAAGAAAAAGCTATTGAGAAAACAATCACTGATAAAGAATTGAAAGATAACTACAAGCCTGAAATTAAAGCAAGCCACATTCTTGTAAAAGATGAAGCAACTGCGAAAAAGGTAAAAGAAGAACTTGGACAAGGTAAATCTTTCGAAGAGTTAGCAAAACAATACTCTGAAGATACTGGTTCAAAAGAAAAAGGTGGAGACTTAGGATTCTTCGGACCTGGCAAAATGGTTAAAGAATTCGAAGAGGCTGCTTATAAACTGAAAAAAGATGAAGTAAGCGAACCTGTGAAATCACAATTCGGTTACCACATCATTAAAGTAACAGACATTAAAGAGCCAGAAAAATCATTCGAACAATCTAAAGCTGACATCAAAAAAGAAATCGTTCAAAAGAAAGCACAAGATGGCGAATTCATGAACGACCTTATGATGAAAGAAATCAAAAAAGCTGACGTAAAAGTTGACGATAAAGATTTGAAAGATCTTTTCAAAGAGCAAAAAGCTGACGCTAAGAAAGACGAAAAGAAATAATGAAATAAAAAGCTCGGGCTTAGGCCCGAGCTTTTTACTTAATATCAGTTTCTTCGATTTTCATTAAATTATCAAGAGTTAAATTTACCCCTCGTAAACGTACTGCTTGATTTCGTTTTGTTTCCTCATATACATTACGTACGTACCTTCCGTTACCAAACTGTTCTGCTGTTCGAGCTATTTCGGTTTTCTCTCGAAGTTTCTCATAAGCAGCCTCTGTTAGCTCATATCCGTTCTCTTTAAACATTTTCTCTCCCATTTGCAGTAGCTCATCAACACTATAATCTTTAAATTCAATTTTATTTGGAATACGTGATCGCAGTCCTGGATTTGTATTTAAAAATCCTTCCATTTCATCCGTATAACCAGCAAGAATTACAATTAAATCTTCACGATAGTCTTCCATCGCTTTTAATAACGTATCAATCGCTTCCTTCCCAAAACCATAGCTAGTATTTACATCTTTAGCTAAGGCGTAGGCCTCATCAATAAATAACACTCCACCAAGAGCCGATTGAATCACTTCTTTTGTTTTTATAGCCGTTTGACCTACATATCCAGCAACAAGACCAGAACGATCTACTTCAATTACCTTATTAGAAGAGAGAATTCCTAGATGATAAAGTAACTCTGCCACAACTCTTGCTACAGTCGTTTTTCCTGTTCCTGGATTACCAGTGAAGATCATGTGTAATGCGGAGCCTTCATCTACTGGCAAACCTAAGTTTTTCCTTGTTTGTGTAATTCGAATTTGATCTTGTAAACTTCTCATAAAGTCTTTCACTTCATTCAATCCAATAATTTTCTGTAAATGTTCTTCTAATTGGAATTCTGCAGTTGCATTATTTTGTTCCTTCTCAAAATCTTCAGGAAGCAAGGTAACCATTTCATTTCCATCTAGAATTCCTTCATTTACAATCCGATTATCTAACTCTCTCTTAGCTTTCTCAATCACATTTCGTACCAATCTTCCATTTCCTGCATCGGCTTTCAAGCGTTTCACTTCTCTTGCAAGCACTTTCGACAACGGCGCAATTGACTCCTCTGCTAATACAAGTCCTTCCCTTTCTGTCGTTACCTTTGCAATCTCTACTAATTCAGCAACCGAATAGTCTGGGAAATATACATCATTCGGGAATCGAGATTTCAAACCTGAGTTAGCTTGTAAAAAGTCCCTCATTTCTTTCTCGTATCCAGCTAGTATAACGATAACGCTATCTCGATGATCTTCCACTAGTTTCACTAATGTATCAATCGCTTCTCTACCAACATTATCAGTACTCAACGCATATGCTTCATCTATAAACAGTATTCCACCAAGCGCAGACATAAATACTTCTCTTACCTTCTCAGGCGTTTGACCAGCGTAAGGAGAAATAAGATTACTCTTATCCACCTCAACCAATTTACCGCTTTTTAAAACACCCATTCTCTTTAGTAAATCACCAACTACACGTGCTACCGTCGTTTTTCCTGTCCCCGGATTACCAGTGAAAATCATATTTAAATTTTGAGAAGACTTCTGCCTAATCCCAACACTTTGGCGAAGTTGCTGGGCAATTAGTTGCTTTTCTAATGAACGGACGAAATCTTTTATGTCCGTTAATCCAACAATTGTTTCTAGTTCTTTTTCTAAATCAAAATCTTTATCTCTTGTATCTACGAGAAAATCTGATGCTTTAAAAGTAATAAGTTCTGTTGAATCCGTGTATTCGTATCCATCTTCACTAATTCGTGCCGACTGTCTACGCTCCCCTTCTTCCACAATATTTCTAATCATTCTTCCGTTTCCTGATTCTGCGGAAGATAGCTGCATTTCAGATTCTACTCTTTCCACTAAAGCTTCTCTTGCCTCTTCTGATAAATGGAATCCTCTACCTTTAATCATGCTTTCTCCAATCGCAACAAGCTCATGTAATGAGTAATCTTTGAAGTCAACATTTAAAGGGAATCGAGATTTTAGGCCGGCATTTGTTTTTAGGAATTCTTTCATTTCCTTCTCATACCCAGCTAGTATAACGATTATATTCTCTCGATGATCTTCCATAAGTTTTACAATCGTATCGATCGCTTCTTTCCCAAAACTATCCGTAGCTAACGCATACGCTTCATCTATAAATAAAATCCCACCTAAAGCTGACATAAATTTGTCAGTTGTTTTCGGTGCTGTTTCTCCTACATACCGTCCAACAAGCCCACCTCGATCTACTTCAACAAAGTGTCCTGATTTTAAAATCCCCATCTCTTTCATCATTGTCCCTAATAATCTAGCGACAGTTGTTTTACCAGTTCCAGGGTTACCAGTAAAGATCATATTCAAGCTTTGATTCATCGTAGAGTGTAATCCAGCTGTCTTCCTTTTCTTTTGCGCTACAAGCTGAAGTTCCATCTCCCTCATAAACTCTTTCACTTGATCGAGACCGATGATTTTATCTAATTCAGCATTTAAGTCAAATGTATTTTCGGCACCTAATCCAAAATCTTCTTTCGTTAACATATTTAATTCTTCATCACTTAAAAATTTTAAAGATTCACCAGAATTTTTGAGTCGACCTGATTGCTCTGCTATAGCTTTCTCAACAATATTTCTTGCCAATCGTCCATTTCCAGAATCATTTTTTCCTGGTATTTGTTTTCTCGTAAATTCTTCAATCAAATCATCTTTTAAATCATCTGCAATCGTAAACCCTTCACTTTCTACAATTTTTTCAGAAATCATGAAGAGTTCTTCAGATGTATAATCTGGAAAATCTATATGATTATTAAATCTAGATTGCAGACCTGGATTTGTCTTTAAAAAATCGTCCATTTCATCCTTATATCCAGCAAGAATGACAACTAAATCTTCTCTAAGGTCTTCCATTCCTTTAACTAAAGTATCAATGGATTCTTTTCCAAAATCATTTTCTCCACCTCTAGCTAAGGAGTATGCTTCATCGATAAATAAAACCCCGCCTTTTGCAGAATCAATCACAGCTTGTGTTTTTGGCCCTGTCTGCCCTACATATTGTGCAACTAAACGTGCTCGGTCCACTTCCACTAAATGACCACTTGATAAATAACCTAATGCCTTTAAGTATTTCGCTACTAACCTTGCGATAGTAGTCTTACCGGTACCTGGGTTTCCTGTAAAGATAAAATTCATCGTTAAACGTGTTTGTTTCGCCCCGCGAGATTGTCTAATCTTTTGTAGTGCCAAGAACTCTTCCAGCTGAAAAACTCTTTCTTTCACTGCATTTAAACCAATGACTTTTTCAAATTCTTTTTTAATATTTTCTAAATTCTCTGCCCCTGCTTTTTTACGAGTAACTTGTATTTTCTCCACACCATCATCTAAATATAATTCATCTGATGCTGTAAGCTGATAAATGATGCCAGGCTCTATTTTTCCTGATATGCGTAAATTTGTAATGGATTGATAAATATCGTCTTCTATATAACTCTTAATCCCATGTACCCCCATCGTTAAATTAGCTTTCTCAACAATAAAGTCAGATACACCATGTGTGTAGTTCATATTTACTTGTAATTTCGTATGAATACGTTTTTGATATTTTTTCAAATAGCGATCTGATATTTTTGTTAAAGTACGGGGCGGTAATACAGACGTTTGTGGATAATCCATTATTTTCTCTAATACTGTGGCTGGAAACATTGTACGAATATCTTTCAAATCTTTTTCGGTAGATAAAATAATTAACTTATTTTCTATTTGAATCGAATCAATGCTTTTCTCCGCTAAGCTACTATATGTTTTTTGGAGCGATTGCCAATTCGCATTATAAACATAGCGATCCTTCAACTTAATTTTTCCATCCATAATTAATTCTGATAACTTAGAAATTAAATCAGGTGGACATTTATCGACATTATCAAAGTACAGTACATCTGATTCAGACTTGATTCCTCTATACACATCTGATAAAAAAGTACTTTCAATATCTGATGCTCCAAGCGAACTGCTAATATCGATATAGTGTAAATCTGGTTTTTCATATAAATCATACTCATTCATAATCGCCGTTAAATATTTTACGGATTTATATATACCTGTACCTTTTCGACCAGAGACAAAAATAACATTTTTTAAGTTCGCATCTGGACGTTCGTAAATAAAGCTTCTCATATAGCCCATACATAACTGATCGATAAACTCTTCCTGACCGAGTATATAGCTATTTAAACGTTTTTTCCCATCTTCAAACACTCTTTTATACTTATCGATTTCGTTATTACGATTTTGCTCCCCCGTATTTGAATCGTAATTTGGGTCTCTTCTTCTTTGTTGCTTATATTCTTCTTTAGGGGGTTGCTTCACATTTACTCTTTGAGCATTTAACATTAACTCACGGAATCGATCAGCCCACGAGGAATTCGGATTTCTCATTAAAAACTTCTTACAACACTTTATGCATTGCGCTTCCATTTCTGATTGTAAAAGAGCTTTCGCATAATAATACTCTAATTCGTCACTCTTTCCGTTTTTCAACGCTTGTTCAAAATATGTAATCGCTTGTTGCACATGTTTTTTTTCAAACAGATAGGCTTGTCCCATTCTAACATTCGCTTCATGGTGCAATGAATCTTGGCTTAAAACTTTATTGAAATAAAATCTAGCTTTCTCATAATTTTCTTGTTTTAAATATAATTTCCCTAACCCCATTAACGTAGTAATATCTGCTTCACCTAAATTATATGCACTTAGAAGCAATGTCTCTGCTTGATTAAGCTGATTTAGTTCTACATATGTTATCCCTAAATACACCATATATTCGCTATTACTCTCATCTAATGATAGCGCTTGCTCAAAATACATTTTTGCCTTATCGTAGTTTTGATTATGTAAAAATAACAACCCAGCTAAATAAAATAGCCCCGGATGATCAGAATATTGAGTAAGTAATCCTTCAATTTGAGTCAATGCTTTTGACAACTCTCCTGAATGGACATTTGCTTCAAATAATGATTTAAAGGCCAAAAACTCTTCTTTGTTATACAAATTTACCGTTGACATTGTATCCCTCCTATAAAGCAATTAAAGATTTATGAATAAAGAAAACTCCTATATAGGAGTTTTCAAAGTGTTCATCATCTTCTACCAAATACAACCGCTATGGCGGTTAAAATACTTCGATTTCGCTTCTCTCTTTGACCTGTATGAACTTCTTTATTATCAAGCCAAACTGGAATTCTACTAATTTTCCAAACAAAATAAAGCAAAGCTCCACTAATTAATAAACTAATAAATGAGAAAGAAAATAGTGCATTTAAGAACCATATTGCTGGAATGAATCCTAAACCAACAAAACGTCCTACAAGGAACTTTGTTTGTAATGCTTTTTCACCTAAATCAATAAATGTTTGAATGTATCCAAGTAACTCTCTATCTGTCGCATAAATCTTAGCTTCTCTTAATAAGATTAGTCCTTGTTCAGCGCTCTCTTGAGAAATATAGCTATAATAAGTCTCACCATTACTCTCTTGAGGGTATAGCATTGATAAACACTTATAGTAGTAATTATAAGCTAATTCATTGCCTAGACTTGGGTCTTTCCCATATGTTTCAATTAGTTGATATAAAATGTCAATCGCTTGATCATAATTATCTCTATGTCTTGCGATAACTGCCATTCTGAAACGATATGCTCGCTCATTCGGGTTAATACTTAATGCTTGTTGAGTTAATCTTTCAGCGTGATCTAATCGCTCTTCGAAGCTTAATTTCGGATGATCCAAATAAACATCAGATAAATCATAATAGAATACATCGTTATTCGTTTCGATATCCATCGCTTTTCTATACTCATAAATCGCATCATCAAACTCATTCCACATATAATGTGCTCTCGCTAATATCGCCCATCCGTGTGCGTTAGCTCCATAATCTTCAGTGACTTTTTTCCCTACAACAATCGCATCTGCAACTCTTCCTTCTTCTAATAGACTCCATGCAAGATCTATTAATTCTTGTGCAGTAGTTTCTGTTGGATTATCAAACTGTTCTTGTTGATTCGTATTCACTTCGGATTTAGAACCTTCTAACATACGATTATACTCGCTTCTCTTCGCTTCATCCAAAAGGATTACCTCAGCCTCAGCAAGAATCTCAACTTTTCGTTCTGCTTCCTGTCTACGCTTTAAATCAGGTGCATTCGTTCTCCCTAACCATTTTCGCTGCGCCTCAATTAACTTCTCTTTCAGCTCGCTTGCTCCAATATTTGGATCGACCTGCAGCAATTCATAATAATTCTCCAAAGGTTAAACACCCCTATCCGTATAAAATACATCAAAAAAAAATCGTTATTCCACTGAAATTCCTGCTAACTTTTCAGCTTTTTTCTCAATTGCTGCTTCTGTTAAATTTGATTTTCTTTCAATTTGCATTTCACCTAAATGTTGACCAGTATTTTCATCTTTTCCATAAACGTGTACAACGCCATTTTCGTCATATGTAAAAATAAAGCGAACTGGGTATCCTTGTGGTTTTGATCCTCTTAAATCTAGATTCGATTCACCGATAACTTTTACAAAGTCAGGGTCACTGTCTTCCCCTTCTGTTACTTGAACGTGAAGAGATGTTTGCCCATCATTAACTGTATAAAAGACAGCTTCTTCACTAGCTGGAATTGGTGTATTTCGAACAATCATTTTTTGGTTAATGAATCCACCAGTGTTATTATCATGAATTAAAATCCCTAAACTATGTGAGTTTACATCTACTACTCTCGTTTTTGGTTTAAACTCTTCTGCATTGTTAGACGCTTCATTATCTACTTGTAATAAACTTCCTTGAATAGCAGCTCCTAATGCAACTACTTCATCAGGGTTAACATCTTTTGAAGGCTTAATTCCTGTTGTACGTTCAATTAAATCTGATACAGCTGGAACTCTTGTCGATCCACCAACAAGTACAATCTTATCAATATCTCCCCAAGATAATTCAGCATCCATCAAAACATTTTTCATAATTAAAGCCGTACGACTTAAAAGAGGTGACAGAAGTTCATCAAATTTTTCTTTCGTCACTTCAACTTTTACTGTACGCCCTTGAGATGAAAGTGTAATAACCGATTTTTTACGAGATGATAGCATTTTTTTACAAGCTTCCGCTTTCTCACGTAAATCTTGTACTGCATTTAAATCATCATATAAATCTAATCCATGCTCTTCTTCAAATTTCTGTTCTACTAATTCAAAGATTTTGTTATCAAAATCGAAACCGCCTAAGTTACGATCTCCCCCAGTAGCCTTAACAACTACTTCATCTTGATTTAGTTGTATCAGCGTCACGTCAAATGTACCTCCGCCTAAATCGTACACCATTACATTCTGCTTTTGCTCACGATTCGCTAAACCATATGCTAATGCAGCAGCTGTTGGTTCGTTAATTACCTTAAGTACATGTAAACCAGCAATTCTGCCCGCATCTTGCGTTGCTTTTCTTTGCGCATCATCAAAATAAGCTGGTACTGTAATAACAGCTTTCGTCACTTTAGCGCCTATTGCTTCTTCTGCATCTTCTTTTAAACGTTTCAAAATAAGAGCCGAAAGATCCTCAGGTGTAAATACCTCTCCACCTATCGGGAATTTATAACTTGCATTTCCCATCTGTCTCTTCACAAATTGAACAGTATTTGTTGGGTCTGATACAGAAATACTTTTTGCAGTTGAACCTATAACAGGTGATCCATCTTCAAAAAATATAACTGATGGAGTAACTCTTTCTCCCTCACGGTTTGGCAAAATTGTTGGGTTTCCACTATCATCTATGTATGCCACCGCCGAGTTGGTTGTTCCTAAATCGATACCAATAATCACCTAATCAGCTCCTCAATATCCTTTTTTCACTACATATTGTTATAACAAATAAGATAAATCTAACATTTTTTTCACAAATTTACCATAAGCACGACTCATTAATTATAATAAATAGTTAAAAAAGTTCCGTCAATGAAAATTTCCCGTAATTTAACTACATCATTTTATGTATATTTTATACCTTCTACAACCATTTTTGTTGTGTTTTTTCAGAAAAATCATAAAATATTTTCTGATATAAAAATATGGCGGCTTTAGCAAGTACGCTACAAGCCACCTTAACTACAAATACATTAAATTTTTTCATCTACAATGCGAATCATAAAGTACTCAACAAGCGATTCAATTGTTGGAAACTTAGTCCCAACTTCGTTCAAGTCCATTTCAAAGTTCAACTCGAAAATATCATGTAATTCAATAAGAGCCGAAATGAACATCCCTACATCCCCAGTGTATGCAACAGGTGATCCATCTATCTTCAACTCTTCTACTGGCTTTAATCCTTTTTCCGAAATCACCGCTAATACCGATGCAATTACAGATTGTATTAAATTCTCTTTTATTGTTTTTAATGTTGACATTTTATCCACCTCATAAATATTTTATTAAACTACTATCTTTTTCGCTTATACAACAGTTTTCCTAATTTAATAGTCAGGCGAGGGATAGCAATCGTAGCATACGTAACGTGACGTCCTAAATTTTGAGCTTCTTCTCCCAATCCTTTCACAAATTCCCTCGTGAATTCTTTTCTTTCTAATAATTCTTTATAATGCGCAATGGCATTTTTCCATTGTTCTACAAATGTATCACCT
This sequence comes from Bacillus cereus group sp. MYBK245-2, assembly GCF_051916145.1. Classification (NCBI taxonomy): domain Bacteria; kingdom Bacillati; phylum Bacillota; class Bacilli; order Caryophanales; family Bacillaceae; genus Bacillus; species Bacillus cereus group sp. MYBK245-2. The sequence goes on along the minus strand of NZ_JBQAGB010000003.1, from coordinate 14,723 downwards.
TCACCATTTTCTTTCCCTTCCTCAACACGTGTACGAATGTGACGAAGAAACGGAACAACTTCTCCTAATATGCATTCCGTTATTTCACTTGCAAGTTCATCCATAATTTCTTCCATTCCCTCTTGTAATGTTTCACTTATTTCTTCGGGAATTTCATCTACACCGAGTTTCTCTTTCACATAATTGTCTACCGACTCTGCGAGTATACTATTATTTCCTTGCAACGATTCTCTATAAGGTCACTTATCTACATTAAAAATCTTCTTCCCACGCTTCTTTTGCATCTATTAATCTTCGCAAAAAAAACTCATAAAAATTATTTGCTTCAATTGTTTCATCAATCCCCATTTGTCTATCCCATACTATTACCGGACACTCATTATTCTCCATTTCATCTGTATATAAACAATAAGCGTATTCTCCGCTATCTTCGATAACAACTAAATTTTTATCTAATCCTAAATCCCTAAACCTTTCTGTTTCAATAACAACAGAAGCTATATTTGACTTTGCTACTCCTAAAATATCAACACCAAACATCCCCCCAGATCCATAGTTAATTAGAAACCATTGATAACTTTTAGGGAATACTACCCCTAGCTTATTTTGAATAGTATTTATTTGCTTTTCATCTATCCCACCTGTGAAATCATCTAATTCCATATTTTCATTAATAAAATTAATTAATTCCTTCTGACCCATAATTCTTTTCACCTCTTAAATTTGTTCATTCTCTATTTGTCTAGCTCTCCATCTCCAATATTTTGTCCTAAAGTTATCATATTGCTTCCTTAATACAGGGTTATTCCTAAAACTCCCACCGTTCTCCACTAAACCATGCAAAATTTTATTATACTCATCATGCATACTCGCTGGAATTTCCACCATTGAGCCTGGCTCTCTTTGAATTAAATGATGAAGCTCTATAGCGGTTCCATCTTTCCAAATTGGTGCTCTTCCTTTTTTCATCAATTGAACGTTCGTCATACCAGTTTTCAAGTCAATTCTCTCGTAATCAATATCTAACCTTTGAAAAACCCGTCTGCTAATATCCCTTGCTTCCCCATCAACTTTAGTTGTCCCAGTATATTCCACAGCTTTATAGTTTTTATATTCTTTACCTAAAGTTTTCTCTGCCACATCAACAACTGTATCATTTAATTCTCGCTGCATCTCTTGCTCTAAATCGTCTTCCACTACACTTTCACTATTTGGAGCAAAAACAGAGTGTGTATTATTTTCTTCAAAATGAGATAGATCTTCTTCATCTATTTGATCCTCTATCCCCTTCCTTTCTATTTCTTGAACTTTTTTGTATCATCTTTTTTCTCAGAAGCCTTATCATCAACTTCATCAAATAACCCTGGTGTGTCCATATATTTGATAAGATACATTCTTCCATCTTCAAACAGATGTCTCGTTTCTCTCTGAATACCTTTTATATTATAATCCCACCATGCTTTTGGGCTCTTATTAGCTACCTCTAGCTGCGCCTTAAAACTACTTATTATCGTATTTGCTTCACCAGCTTCTCTCCATTTTTTATCACGTGCTTCCAAAACATCTCTTGCATCAGCTAACGGCTTATACTTATCAATGATTTTATCCGCTACTTTCATACTATCTTCATAAACTGTTTTTATTTCTCTACTAAACTCTTCTTTATTATATTTAAACCATTCTGCCGGCCCTTGCTTTATCGCTTCTATTTGTGCTTTAATACTACCTTTCAATGTGTACTTTTCGTCTCCAGACTCGCTCCATATTTTCTCGCGTTCTATGACAACCTCTTTTATAGAAAATAGTATTTTATTACCTTCTATCATTTTATTTGCTACTTTCATACTATCTTCATACACATTTTTTATTTCTTTACGAAACTCTTCTTTGTTATATTCCCACAATCTACCTTCTTTTGCTGCATCTATTTGTGCTCTTACACTATTTTTACACATTTCCAATAGCGTTGCGCCCTCGCCATCTTCTATTCGCTTTTCATGTCTCTCTCTCAATGATACTTTTGCATTTGCTATTACCTTATAAGTATCAGTAATTTTATCTGCTATTTTCACGCCGTCTTCATACACATTTTTTATTTCTTTACGAAACTCTTCTTTGTTATATTCCCACAATCTACCTTCTTTTGCCGCATCTATTTGTGCCCTCACGCTATTTTTACACATTTCTAATAACGTTGCGCCTTCACCATCTTCTATCCGTTTTTGATGACGCTCTTCCAGTGACACTTTTATATTTTTTAACGTTTGATAATTGTCGGTAATTTTATCCGCCATTTTTGCACAATCTTCATACGCAGTTTTTATCTCTTTACTAAACTCTTTCTTATTGTACTCCCACCATGCTTTTGGCCCTTGTTTTGCGGCTTCTATTTGCGCCTCAATACTACTTTTCAGTGTGTATTTTCCTTCGCCAGCTTCATTCCATTTTTTATTCCGCTCTTCTAGCACTTCTTTTATAGGACCTAGTATTTTATTATTTTCAATTACTTTATTTGCTAACTTCATTCCATCTTCATACACATGCTTTATCTCTTTACGAAACTCTTCTTTGTTATATTCCCACAATCTACCTTCTTTCGCTGCATCCACTTGTGCTTGTATGGCATTCTTCCACATTTCTTTAAAACTATCACCATAGCCAGCTTCTCTCCAAGCATCTTTTCTTTCTTTTAAAATTTGTCCAATCGTTCGTTGATCTATCTCTTTCTTTTTCTGATCAAACAATTTATCTAGGTCGAATCCCGATTCTTCTTCAGTCTCACTTCTCGGCTCAAACTCTTTTTTAACAGTTTCTTCTTCTCTTGAACCTTCCGACGAATCAGTTCCTTCTATATTCTCTCTTGTCTCAGAGGGTTTCTCATCATCTTGCACTTCTTGTTCCGATGGTTCTTCTGACTGATCAAGCGCCTCGTCTTCTTCTGTTTCTTCTTGTTTCGGCATTTCTTCTACTTGCTCTGGGTTCTTTTCCACATCTTCTTCTGTTGCTTCTCCCGACTGATCAAGTTTCTTGCCTTCATCTGTTTCCACTTGCTCCGGCATTTCTTCTACTTGCTCTGGGTTCTTTTCTCCTGCTTCTTCCGTTGGTTCTACTGTTTGATCAAGCGCCTTGCTTTCATCTGTTCCTTCTTGCTTCGGCATTTCTTCTACTTGCTCTGGGTTCTTCCCTCCAGTTTCTTCTGTTGTTTCTCCTGCCTGATCAAGTTGGTTTTCTCCATCTGTTTCTTCTTGTTTCGGCGTTTCTTCTACTTGCTCTGGGTTCTTCCCTCCAGTTTCTTCTGTTGTTTCTCCTGCCTGATCAAGTTGGTTTTCTCCATCTGTTCCTTCTTGTTTCGGCGTTTCTTCTACTTGCTCTGGGTTCTTTTCCACATCTTCTTCTGTTGTTTCTCCCGACTGTTCAAGTTTCTTGCCTTCATCTGTTCCTTCTTGTTTCGGCGTTTCTTCTACTTGCTCTGGGTTCTTTTCCACATCTTCCTCTGTTGTTTCTCCCGACTGTTCAAGTTTCTTGTCTCCATCTGTTTCCACTTGCTTCGGCATTTCTTCTACTTGCTCTGGGTTCTTTTCTCCTGCTTCTTCTGTTGTTTCTTCCGTCTGATCAAGTTTCTTGCCTTCTTCTGTTTCTTCTTGTTTCCGCGTTTCTTCTACTTGCTCTGAGTTCTTTTCTCCTGCTTCTTCCGACTGATCAAGTGCCTGCTCCCCATCTGTTCCTTCTTGCTTCGGCGTTTCTTCTACTTGCTCTTGAGTCTTTTCTCCTGTTTCTTCCGACTGATCAAGTTTCTTGCCTTCTTCTGTTTCTTCTTGTTTCCGTGTTTCTTCTACTTGCTCTGGGTTCTTTTCCACATCTTCTTCTGTTGTTTCTCCCGACTGATCAAGTTTCTTACCTTCTTCTGTTTCCACTTGCTTCGGCATTTCTTCTACTTGCTCTGGGTTCTTCTCTCCAGTTTCTTCTGTTGTTTCTCCTGCCTGATCAAGTTGGCTTTCTCCATCTGTTCCTTCTTGCTTCGGTGTTTCTTCTACTTGCTCTGGATTCTTCCCTCCAGCTTCTTCCGACTGTTCTAGTTTCTTACCTTCTTCTATTTCTTCTTGCTTCGGCGTTTCTTCTACTTGCTCTAGATTTTTTTCTCCAGCTTCTTCCGACTGTTCTAGTTTCTTGCCTTCTTCTATTTCTTCTTGCTTCGGCGTTTCTTCTACTCGCTCTGGATTCTTTCCTCCATTTGTTCCTTCTAGAGATTCTTTTGCTTCCTTTATTTCTTCCGCATTTTCTTCCATATTCTCAAGCCGCTTTTTGGTCTCGATATTTTCCTTTTCAACCTTTTTGGCCTCCATAACTTCCGGAGAATCTACCTCAGGATTTATTTCATCTTGTTCATTTTGCTGCTCTGTTATGTCCTTATTTAATTGCTTTTGATATTTATCAAAACTAATATTCCGATTATTTTCAGCAAGTTCATCTTCAATCGTTTCCTGCTTACGCCCCTCAAATTGTTCATTATATTTATCAAAATTATAAGCCTGCTTCTTCTTGCTTGCTTCCTCTATACTTTTTTCTTTCTTTTCTTCAAGTTTGTCTTCTTCCTCTACTTTATCAACGTGGTCTTTTCGATCGAATTCTTTCATATTCATTCATCCTTTAATAGATTATGTTTCATATAATTTATTACAGCTTCTCGTTTATAGCTTTCTTCTAAATCTCTGTTATCTAAAAAGACATTTAAAGTACATAATCTCGTATGATAATTTCGGAGTGAACTCATTCCGTTATTTTCCAACATTTCAAACAATCCTTCAAACCAATCTGGTTTAAACTCTGCATTTTTAGCGTCCTCTAACATGTCGCGTAACCAATTTTGCTTTACAATAAATCCCTTTATTTTTCCCATCTCTTCACGACGGTTACACTTATCCATACAAAAGGCGCAAGCAGGACCAAAATCATATTTTCTATCATAATGATGAAATTCGTTTTTCACTGCATCTTTCACATTTTGAATAACAGTTCTTCTTGAATAATCAAAATCTTCCTTTACATAAGGCATTTGTACGAGTTTTGGCCGCATATCTCCTTCTGCATAAACAGCAGCAAATCCTCTTCTTAAAGAACTAATGTATTCAATTTGTTCTTGTGTCATATTCATAGATTGTCCAATTAACTCACGATCTTCCTGCATAACAATTCTATGAACAATTTTTAAATTAGTATTTTTTAATGTATCCGGAGCTAGTTTCGTTGGAACTTGATCCGCAATTAAAAAACCTTGTCCATAACTACGAATTTCGGCTAATAAATTTGTAAAAAACTCTACTGATTTCGCACGAACATTCCCTTCCCCGCCACCTGATACATTAGCTAACAATCTATGTGCTTCTTCAATTAAAATCAGATGTTCAAATCCTTTATTTCTAGTAAGTTTCGTCCTTCTATATTCATAAAGTTGAACTAAAATAATTCCCATCATAAATGCTTTTACATCATCATCGCCTATATCTTCTAGTTCCAAAATGACAGGTCGAGACAATAAATCCGCAATTGGAATAGACTTATCTGTATTTAACATGGCACCTTTGCCACCAACACGTAATGAGTGTATCCTTGCCTTAAGTGCTGCCGTAATATCTGATTTTAAGCGTTGATCATATCCTAAATTATCAACAACAACATCAACTTTGTAATATAAGTCATCTAAGGTTGGAAAAACATTTGCACCGTATTTATTTTTATTACTTAATATGTCCCAGCCTCGATCTTCATATATTTGATAAATGCTAGTTTCTAAAACATGCGGCATTGGTGCATAAAGCTCAAAGCTCGCCTTAAAAGTTGATAGCACATAATCAATATGAGTCTGTAATGGAACGCCTTCTATTTTTTCAAATGGGTTAATTCGATACGGAACAGAATTTTCATCCTCCGCTCCCAAGGTAAAGACTAAAACATCTTCAAAACCTTCCATATTGTACATTTCCCAATATTCCCGTTTAGCTGATTCGATTACCATGAAAGGAATACGGTGTTTATTCCATAAATTACGAAGCAGTCCTTTAGAAGTATTAGACTTACCTCCACCCGTAATTCCTACAATTAAACCATGTCGGCTTAAATCCATTAAATCCATATCATAGATGAGATTACTTGGCTCTAATTTTTCATACGACTTTATTTCTTCATTGCCATTAATGATCTTTCCTACTGTAAAACTATTACTTTCATCATGGATTGAACGACGGTTCGCAACATCAAACTCCACATACTGATCAATATAAAAACCCGGCATTTCTTTCCGTGGGATTTGGCATAAAGTTGAAAGCTCTCCAGTCGGCAAAATCGTTTGATACAAATACTTATAGCAATGAACTTCCTTCGTAATCCCTTCACCATGCAAATCCCATACTCCTATCGGATGCTTCATAGCCTTCTGGCGTGGTAATTCATTCGCTGGAAACTGAAAATTAGATGCATAGTATAAAATGTTATCTACAGGTAAAGTTCGTATTCTCTCCGGTTTAGATTGTTCACCATTATAAACAGAAGTAATTAAGTTTCGTAATTTTGTTGCATTTATGAATTGATCCGCCAAATAATATCCAGCAACTCTCCACATTCCCATCGTTCTTCCACTATCCATACTCTCTTCTAATGAATTAAGGTTGTCCACGTACTTTTGAATGGTTAAGTTCGTTACTTCCCAAGATTCCTTACCTAGACTTCCACCTGATTCTGATACTTTAATAAACTTACTTACGTTATCAATTTCATTCAATACCCTTTCATGCGCTAACGTTACTTGAAAAGGACTCATCGACTTCGCAACCACAATATACGCCCAAGAACTCCCATACATCCCGGTACATAAACGTTCAATTTGTTGACTCTTACTTTCCCCAAAAGTTTTATTAGTCGGGATACCTGTAATAATTCCTCCGTTATTCCCGATGGAACGTAACTTCTGTGACATCTCATCCATTTCAACTTCTTGCAATTTGGCATAAGGATATGAGGCATGCAATGAAGAAGATAAAATGGACTGATTGAATTGATCCGTTCCAACATAAACACCTATTTCTTTCGGACTACCAATCAGTAAAAATGTAAACGTTGACTGTAAAGATGAAAAACCACTAAGCACATCACTCATAATGGCATCAAAGTCAAATTCCTTTTCGTCCTTTCCCTCCCAAAAATTTGCAAGACCTTTTATTTTAACGAAACTAAGTTGTCCCAATGGTTCCATATTTAAATCCGGACTTAAATTCGATTTATCCAAATAAGACTTTCTCAATAAATGATCTTTTTCTCTTATTTCTACTGTATCTATGTTATGTAAGCGCAAAGAAATCCCCCCATTAATAAACTAAAGACTGCATAAAAAAGCACTCATACTTTTGAGTGCTCATTTTCATAATCTATTTAACGAAAAACCTTTTTAATCATTATCCAAATTCCAAAAAGAACGATGATTAACGGTAATATGGCAACAAATATATTTGATAAGAAAGTTAAAATGACAGATACCACTAAATTAACAAGCCCAATCCAGTCAAAAGAAATAACAAAATTAATAATAGAGAATAATAAGAATATAATAATTGCCGTCAAAAATCTTACACTATTTGCTGACATACCACTATTGACTGAAACTGTCGTGTTGCTATTTAAATTTTCAATATGCTTAGCTACTACTGTCCCATGACGATCGCGCTTTCCAAACACTTGAACTAAATTATGATCTCCAATTTTCCCTCTTACAATTTTTCCATATACAACTACTTCATGCCCTTCTCCATCTTGATCATACACTTGGAATGTATTCATATATCCATCCTTCATAAATGGAATTCCTTTTATACATGCATCAAACCATCTTCCAAGCATTTTACCTGGTATTACATCCTCTTGAAAATTACTTACCTGCCCTTTTATTGATCCATTCTTTTTAGCCTTACTTACTTTTATTGTTTCTCTCGCTGCACTTGTTTGCTGCTCCGTATATGTAGATTCAAATGGATCAGTTGTTTTATTAGGGGGGATGGGCTTCTTTTCTTCATAGAAAGTATTATCAAATACATCCGCAAAATCATCATTTACCGTAGTATTCGCTGATTTCTTTTTCATCCTTAAAAAGTTTTTACACTTCGGACATTCCCCAACATTTTTAGGATATTCCACCCCATCTAAACATATTGGACATTCTTTCACTTCTCTCTCTCCTCCCAAGGCAAGCCTTGCATAAAATAAATATTACATTTCTATACATATTTTAGTATATAATAGGAATTTAATTTTAATAAGCTATTTTTTTATATTTTTAATAATAAAACTCTTTTTCTATATATAAAGAATAAAAAATTTTATTTACAAAAATATAACTAAGTACTCGAACATACAATAAAGTGATCCTTTAATCAGATGAGTTTTGTCCCCCCTCTCATTATTAACCACACCAATTAGGCCTGTACGTGCAGTTAATGCTGAATACAGCAAGCAACAACTAAAAAACAAAAAGACCCTAACCTCCTCAAACTATACAGGAAATTAGAGTCTTGTCTCATTATTCATTGATTAAATTAAAAAACTATGTTAAATTAGTACAGAAACACATTTTACAAAATACAAAGAACGTATTTATCCGTATCTTAATTGTACACCAAAACACATCTTCAGTCAACCTCTATTTTTCACTTTTAAAGGAGTGCTTACCGTATGAACAAAAAACTTGATTTAGAGCAAAAACGATTGGATACCGTAATTGAAACAATTACGGAGCAAATTGATAAACTGGAAAACGAAACTGGCAGACGCCGGGCAGAAGTAATCAATATTCGTAAACACTTTTGGGATGATGTGAAAGTGAACACTGATACTTTTGATGATTATCTGGAAACAGTTATCAACTTAAGGCAACAAGCTCAGTCACTAGCTGTCACACAAATTACTCATAAGCACACCTTTAATCGACTTGCCGCATTAAGACGCATGCATAAAGCACCTTATTTCGGAAGAATTGATTTTAAAGAAGAAGGAGAACCTGCTGCGGAGAAAATTTATATCGGTGTAGCCACGCTTACTGATGCAAGCGGAGAAAACTTTCTTATATATGACTGGCGCGCACCTATTTCGAGTGTGTACTATGATTATCCACCAGGACCGGCTGAATACAGTACACCAGGAGGCGTAATTCACGGTAATGTGGAGAAAAAATTACAATACATTATTCAAAATGGCGAGATTGATTCTATGTTCGATACGAGCCTTACAATTGGTGATGAGATCTTGCAACAAGCGCTCGGAAAAGGTACGAACAAACATATGCAAAGTATCGTTGCTACAATTCAGCGCGAGCAAAATGAAATTATTCGTCACGATGAAGGCCGACTTCTTATCGTGCAAGGAGCTGCTGGTAGCGGTAAAACGTCTGCTGCGCTGCAACGAATCGCCTACTTACTATATAAATATCGCGAATGGCTCAAAGCGGATCAAATTATTCTCTTCTCCCCTAACTCTATGTTCAATAGCTACGTATCTAACGTACTACCTGAACTTGGCGAAGAAAATATGCAGCAAGTGACATTCCAAGAATATTTAAACCATAGACTAAGCAAGTCATTTGATGTTGAAGATCCTTATGAGCAATTAGAATATATGCTAACTGAAACGAATAGCCCTACCTATAAAACGAGAAATGCGAGCATCCGATTTAAGGCATCTACTCAATTTTTCGAAATGATTAGAACGTACAGAGAATCTCTTGAATCTTCAGGCATGCTATTTAGGGGAATGAAATTTAGAGGAAAGTTAATTGTTTCTGCTAAAGAAATTACAGAGCAGTTTTACAATACCGATTCCTCCCTCCGCTTCCATAATCGAATTGAAAAGTTAACGGATTGGCTAAATAAACAAATAGATGAAATTGAAAAAACAGAACTGAAAAAGCCTTGGGTAGAAGAGGAAATTGAATTACTTAGTAAAGATGAATACCAAAAGGCTTATAAATATTTACAAAAAAAAGGTGAGTTTGACGACAACTCCTTTCAAGATTTTGAAAAAGAAACGAGAGTACTTGGACGTATGATTGTCCGTAAAAAATTGAAGCCACTGCGTAAAGGCGTTCAAACATTACGCTTTATCAATTTCACGGGCATATATAAACAACTTTTCACAGATGCATCATGGGGGACTGGAGAAAAACCGAAAGAATGGGATGACATTTGTTCTTTAACGGTGAACATGCTCGATGAAGGAAAACTATATTACGAGGATGCGACTCCATTTTTACTTTTAAAAGAGTTAATTGAAGGCTTCCAAACGAACAGATCGATTAAACACGTACTCGTAGACGAAGCGCAAGATTATTCACCGTTTCAGTTCGAGTTTTTAAAACGTCTCTTCCCTGCCGCAAGAATGACAGTACTCGGAGACTTTAACCAAGCAATATTTGCCCATGCGAGTGAAACGGTGAATTTCGATACACTTACGAATTTATACGGACCAGACGAAACGAACGGCATTAACTTAACTCGTAGCTATCGCTCAACAAAACCGATTATTGAATTCACACGTGCTCTCGTACCAGAAGGAAAGAACATTCACGCCTTTGAACGTGACGGTGAGAAACCTACAGTGACGAAAGTATCAAATGATAGCGAACTGCACAAACATATTACTGCCAAAGTTGCTGCACTACAAAAAGAGCAGCACAATACGATCGCAATTATATGTAAATCTGCAGCCGAAAGTGCAGCTGCTTACGAAGCGCTTAATCATATCGAGAATATTAAACTCGTGAAGAGTAACTCAGCCGAGTATGAGCAAGGCATCGTCGTGATCCCTGCTTATTTAGCGAAGGGTATTGAATTTGACGCTGTTATTATTTACGATGCTTCTAAAGATGTGTACAGTGATGAGAGCGTTCGTAGATTGTTCTACACTGCTTGTACGCGCGCAATGCATGAATTACAACTTTATAGCGTTGGCGAGGTTAATCCTTTTATACTTGAGGCTGATTCGGAGAGTTTTGAGCTTATAATGAAAACACCTTGATAATTGAAGTGAACCCCGAAAACGGGACACATATTAGAACACCTCCCGAATTCGCACATTAAGTATGCAAATTCAATGGAGGTGTTCTTTTTATCATTTAGACTTGTACAATGCCTCGTATTTCTTCTAAACGTAAATTTGTAAACTTTGCAATATCTTCGATTGTCATTCCGTTTTTATGCATTCCACGAATTAATTGAATCTTACCTTCTTCAATCCCCTCTTTCTTTCCTTCATTACGAGCATGAGCGAACTTTGCGGCTTCATCCATTAAAGCTTTCTCTCTTGCCTCATATGCTTGTCGGAAAGAAGAATCTTGACTCATACGCTCCCATTTATTCATCGCTTTTTGTAAAATCGGATCATGGTTCATCGCAATGTCCTCCAATGTTTGGGTTAGTTGTTCATCCTCGTTTGCCGGAAGTAATAATAACCAACCAACGAACAAACAATAATTGTTTAAAAGCAAAATCAATGCGTAAATTCACTAATTGTTGGCTGGACATGAAAATTTCTCTCCCCATCTCATAAGAGGCTTTTCTTTTATTGTACATAAAATAGTGATACGCATGCAAACACGCACTTACTTAAATTTCATAAAACGCCCTGTATTTGCAGGCTATAACATCATTTTTCATGATGCAGACATACTTACGATTGACGTACTTCTTTCTTCACCTTTACTAGATCCTAACACTTCTGAAAAAGATGCGACAGAATATGCTTATTTACAGCAGCTAGCTGAATCAATTTCTCGTTCTGAATTATGTACTTCTATAAAAGCAAGTGCACTTATTTAAACACGAAAAGAGGGTTATTTATCATACCCCCCTTTTGCTATCTATTTACGTTTGTACTTGATCATAATAATAAATACCTTTATATGCAACTTATAATAAGTATCAAGGTGTCTTTCTCATTCTAAACGACATATCTTTACGTCGATATACACTCAACACAATTCCCATTATAAATGCATGAAACAGAGTTGGTATCAATCCATAGCTAATAAAAGGTAACGATATAGAAAAACGTGGTAATATCCCAAGAATCATGCCAACGTTACAAATGAAATGGATTGTGAAAAGAGTCACTCCACCAACGAGAAGCAATTTACCATAGCCATCATTGATTTTATAAGCTATGTTCATTATTCTTACTGCAAAAAGAGACAGAATCAAGACAAGAACTAGCGCAAGCACATATCCATAATAGTAAGTCAAACTCGCGAATACAAAATCAGTATGGGCAGCAGGGATAGCCTTTATATTTCCATATGTACCAAACCAACCTGCTGAAGACATCGCCTCTTTCAAACGTAAATACCATAGATCATGCTCCGGGTTTATAAATCCTAAAATTCTAGCTATCCGGTATTCTTTTACAGCAGACCAGGAAAATAGATCCCTAATAATAAAGGGTAAAACTGGTAATATTGTAATGAGCCATGCCGTTTTCTTTCCTAGCTTACTCCACCAAAGCATAACGAATACCATCGTAATATAGATGAAAATTGGTAAAAGAATTGATGTAGCTGAAAATAGATATAAAGAAAATACGTACAACATGAGAAGATGTATAAACTTCAACCTACTATTATTGAAAAAAGAAGCCCAAGCTAGAAAAAAGAATGGTATCGTCATTAAACAGTCAATTTTGATAGGGCCAATTTTTATTATTGCTTCCCCAATCACGTAACCAGTTGGAAAACATTTTATAGCTAACAAGATAAGTACACCGATTGTATAAAACAGCCATCCGAGTCTTTCTAATTTCCGGTAATCAATCAGCATCATCACTACAACTGTTGCAACACCGAGAATAACAAAAATCACCTTATTCAGTAGTAAATCATTTGTATGTCCAAAAGCTATAACCGGCAAGAACCCTAATCCCATCGCAATCACTAATAAACCAATTAAAAACCAATCCACCTTTGGCTTATGTAGTTTGTTCAGTTCCCGGCCAAGTTTAATTGGACTCCCCATTTGCTCAACAGCCTTATCTTCAGCAACTTCCTCACTTAACCCTTTACCCATCCACATATTCTTAGCCTGTTTCAAGTGAAAATTCAGTTCAGTTGCTACTAAGTCCTTCGCTTCTTTTGATTTAATATGGTTCGTAACTTCTTTTAAAAAACGCTCCCCTTTTTTGTTCAATTTTTTCTCACTCCTGTACTAATCCTTTTAATATAAATTGCGCCTTCGTAGCATTTTTCTCTGCCTTCCGCAGCATCTTGTTTCCTTTATCATTTAATTGATAATATTTCGCTCCTGCATGATCCCAGCTAGATTGGATAAAGCGATTCTGTTCTAGACGATGTAATAACGTGTATAGAGACCCTTCATCCCCTTCGAATTTTTGAATCCCTCTCCCGCGCAGTAACTGCATCAATTCATAACCTGTTTTTTCATTCATAAGAAGTTGCAACACTGCTAAAAGGATATCTTCTTCCTTTTCGGACGATTGATTGATTTTTTCACGCACTCGTTTTCGATGTTGATCAGAAAAACTCAAATGTTTAAACGTTGTATTCTCCATTGATTTTCGCAGGCCTTTTAATCGATCTTCCATTTGATTATTCCTCCAATCCTTTCTTCAAAAGCTCCTTCGCTTTTTTCAGCCTCGTTTTTATCGTATTTTCCTTCACATCTATTACAATCGCAGTCTCTTTAATTGATAACTCTTCATAATAAAATAGATAAATAACTTCTCGATATTTGATCGGTAAATTCATTATTGCAGAAGCCAGTTCACGATCCTCCGCATTTTGAATAACTGTTTGTTCCACACTTTCTTTTTGACTTTCCATATACGTAAAGTCATCCTCTGTAACAATAACTTTTTTGTTATACCAACTTTTTAAATAATCCTTACAATGATTAATTGCAATTCTCCATAGCCATGTTTTTAAGTTCGAATTCCCTTTGTATGTATGAAGAGATTTATAACATTTTACAAATATATCTTGCGTTAAATCCTCCGCAACCTCTTTATTGCTTACATATGAATACACAAGTTGCAGCACTTCTTGCCCATACTTGTTCATAATTTCATCGATAAGGAGTTCCTTATCTTCTATTTCAAACGCTTCTACCGTTAATTCATCCACACCACTTCCTCCTTCCCATATATTAGACGACGCACTGTATGGAAAAGTTTTATAAATTTATAAAAAAATACAGAGGGTAATAACGTTTTTTTATAAAACACTTCCTCAGCAACTTACATATAATAAACCGAATAGTCATTACAATACATTCACCTAAAGAGCGCCTCTCTCCCAAGGCGCTTTTTAGGTTTGTAATAAGGGGGCTTAGTTTTTCTATCTTCAAAATTCCCCCTCATCGCTAAATGAAAAAGAGAACCGATTTAATCGAGTCCTCCTTCTTTCTAACACTCACTTAAAAAATCTAATATTTCATGGCCATACAAAGATGGATCGATAATATCAAAACCGATACATTCTTCATACAAGTGTAGTAGGCGTTGTCATCGGTAGAAGATACGTCGGTCCGTGGCTAATTTCTGTATACAAAAAAGCGAGAACCACCCTGCTTTGAACCGCACCCAATTTGTTAGACAAATAACTAACAATTGGAGGTGCGGTTTTATTATGTCTAGAAAATATAAATTCGAATTAAAAAGAAATGCCGTTGAACATTATTTAA